>NZ_JBYUVT010000004.1:0-415804 GCF_058135255.1 Flavobacterium sp. LK-23
ATCTCGAACGCCGACTTACCGTCCGCTCCCGTGTCTCCTTTAAGGCCTGCAACATACTCGTTCATGTCTTTTCCGTCATTTCCAGGAAGCTCTTTCCAGATCTCGAACGCCGACTTACCGTCCGCTCCCGTATCCCCTTTATCTCCAGTCAATTTAATCCATTCTTTTGGATTAGACCCTGGCTTTAAGATATATACAATGCCTTTATCATTTACAAGTATTGTTGCTTCCTCTGGAATTGAAACTCCAGGATCTCCTGGGTCTCCTTTAATACCTATCATTCCATCTTGTCCATTGTTTCCATTTTTACCATTAACAGAAATCCATTTTCCTGTTGCAGGATCCTTGATAAAAACAATACCATTTTCATTTACAAGAACATAAGTATCTGTAGGAATTTGAACTCCTGGGTCACCTGGATCCCCTTTAATTCCTGTTGCACCATTTAAACCATTGATTTTTACCCAGTTTGAAGACTTATCAGTCCATTCTTTATCTCGGCCAGCAACCGTTTTATCTGTCCCCACATAAGCATAAATATCGCCATTTGGATCTTTTACAATAGCATCTAGAGTGGTAATTGATCCTGCCATTCCTGGTGCTCCAGTTGCTCCTGCAATTCCAGCAGCACCATTTAAACCGTTAATTTTTACCCAGTTTGAAGACTTATCAGCCCATTCTTTATCTCGGCCAGCAACTGTATTATCGGTTCCTACATATGCATAAATATTACCCTCAGAATCTTTTACAATTGCATCAAGTGTAGTAATAGAACCTGCATCACCTGGTTTTCCAGGAACTCCAGGAATTCCTTCTTTCCCATTTAATGGAACCCATTTTGTATTATCTTTTGGATCTCTTACATAAACAATTCCCGTTTTGTAATCAACATACATCTGGATTGTTCCGTCAAGACCAGCATCACCAGGCAGACCGTTTCCTCCTGCAATACCATTTTTACCATCGATTCCGTTTTTACCGTTAATAGGACTCCATGTACCATCAGCATTTTGTACATAAATAGTTCCAGAATCTTTATCTGTATAAATACTTACATCTTTACCAGGATATCCTGCTTCTCCTTTATTACCTGGAGCTCCAGTACCTCCTGCAATACCAGCAGCTTCACCAGCAACAGCAAGTCTAACCCATCTGTCTATATACCAGTAGTAGTACCCTGGCGTAATATCGGCAACAGTTTCAGTATTAAAAACCAGCAAGCTGTTTTCATTTCCTTTTTCCATTGTCACAGTATCCGTAGAACTCAATAATTTGACACGTGGAATTAATACTCCTCGGTTATTAGCAAATACTTCAAACTGTGCTGAATTAGTTGTTGGCTCTTTCTTACCCACAACTACCTGAGAGTAGGCTGAATAACTACCCAAAACAAATAGTAAAGGAAGTAATCTATTCTTCATATGATTTAATCATTAATGGTTACTATTTTTTTTATCATGTTGTAATGAAATCTAAAACAGAAGCGATGTATTTTTATAAGTTCATCATTTACAGTATCTAAGCCTCATTAACACAGTGCAAATATCTATTTATTTGTACTGAAGCTTTACCACTAGAAGTTTTTAAAGTTGTATTTTAAGACATAATTTCTTACCTCGAAATTTTCATGATTGAACTAGAAATGTGATAATTAGATAATGTGCTATTAATGAATTGAGAAATGGAGAATGAGAGGTGAGGAATGGGATTGGGATTGGGAAATGTAGTAGTTGGATAATATTGGAAGAGGAATTTAATTTTAAACTTGGATTGAGGGGTATTTCATTTTTTTATAAAAAAAAATCCTGACTCTAAATACAGTCAAGATTTATTTTTCTGTTTTCGGCATATACTTTTCTAATTCTTTCAAAAAACATTAAGAAAATAAATGCTTGGAATCAGACAGTCAAAATAGATTCTGAAGCCAATGCTTGACAAACAGTTATTTCTAATACCATTTGTCTACATTCGAGGTATTGATCATTTTTATTTTCGTAAAATTGATAGGGGTTTTATCTCTTATATGAATGTACGATTGGCGATGGAAAAGTTATAAAGCCGTTATAATAAATTCGCTTCGTCTGTTTTCCTGATGTTCTGCTTCTGTGCATGGAACACCGTCTGCGCATTTATTTACCAGTTCGGTTTCGCCATAGCCTTTTCCAGTTAATCGGTTAGGCGCTATTCCGTTTTTAATGAGCCACTGGATGGTCGATTTTGCTCTTCTATCCGATAAGGCTTCGTTGTACTGGTGCGATGCCCTGCTGTCTGTGTGCGAGCGGATATCCAGTTTCATGCTTGGATTGTCGTTTAAGACCACTAGTATTTTTTCCAGATCCAGCGCCGCTTCTGTTCTAATGTTAGACTTGTCCAAATCAAAGTAGATCAATTTGATTCCGAAGCATTTTCCCAAATCATCGCCAACGGTAACCTTGCAGGTTGATTTTTCAAGCGCAATCGGAAGATTGGTCTTGCCGCTTGTTTTATCTATAGTTATATTTACTTCTTTTGTAGCGAATTCAGGTTTTTCTGCTCTTACGAAATAGGTTTTTCCGCATTCGACATCAAAGGCGTATAATCCGGAACCGTCTGCAACGGCAGAGTTTTTAATGTTCATCTGGTCATCATACAGAGTGACTTTGGCTCCCGGAAGCGCAAGTCCTGTTTCGGCATCCGATATTATTCCGTACAGCTGCTGGACGCATTTGAGCCTTCTGGTTTCTAGAAATTTATAAATATCATCAGAACCCCGTCCGCCATCTTTGTTGGAAGTGAAAAATCCTCTTCTGGTTTCAGGATCAATAATGTACGCAAAATCATCTTTTGGCGAATTGACATCTGCCCCGACATTCTGAATGTTCCTTATTTTTCCGCTATTGTCAATATTGGCTACAAAAACATCCAATCCTCCGAGACCCGGATGTCCGTCAGACGAAAAATAAATCTCGTTTTCAGAAGTTAAGTAAGGATACGTTTCTTTCCCTTCCGTATTAATCGTGTTTCCAAGATTCTGCGGAGGGCCAAAGCCACCATTTGAATTTATAGTTACTTTATACAGATCGGATTCTCCAAAAGAACCCGGCATATCGGAAGCAAAATACAGCGTTTTCTCATCTGGGCTCAAAGCCGGATGAGCTGTGCTGTAATTATTGCTGTTGAATGGAAGTTCGGCAATGCTGGTCCATTTGCCGTCTTTTCCCAGTTCTGCTCTGTAAAGCTTGATTAAAGTGACTCTGCTTTCGTCCTTGCCTTTTTTGCCGTCAATATAGTTGTTTCTGGTAAAATAGACTGTTTTTCCGTCTTTGGTAAAAACAGGAGAAGCTTCGTGAAATTTGGTGTTTATGGCCGATTTAAATTTATTCACTTTTGATGCGGTTCCCGTTGCGGGATCCAGATCGGCATTATAAATATTGGTGAAATATTCTCCTGTCCATTTGTGTTTGCGCTGCACAAAATTTCCCGTATCACGAGCAGATGCAAAGTAAATTTTGCTGTTGTACACAAATGACCCGTAATCGGAGTATTGGCTGTTAATGCCCGCGTCTTCTATCTGGTACCTCCCAGAATTTGCCTTTATCTGGTCGAGATAGTTTATGTCTTCTCTGTAGAGCTTTCCTCTGCTGTCATTTTTTGAGACGGCATTGAATTCTTCCAAAAGCCTATTGGCTTTGGCAATATCTCCAGCCGATTTTAAAGATTGCGCATATCTGAAATAGTATTCCGGCTCCGGATTTGGATTCATGGCAAATAATTCGCCGTACCATTTTGCCGCGTTCTGGAAATCTGAATTGAAATAATAGGCATTTCCCAGTTTTTTAAACATGTCTTCAGATCTGTAGCCTTTGGCCGCAACTTTTTCATAAGTCTTTATTGCATCGACATAGGCGTAGCTGTCATATTTTTTGTCTGCAGCATTTATTTTTGCCTGCTGGGCATAGCTGCCGAATGAAAAAGCGCCTATGATTGCAGCGAAAAGTAGTGTATAGTTTTTCATGATGCCTTATTTTTAGAAGAAACGAGGGGTTGTCATTTTGCCTTTGTTGGAGAAGAATTCATAGCGCAGGAATATCTCATGCGAGCCTGAATTGTAATTGTTCAATTTGGTGGTTTCCCGATCATAGCCATAGCCCAAATAAAGTCCGTCTGTGATCTGAAACCCAACCATAGCACTTAATGAAGCGCTCCATCTGTAAGCTGCGCCAATCATAAATTTATCATAGAACATAAAATTCGCAGACAGATCTACCTGCAATGGCGCGCCCTGAACCATTTTGGTTAATATGGCGGGCTTGAATTTTATGTACTGGTATTTGTCAAGATCGAATACGTAGCCTCCAATTAAGTAGTAATTGATTCTGTCTTTATAGATGGCAACATCATTGTCGTCGTAACGGTTTGTTTCAATAAAGTTTGGAACAGATAGGCCAATGTATGCTTTGTCGGAATGCCAGTAGACTCCAGCCCCGACGTTTGGAGAGAACTTGCTGTTTAAATCTTGAAACTGGGGATCGCCCTGATCTGCAGGATTTAATTTGTTTACATCTAAATTGAAGATATTTGCCGTTCCTTTGATGCCAAATGAAAGCTTAAAATCTGCAGAGGTCTGAATGGTGTAAGACAGATCAACTGAGATGTTGTTTTCATTTGTAGGGCCAATTTTGTCATTGACCAATGAAGCTCCAATGCCTAATCTGCTATTGTTTATTGGCGTATTGATTGAGAAGCTGCTTGTCTCTGGCGCTCCATCAAGACCAACCCATTGGGTGCGGTAAAGGCCAAATACGCTAAATACTCCACGGGAACCCGCATAGGCAGGATTTATAGCTATTGTATTGTACATATACTGGGTGTACTGCGCATCTTGCTGCGCATAACCAATATAATTCGATAATACAACAATACAAAAAAGTATATTTTTACTCATATTTTATATTTTACTTAAGGACATGGCAGTCATCTTACGAAAACGAATGCCTACGTAAAATTTTTACCGGAATAATCGAACTGTTAAGACCTAAGACAATATAAATCAGCATTTAAGACCAATTTGAACAAACGTCTTTAAAAATTAAATTTCAGAGTGTAAATGCGGTAGAGAATATTAAAGCGCATTGCTTTAATCGTAAGGCTTTTATAGGGTCTGGCTTATAGCAGATTCAAAATAGGAATACTAAAGAAATGGGGTAAGGAAAAAAATGCTGTAATTGTTTTTAATATGCACCCGCTGGCTAAATTCTATACTATTTAGGAAATTGTAATGCTATAAATAGCGATAAAAATCATGTCCAATAATAAGCAGGATGTTCAAAAAACAATTCCTATATATTCTAAAAACACAAACAATACTAAATACCTTACAAAAATATACAAAATATATTAAAAATCAAGGTTTTAATATTTTTTATTTGTCTCTGGTCATTTTTATCTGAAACACTAATTATCTATTACAATATATTGATGTAGAAAGGAATTTGAGAGAAAAAAATACCTCCAGAATCATTTGATTTTGGAGGTCTATACTTCATTGCCGTTTGGAATACCATAAAGAATTCTGAGCCTCGATAATATTATGAGTATGAATGCTTTCTGTTCTTCATGTGTGGCTTAGAATTTAAAATAATTGTTACTTTAATATAATCAGAATGCTGTTAATTAAAGCTGTAAAAAATAATAAAATAAGTTTATTCATAAAGGATATGATAAATTAGCGGTAACAATAACCGGTATAAATTATTGTTTTTATAATAGTTAGGTATTTTAAAAGAAAGTCGTTAACACTTCCCATTCAAGCTGCTGGCTCATAGTTTTTCTAATTTCTAATATCTTTTCCAATAAGGCTTTATTATTTTTCCGTTTTTCTGGCATAAAATTAGCAATAAGACGGTTGCAAGAGCACAGAAAAGTATTGCCTGAATTGATCCTTCTGGGCCAAATTCACCTCCAGTTACAAATTCTGGACCTTGTATCTTTGCTTCCAGTAAACTGCTTGTTTTCTCATTTCCAGATGTTACGGCTCCATAAATACCAGACTGCGTAAAATTCCAAGCAAAATGTAAAGCAATCGGCATCCATAAATTACGGCTGTAAATAAAAGCAGCACCCAACATAAAACCCGCAGTTGTGATACATATTCCAGAAATTAATGTGCCATGAGGATTTGCTAGGTGAAAAACGCCAAATAACACCGACGAAATAGTAAGAGAAATGTAACTCCCTAATTTTTCTTCTACAATTCTAAATATGATACCGCGCACTAATATTTCTTCAATAATGGCAACTGTAAACATTATGGCAAAAGGAATCAGAATAAACGATACAGGGTTGATCTTTAGAACGCTGTAATTTCCGTTAAGATACATTATTAAAATAGTAAAAGACTGTAAAATAAAACCTGTCAGAATTCCTATTGTTAGATTTTTGACAAGTCCTTTTGTCGCAAATTCTGTTATGCTTCTTTTGTCGTATTTCTTAAAGAAAAGAATATAGCTGCAAATGCATGCTGAAGAAACAAAAAGACCTTTTAAAAGGTTTCTGTAGTCTTTGTCAAGCGATGTTAGGGATAGTAATTTTACTGCAATCTGCTGACCGATAATAACAACCGCCATAAAAGTAAGTAAAGCAAGAATAATTTTGACTACAGGAAAATTGAATATTTTTTGTTTTCTGGTAAGGGTTTCCATTTGATTTATTTTATAATTAATGATGAGGCAAAAGTATCCCGCATTAAAAACAAAAAATAGAATGAAATTTGCCTCTATTATAATTTTTGAAATTGTTTGGGCAAAAATCCAGTTTGTGCTTTAAAAGTTCTGATAAAATGGCTTTGATCTGCAAATCCGCATTCAAAAGCAATTTCGGTTAGATTAATTTCGTTGGATTGTACCAGCGATAGCGAACGATTAATTTTAATTCGGCGCATGTATTCGCCTAAAGTACAGCCAAAATATTTAGGGAAATGTTTTGAGATCGTAATTGGGTTTAATTGTAAAACTTGTGCCAGATCCTTTAAGTTTGGGTTTTCATTCCAGCAGTCGTTCAGCAGTTCATTTAAACTTTTTACCCAAAACGGACTTTTTTCAAATCGCTCCAAATGTTCATTAGCATTGGATAATTGGGCAAACAGCATTTTAATCGTATCGCTGGAAAACGGATCAGGAGCCTGGGTTTCTTTAAAAATTTTTAGAATCAAAAATTTGGATAATGCACTGTTCTGAATCGATTTTTCAATCACAGCTTCATTAATCTCAAGATCTTTGAAAAGATTTTCTTCAATTTCTAAATTAATATTTCTTGAAGGAAAAATCGTTTTTTGGTTCAAATGCAGTTCGTCGCTATGGTAAAATAACAAAGAACCAGAACCAACAGTTTCAGTAAAGTGTTTTCTTTTCTCGGTTGTTCCTCCCTTTAAGAATAGTGTTATGTGTGCATTATTGTGAGAGTGCCATCCCTCATAATCTTTATTATTATACTCTGTTTCAACAACGGATATGCCTTGATTCGTACTAAATATATTTTTAGTACTACCTAAATATTTTTCCCTATCCAGCTCAAACATTTATATTGCCTGTTTTTAATAATTTATTGAACAATCAAATATACTGTAAATCTTTACAGAAATGATTGAGTAAGCTAATTTCGTGCAATATTTCCGCGCAATAAAAAGAATAACCATAACGGACTTGGAACAATCAAAAAAAATAATTGGCATCTTTTATGTTATACTTTCTGTATATTAAAATTAAAGCAGACATTCAAAAAATGACTTTTTTTAAGTAGGGTGATAAATGCTTTATTAAAATTAAGTTACTAAAAGGTAACTACTTTTGGTCTTTTTTTTAAGATTTTTATTTTAAAAATTGTCGAAAATGTTTCTTTTATTATTAAAATAAAAAACAAAGTTTCTCTACATCATAAATCACCTTAAACACTGAAAATAAAACAATTAAACTTTAAAAGAAAGATCAATTTAATTAATACCCTTTTTTTTAAGTAGGATAAAAATAAAAAAATATAATTAATAAAAAATCAGATCACAGATAGTGAATGTACTATTTAAAATTTTATGTTAAAAAATCTTATTTGTATTTAGTCTAAATAATACTAGATTTGCAGCCTAAATATAAATAACCGCCATGAAATTAACTTTCTCCTTATTATTACTGCTTGCCTTTATAAATATTGGTTTGGCACAAAATGCTAAAATTACTGGAAAAATTGTTTCCGAAAATAACGAAGCTGTCTCTTACGCTTCTATATCTATAAAAGCCCTTAAAAAGAATACTGTTTCTGATGACAAGGGAAATTTTGAAATTACAAATCTTGCTTCTGGAAACTATACTGTCACTGTCTCCGCAATGGGATTTATAGTCGAAGAAAAAAATGTTGAACTAAATGAAAATGAAAATGTTGATATTTCTATTACTTTAAAAGAAAACATCAATACGCTGCAGACTGTAGAAATTACAGGACGAAAAGAAAAATCTTATCGAAATACAAAATCTTTTATTGGCGCTAAAACGGAAATCGCCTTAAAAGACTTACCTCAAGCCGTTTCTTACGCTACCAAAGAATTAATAGCAGATCAGGGTGCAATTCGTGTTGGCGAAGTGGTAAAAAATTTCAGCGGGGTAAGCCAGTTTACTTTTTACGACGATATCTCCATTAGAGGTTTTAGGATAAACGGAGGAAGCAATACGCAATTGCTAAACGGTATGAGAACCTCTACAGGATTTTGGAAACAGCCTCTTGCAAATTATCTGGAGCGTGTTGAAGTTTTAAAAGGACCATCATCTGCTTTGTTTGGAAATGCTTCTCCTGGAGGGGTTTTAAATCGTGTGACTAAAAAACCATTAGATCAGGCAGCAAATAGCGTAAGTTTTTCTACCGGAAGTTTTAATACTTTAAGAGCCTTAGCTGATTTTACAGGGCCTTTAACCGAAGATAAATCGCTTTTATACCGTTTGAATTTAGGTTACGAAAATGCCAATTCATTCAGGGATTTGCAATATGACAAAAATATTGTTGTAGCTCCTTCCCTTTCTTTTCTTCCAAATGATAAAACAAGCGTAAATTTTGATTTGATCTACAGCAGTTCCAATGGGAATTTGGACCGAGGACAGTCTACTTACGAAGACAATCTCTATTCTACAAAAACTTCAAATTCGCTAAACTCAACAAATGATTATTTAAAAGAGGAAACCTATATCGTTACGACCTCTTTAAATCATAAGTTTTCAGACCGTTTATCGTTTTCAGGATCGTACATCAGAACGGGCTATAATGAGGATCTCTTAGAGCACCGTGGTGCCAATAAATATGCTTCTGCTGGAGACGGATCGACAATTCCAACCGCAATTGAAATGCAAGTTTTTCAGCGTAAACGCAAGCGTTATATTGATAATCTTTCTACTTTCTTTAAATATGAGGCCAAAACAGGTGCTTTAGACCATAATTTAATTGCAGGTTTTGATTATGCTCAGGAGGAGGTTCCCGCAGGCGGATCGCAATTAACGGCAAGTGGTTACAGAAATGCTGCCAATAATGGCTTTATCGCGACTTATAATCCTGCAAATAAAGCGAATTATTTATTGGATTCTAAAGGAAATCCAGTGCCCAACGTAGCTCATTTTGATTTGACTAATCCATTTGCATCGCAGCAATTAAAAGATATGAGTAAATATTTTTATGTAGCGCGCCAAGTTGATCCAACCTATTATTCATTGTATGGCGTTTATATTCAAGACCATATTAAATTTGGTGCTTTTCAGGCTTTAATTGGTATCCGTTATGACGAATATTCAGATAAAGTAAATTACAAAAAAGCCACAGAAACAAAAGTAAAACAACATTCGTTTTTGCCTCGTTTTGGTCTTACTTATACACTTAATCCAAACATTAACCTATACGGAACTTATGTTCAGGGATATAATCCTCAAACGGCGTCTACTCTGGCAAATCCAAATTCGGGAGGTCCATTTAATCCGTTAGAAAGCAATATGGTTGAATTTGGAGGGAAATCATCTTGGTTTAAAGAAAAACTTTTTGTGACTGTTGCGTTATTCAAAATACAGCAAAAAAACACGTTATATCCTGCTAATGATCCGTCAAATCCCGATTTAATGAGATCTATTGGTGAGGAGGAATCGAAAGGTATCGAAATTGATTTGAATGGAAATATTACGCGCAACTGGAGTATTTCTGCCGCTTATAGTTATAATGAAGCTTTTATTACAGAAAGCCCTATTGAAGTTGAAGTTGGAAGACAAAAAGCAAATACTCCAAGACAGCAGGGTAATATTTGGACTCGTTATAATTTTACAAATGGCGCTTTAAAAGATTTTGGAATTGCAATGGGATCTAATTTTGCGACAACACGTACCATGAGCCAGACTACTACAGAAACTCTTCCTGGATATACCTTGTTTAATGCTGCTTTTTATTACAATATCAACAAGTTCAAAATTCAGCTGAACGCGAATAATATCCTAAATAAAACCTATTGGGTTGGAGGATATGATTATATCCGTTTGTTCCCTGGAGCACCTTCTAACTGGCTTTTAACTCTTGGCTACTCCTTTTAAAAAAGCTTTAATTATATTTGAAAATATTTTTCGCAGCCTCTTTACATGAATAAAACATTTAAAAAAAATATTGGCTTTTTACATTTATGGCTCGGACTTACGTCCGGGCTTATTGTATTTATTGTAGCCCTTACTGGAAGCATTTTAGTTTTTGAAGAAGAAATCGACGCTTTTATCAATCCTGAATTTTATAAAGTTTCGAATATTGGAAACCAAAAAATGCCTGTTGACCTTTACGTTAATTCTATTGCGAAACAATATCGCATTAGAGAATTAGACCGAATTCAAACGTATCAAGACCCAGCAAGAACAGTAATTATTTCTGGAACAGATGCTGATAAAAAAGATCAGATTTTCTCCGTAGATCCGTATACAGGAAAAGTACTGGCAACCATTCCTGAAAAAAGCAGGTTTTTCTCTGTAGTACTAGATCTGCATCGTCATTTGATCCTAGGAGAAGTGGGAAAATTTATTACAGGCTGCAGCTGTCTTATTTTTGTTTTTATGCTGCTTTCGGGGCTAATTTTATGGTGGCCAAAAAAAATAAAAAACTTAAAGCAGAGATTGACCATAAAATGGAATGCTTCTTTTAAAAGAGTCAATTGGGATTTTCATTCCAATTTTGGTTTCTACAGCTTTCTATTTCTTCTGATCATATCCCTGACCGGATTAACCTGGTCTTTCAAATGGTTTGAAAGCGGTATCTATTTACTGGCAGATGGAACAGCAAAAAAACCTTCGGCTAAAGTTGAAAATCCGACAAAAGTGGATCCAAAACTGGATAAAACTTTTTTCTATCAAAACATACTTTCAAAAACAGAAAACATTTATAAATACAAAGGAGATACGCAGATTAGAATTCCTTCTGATACCATAAACAGTATTATGGTTATTAAATTGAATCTTGAAAAATCTATTCCGAATATTTCAAGTATGGCTTATTTTGACAAATACACAGGTAAACTTTTGAAAATAAGACCTTATGAATCCTTTAGCAATGGCGATAAAGTACGACGCCTAATTTACCCAATTCATACCGGAAGCATCTATGGTTATCCAACCAAAATTTTAGCTTTTATCGTTTGTTTATTTGCGGCAACATTACCTATTACGGGACTTCTGATCTGGTTGGGAAGAAAGAAAAAAAAAGTGATGTTCTGGGTATTATTTTTAAACACTTAGAAACATAGAATTGAGATGCTTAAAAAAGACGTTTCACTTATTTAAAACAAACATAGTTAGCAATTTATAAATCTCTAAGTAAAACAAAAAAGTGGACTTGGAGATTTACTTTTTTTGAAAATAGAGATAATTAGTTGTTGTATTTATATCTCGTAATCGTATCTGAGAATTATTAAATTCAAACAGCTTCCAGTTGAAATTTAATTTAGAAAGCACTCCTGTATTAAAAATTACTTTAACTTCTCTGACACCATTTTGGATTGAACTTTCCCACTGGCCCGTTTCTGAAACTCCACTTTTGGTGGCAACTACAGATTGATCGGTTTTAAATACAAATGTATAGTCGCTGTAATTTGAAGTCTTTACGGCACCATCATAAAAATAAGGTATTTCCCAAGAACCTTTTGTAATGGTTGCATCAAAATCTAGTGTTACAAGGTTATTTTCTGGACAATAATCTATGGCATATTTAATAGCATTTTCGAAATCCTGATTATTTGAAATCGTTTTTGTCTGATTATTGTAATCTGCAATTGTGATAGGATATTTTAGAGAGATATACTGGCTTTCATTTAAATTTTTAATGAAATTAAAAAAGGCCTGATCGCTTACTATTAATTGAGAACTCGCTGCTTGATTGAGGCTGTTATAGCTATTGATTGTTATGGGATAATTGATATTCAGACCGTTGATTTTGGATAAAAGATCTGGATAGAGATTCCAATAATCAATCAAAGAATCAAAATCTGCCTGATTTGGAATCAGTTTTTCGATGTAATTATAATATACCATCGTTACAGGAAAGTCTATTTTTACAATATCATCATCATAATTGCTTGCGTTGATATTATCCAAAACTTTTTGATAATCGGCAGTTGCGTTTACTGCAATCTGCTCATTATTTACTGTAACGGTATAAGGGAGCTTTATAGTACAATAACTAGATCCGTCAATCATATTATCCTGTACAGTTCTAACCATAGCAACCCTTTGCAAATAAGTTGTAAGCGGAGAAACAGTAGTAATGGTTCCCTGCGAATTATTGTTTTGCTCGTCTACTTCACTTTGACAGGAAAACAGTAACAATAGGAAAACTGCAAGTGATAAATATTTTTTCAAAAGGAACATATTTATGTTTTTACAAAGGTAATAAATTTTAAAAGAAACTGTTTTTTAATAACCTAACAGCAAGGCTTGATAATTTTCATCTATACTAAATTATCAAAAACCAATAGCATTTTATTCTTCTATAAAACAATCATCTCTACTTTTACCCTACTTAAATTAAAAACAAATACTTTTACGCTGAAAAAATTGAAACTCTAAATGCCAGATCAAAACCAATCTAATACTTGTGATGAAATCATTTTTTCGTCTTTCTTCAAAAGTCATGTAAAAGCACTTCGGAATTTTCTTTTTTACAAATTTGGAAACGCAGAACAAGCAGAAGATATAACTCAGGAAGCATTTGTAAAGCTTTGGCAGAACTGTGCTTCTGTACCTTTAGAAAAAGCAAAATCATACCTTTACACCATTGCCAATAACAGCAGTCTCAACCAGATTGCGCACCAGAAAGTGGTTTTGAAATATGAAAAAAACTTCACTGGTTTGGACAAGACCAATGAGAGTCCGGAATATCTTCTGGAAGAAAAACAATTTCAGGCAAAACTTTTAAAAGCCATCGAAAACTTAAACGAAAAACAGCGCACTGCCTTTTTAATGCACAGAATTGATGGCAAAAAATACAGCGAAATTGCCGTAGAGCTCAACATTAGCGTAAAGGCAGTAGAAAAACGCATCCATTTGGCCCTGTTAAGCTTACGTAAAGAAATTGACTTATAAAAAGTAGGGTAAATTTAGTTCTAATTGTTTTAATTAAATAATACGATACAATGAAAAAAGATCGCTTATTGGCAAAATGGCTCAACGACGAATTATCTCCGGATGAATTGGCCGCATTTGAGGCAAGTCCCGATTTTGAAAAATACCAAAAGATAAAAAACTATACCGCTCATCTAGAAACAGGCGATTTGGATGAAAATGCTATGTTGTCGAATATTTTAAGCCAGAAAAAAACAGCGCCAAAAGTAGTGCCACTTTACAAAAAATGGGCATTTAAAGCCGCTGCCATATTTGTTCTCGCCCTTGGAATTACGTTTGCGATGAAAGTTTTTGTGCCTCAAACCGAAACTGCCGATTTTGGAAAAAAGACTGCTTTCTCATTACCCGATAATTCTGAAGTGGTTTTAAATTCAGGTTCTGAAATACACTATAAAAAGTGGAATTGGAACAACAACAGACATTTGGAACTTAAAGGAGAAGCTTACTTTAAAGTTGCAAAAGGCAGAAAATTTGAAGTGCAGACCAATCTTGGAAAAGTAACGGTTTTAGGAACGCAATTTAACGTTAAAGCCAGAAAAAACAGGTTTGATGTTGTGTGTTATGAAGGCCGTGTGAAAGTAAATTATAACAACATTCAAGTTTTATTAACTCACGGACAAAGTGTTCGTTTTGAAAATGGAAAAGAGGCAAAAAGGACTGTAAATTCGTCACAGCCAGAATGGATGGATAATCAGATCTGTTTCTATAAAGAAAACATACGAACTATTTTAGATGAAGTTGAAAGGCAATACAATATTAAAATCGATTTAAACGCCAAAGACACTATCTCTCTGTTTACAGGAAAACTGCCTGCAAAAGATCTCAATACAGCTTTGCAGATTATTAGTACGACTTATCATTTAGAAGCTAGAAAAGTTTCTAACAACAAAATAATTTTTGACGAAAAATAAATGTTCCGCCCCAAACAATTTCATTTTTTGTTTTTTCTCTTTTTTCTTGTCCTGAATCTTTTTGCTCAAGACAAAGGAAAGGTTATGCCTTTTAAAAAAATAATAATTGATATTGAAGAACAACATGGCGTAAGCTTTAATTATACCGAAGATAACATTGAAGGTCTCGAATTAAATCCCCCCAAGAAATCATTTTCATTAGAACAAAAATTGGAATATCTCGAAAAAAGAACTCATTTGTCTTTTGAAAATATAGGCAACAAATTCATCAATATCTATAAAAAGGATACTATTTCAAAAATAATTTGTGGCTATGTTTTATCTTCTATTGATAAAAAGCCTATCGAAAATGCCAACATCAGTTTAAATAATAAAAGTCACTTTACAACTGATTCAGAAGGTTATTTTGAGTTTAATAAAGAAAACAAAAACACTTTTGTAATTAGTCATGTTGGTTTTGCTTCAAAAAGAATTACGGCAGGAAACACAAAGGTTAAAGATTGCATCCAAATCCTGTTAGAACCTGAAATTACAGAATTGCACGAAATTAAAACGAATGCCATTTTGGCTTCTGGGATTTCTAAAAACACTGATGGATCTCTTGAAATTAAGCCGAAAAAATTTGGTATACTTCCCGGCCTTATTGAACCCGATGCGTTGCAGACCATGCAGCAGATTCCGGGTGTAAACAGTTTGGACGAAAGTGTATCAAGCATCAACGTTCGAGGTGGTACGCACGATCAGAATTTATTTTTGTGGAATGGAATACGAATGTTTCAAACAGGACATTTTTTTGGTTTAATATCAGTTTTCAATCCAAATCTAGGGCATACCATTTCCATCTATAAAAATGGAAGTTCTGCCTTTTACGGAGAAAGCGTTTCAAGTGTAGTCGCGATTTCTTCTACTCCAGAAAAAGCAGAAAAAAACTCTTTTAGCGCGGGAATCAACATGATTAATGCTGATGTTTATGGAAAATATAATCTTTCTAAAAAAAGTTATATCGAAATTTCGGCGCGCAAATCGATTACCGATTTTGTAGAAACTCCTACTTATAAAGAATATTTCAATAAAGTATTTCAAAATACTACCATTACCGATTTTTCGCAAAACCAAAATCTTAATTATAAAAGTGATAAAAAATTTGGCTTTTATGACGCTACTGTAAAATACGCGCAAAAAATAGGAATCAAAGATCAAATCATACTTGATTTAATAACGATAAAGGATAATCTGGAAGTTACTAAAAGTGCTGCTTCATACAATATAAACAAATCGCAAACCAATGTTTTACGCCAACAGAACTACGGTGCAAATTTGTTATGGAAAAGAAACTGGAATAAATTCAACACGACCAAAATTAATGTTTACAATTCTTCGTACGAACTTCTAGCCGATCAAAAGTCAATTTACGAAAACCAGACTGTTATTCAAGAAAATACCGTAAACAACAATGGCGTTAATTTAGAAAATAATCATATTCTAAACTCTAAATTTAGTTTCAGCGACGGATATCAATTTAATGAAATTGGCATTACTAATTTAGAGCAGGTAACTAATCCTGATTTTTATCGTAAAGTAAAAGACGTATTACGAACTCATGCTTTAATTGTAGAAGGAAAATATAATGATACCATTTCTAGAGTATATTTTAAGGGCGGAATGCGGCTTAATTATATCGAAAAATTCAAAAAATATATTGCAGAGCCTAGAGTTCAATTGGGTTACGGACTTAGTAAAAGTGTAACCTTAGAACTTCTCGGCGAACTCAAAAGTCAAAACTCCCAGCAGATTATTGATCTCCAGAAAGATTATTTTGGCATAGAAAAAAGACGCTGGATTGTCTCGAATAACGGCACAATTCCTATTCAAAGAAGCAGACAGCTATCTTTAAATTTGTTCTATCAAAAGAACAATTGGCTTTTGGACATCGAAAACTTTTATAAAAAAGTAACCGGAATAACAACCTCTAGCCAAGGTTTTCAGAATCAGTTGGAATTTGTCAGAACTACAGGAGATTATGAAATCTGGGGAACAGAAATGCTAATTCAGAAAAAAATAAACCACTTTCTTACGTGGTTAAGTTATACATACAACGAAAACAATTATCATTTTACTAATTATCAATATCCTCGTTTTCCCAACAACTTTGAGCTGACACACACTTTATCGTGGGCGGCAATTTATGAGAAAAACAATTTCAAGATTGCTTTAGGAACAAAATGGACTTCAGGAAGACCAAAAACATCTCCAGATTTATCTCAAATTGATCTTTCTGATCCTGTACTGGTTTACAACAAACCAAACAACAGTAATCTGAATATGTTTTCGCAGGTTAATCTTTCTTCAACTTACAAGTGGCAAACCGAAAGCGGAATTCAATACAAAATAGGAATCTCAATCTTAAATATCCTAAACAGAAGAAATGAAATCAGTGAATATTACAGAATTAATTCTTTAACCAATTCTATCGAAGAAGTGGACACTTTTTCACTGCAAAGAACTCCAAATCTGAGTTTTAGAGTTTCATTTTAATATCGTTGCTGCAAGAGTTTTTTTAAAGCTCTCATTCTACATTTCTATTTTTTTTCAAAAAATCACAATTCTTTGGTAGGGTAATCTTTACTAAGGCTGTTTCACTATAGAATCATCATTTGATTTGAGACAGTTTTAAGTATGAATACACCAGAAAATGCAACATCTAATAAACGGCAGATCAAATTTGCATCAAAATGCAAATCTGAAATAGTGCCCATCATGGATGCTCTTTACATTATTAACAGAAAATGGAGAATTCCGATAGTCCTGACACTTATGGAAGGCAACAAACGGTTTTCTGAAATTAAAAAGGAAGTGCAGAAAATCACATCCAAAGTTTTAGCCGAAGAGTTGAAAGAACTGGAACTAAACGGATTTGTCGAAAAGAAAACGGATAATCAAAGCCGCGCTAAAACCGAATATCAATTAACCGATTACAGTTCATCACTTGAGCCTATTATCAAATCATTACGGGATTTTGGCATTCAGCATCGAAAAAAAATACGGGATGAAGGCCATCAGGTAAAAAAAAACGCTGACTGATTATTATTTATCACCAATACAAACCAAATATGAAAAGAAAAAAAATAGCAATTGTAACCGCGGTATTACTACTAATTGTTTCTGCTGGAATCTACTTTTATTATGGAGTTGTCTTTAAAGAAGCCCGTAACATAGCATCTGAAGCGCCAGATTTTAGCGTAACTGCCAAAAAACTTCTTGAAGATTATAACGCAGATCCTAAAAAAGCAGATTCATTATACCTCAACAAAACTATTGAAATAACAGGTAAGGCAACCAAAGAAACCGACTCTGTAATTATACTTGAAAATACTGTCTTCTGCCTTTTTAAAGAAAAATTGAAAAACAAAATGACCAACAGCAAAATGACGATTAAAGGCAAATGCATTGGATATGACGAACTGTTTATGGAAGTCAAAATAGACCAATGCACTGTTAAATAAACCAAACAAATAACAATTAATTTATGAAGAAAATTCTAGTTCCGTTCTGCCTGTTTTTAGTTACAATGGCTTACCCTCAGGATGATTTATTGAAGAGTCTTGATTCTACACAAACAGAAGAAAGCTATTCTACAGCTACTTTTAAAGCTTTACAGCTGGTAACCTTACAGACCACAAAAATGCCTGCTAAAAAAGAATTCTATTTTGTGGTTTCGCATCGTTTTGGGACTGTAAAAGATGGCTTTGACAGTTTTTTTGGTCTTGACAATGCAACCACAAAACTTGGAGGAATCTATGGTGTTACAGATTGGTTATCTGTCAGCCTTTCGAGACATACTTTAAACAAAATGTATGAAACCGGATTGAAGTACCGAGTAGCACGACAAAACGATAATTTTCCGCTGGACATTGTTGGGTATAGCGTTGCAGATATTAATACTTTTTTAGAAAAAGACCAATATCCAGGTTTAGAATTTAAACATCGTATGACGTATGTGCAGCAGGTTTTAATATCTAGAAAAATCAGTGAAAAATTCTCATTAGAGTTAGTACCGTCTTTTATACACAAAAACCTTTACACTCCTGATATCGAAAGAGACAATCAGTTTTCTTTTGGAGGTGGCGGCCGCTATAAAATCACGAAAAGATTATCTGTCAATTTAGAATACATGCACAATTTTGACAAACCTGACTTTTATAAAAATCCGTTGTCTGTAGGTCTTGATGTGGAAACAGGCGGACACGTTTTTCAATTAATCTTTACCAATTCACAATCTATGAGTGAGAGCGGATACCTTACCAATGCTTCTGGCGACTGGGGTAAAGGGGATTTCTTCTTTGGCTTTAATCTATACAGAGTTTTCTAACAATTAAAAACAATAAATCATGAAAAAAACAATCGTACTCACAATTTTACTGGCTGTACTGGCAAGCTGCAGCGATTCTGACACAATGCAGGATATCGAACCACAACCTACTACTCCAACAAATCCAACAAACCCGACGAATCCTACTAATCCGACAAACCCAACGAACCCGACAAATCCAACAACTTCGGTTACCTACAGTAAAGATGTGAAATCTATTATTGATGCCAACTGCATAAGCTGCCACGCTAGCGGAAGGTCTGCAGCCTTCAGACCACTTACTACTTTTGCTCAGGTAAAGGCTGCTGTAGAAAGTGCTGGTTTATTGGGGAGAATCCAACTTCAAAGCGGCCAGCAGGGACTTATGCCTCAAGGTGGAAGAATGGCTCAGGCTAATATTGATTTAATAGTAAAATGGAACACCGATGGTCTAAAAGAAAATTAATTATTATGAAAAAATCATTTATTAATTTCTTTGCGCTACTGCTTATTATAATTGCGAATAACGAAGGGGTTGCACAAAAACTGATAACAAAAACAGGAAATATAAAGTTTCAGGCATCAATGCCTTCTTACGAAGAAGTTGCTGCCGAAAGCAAATCAGTATCAGCAGTTCTAGATGAAACAACAGGAGATTTTGCCAGTTTAGTGCTTATAAAAGGTTTTCGGTTTAAAGTAGCGCTGATGGAAGAACACTTTAATGAAAATTATATGGAATCTGAAAAATTTCCAAAAGCGACTTTCAAAGGTAAAATTGAAGATTTTGATAGTTCAAAAATTACAAGTTCTCCTAAAAATTTCACATTAAAAGGAGATCTTACTATTCACGGAAAAACAAAACCAGTCTCTGTGATTGTAAAAATTTCCAAAGCTCCAAATGGAGTTAATGCTCTTGGCACATTTGAAGCAAAACCTGAAGATTTTGATATTGAAATACCAAGTCTTGTCAGAAAGAAAATTGCTGACAAAATAAAGATTAATTACAATTTCTTATTGGTTAAATAATTCTTTTAAGAATCGAATCTATTCAGATTTGCAAGCGTACTAAACATGACTAACATTCTGGAGGCCGGTAAACTTATTACGCCGGTCTCTTTTTTTAACCTTAAATCACATTAAAAATGATCTGTAAAAATTATGTTGTTACCGGAGAAGATGTAAATGATTATATGGTCATGGAAGATACCGCATATATTTCATATACTGTACGATTGTTATACCATTTTTTGTTTTACAATGGGCTTTCCAAAGAGAAACTTAATTATATGCATTTAGGTTTACAGGAAGGAAATCATGAATTAATCATCCATAAAAACCTGATGTTTACAGAACATTTTTTAGTTGAAATGAAGCATTGTTATATAGCGGATAAAATCAATATTAAAAGCTGTTTTTTTAACTCCAAAAACGAATGCTGTGCAGAAGTAACAAAAGAAGTAAAATGGTTTGACGCAATCGGCAAAGAAGTTATTAAAACGCCAAATCAAATTCTTAGACATTTTTATCCAAAAGTATAAATTCAATTTAACTGGAGTAATAAGAATAATCTAAAAAGAATCAATTTTCGTATATAACATTAAAGCGATTATATATGGAACCATCTTCTGTTTTTTTTGTAAAGATCCTTAGGATACTAGCTGAAAAATATAGCATGGGCTGCACTTTTGAAGAGTTAACAAAGCTTGTGACAGCAGTGCCTAATATTTCGAAATTTACTGATAATAGCGCTGCTGAAAGGGCAAATCAGGCAAAACTGCTGGATGCCTTAGTCTTAATGAACTCTCAAGGTTACATTTTTCTTAATTCAGATACTGATCAAAGTTTAATTACCATAAAAGGTCTTATGGCGATAAACAGTAAGATTCTATGGAATTAGTTTTTCGATAAAACTCATTAAAAATTGAATTGATTTTATTGATTAAAAGCTTAAAAAAAGAAAGAGAATTCAATTGAATTCTCTTTCTTTTTTAATTGCGCTTATTGTTTTTTACTTTCATTTCGGATTTTTTCCCTATGCTGTATCCCCCATTTAGTCATAGCTCCCACAACTTCTTCCAAAGTTTGGCTGTAAGGAAGCAGTTCATATTCGATACTTACAGGATATCCCACAGCCACTTTTTTAAGTATAAAACCGTTTTGCTCTAATTCTTTAAGCTCACTCGAAAGAACCCTTGCAGAAATCCCAGTAACCTGTCTTTGAATTTCTGTAAATCTTTTATTTCCTCTCGCCATTGCAATGATAATCATCAATTTCCATTTCCCTCCAATGGCATATAATGCATCAGAAACCGCCATAAGTACAGTATTGCATTCTTCCGTAAATTCCTTGCTTTCGATCTTTTTTTCTTTTGATTCTGACATAACTATCATTTTAGAAGTCACTAACCTTTTGGTAACGACTAACAAATTGTAAGCAAATGTACTCTAATTTTGCTAAATAATTTTAAAAATAATAAAATCATGACACTAGAAAATCTAAAAGTAAAAGAGGAATTAAGAAGCCTAATCGATGATTACGCTACTCTAGGTGACGAGAAAAAAATCTCAGAGGTAATGGATTTATTTACCCCAGATGTTACTTATAAAGTTTATATGAATGGAGCTTTAGTTTCTTCGGTTTCGCAAAGAGAAAACATGGAAAAAGAATTCAATCAGCATGCGGGACATGTAAAAACCTACTTTACATTGAATGGACAGCATAAAGTAAAAATCGATGGAGATACCGCTTCGGGCATTTCTTTCTCTCAATTAAAGATGATTAGAGAAGTGGAAGGAAAAGATATTCTTTCAGAATACAGCGTTAAATATGAGGACGAATATGTAAACCATAATGAAAAATGGCTGATAAAAAATCGTATCGGGCATTTTATCATGATAGAGGTTAGAGAACTTGCTAATTAATTTCATTAAACACCGATGAAAACTAAAAAATATCTTGCAACCACGCTGCTCATATTAACTACTGTGATGGTAATTTTAAGCGGTCTTATGAAAGCCATCCAGCTTCCGTGGTCCGTTAATGGACTCGTAAAATTCAATCTGCCTCATGCAGCGACGGCTCTCGGTTTAATGGAGATGACTTTTGCGTTCTTATTTATCTTTCCCAAAACCATGCGAATTGGTTTTATCCTGCTTTCCTGCTATTTTGCTGGAGCAATGGCAACAGAATTATCACATGATGGTTCAATGCTTAATCCGGCGATACCCTTGTCCCTAATATGGATCACAGCATTTCTTCGTGACAAATATATCTTTATAGGAGCTCCGAAATCAGTATAAAAATCAAAAAATAAATAAACAAAAAATGAAAAGAATATTAGAAAACAAAGTGGTCGTAATAACTGGTGCATCTAAAGGAATTGGTGCTGGTGTTGCAAAACAAATGGCTGCATCTGGAGCCAAAGTAGTAGTAAACTATGGTTCAAGTAAACAAGAAGCAGAAGAAGTTGTAGCTGCAATAATTAGATCTGGTGGTAGCGCTGTTGCAGTGCAGGGAGACATATCTATACTGGCAGATGTAAAACGACTTTTTCAGGAAACAATAAAAGTGTATGGACGTTTGGATGCATTGGTAAATAATGCTGGTATTTATGAATTTGAATTGCTAGAATCATTTACAGAAGAATCATATCGAAAAACATTTGACATAAATGTGCTTGGTGTTCTTTTAGCATCAAAAGAAGCCGCACCTTTGTTTGATGAAAATGGAGGAAGCATTATCAACATCAGTTCGTTTGCCGGCACTAGACCAGAACCTTACTCTGTGGTATATGCTGCTTCAAAAGGCGCTGTTGATTCTATAACCTATGCGCTGTCACAAGAACTAGGACCGAAGAACATCAGAGTCAATTCTATTAGACCGGGCGGAGTTTTTACTGAAGGTATTGCAAAATTAGGAGCCAGTTTAGATTCAGATGTCATTCTGGGAACTGTAAAACGAAGCGCTTTAGGCCGCATGGCTACGCCCGATGATATCGGAAATATGGCCGTATTTTTTGCTTCAGACGAATCAAAAATAATTACAGGACAAACTGTAGAAGTATCAGGCGGGTTCAAGTAAAACAAATAGTATAAGTGAAAATTTTAAAAAGAGAGAACTTTTCGGGGTTCTCTCTTTTTATTTGAATGAGATTTTACAAAATGATGTTCAATTTAGATTATTTTTTTTCATACGATTTTAATAATATGTAAATTAGTGTTTAAAGATTTTATGAAATTTAGATTTCTACATCAATCGTTTTGACGTTTTTAAAAGAAATAATTTTCAGAATTAAAAGTAAAATCAATTAACTATCATTATGATGAGATTTGGCATTTATATAACAGCATTTTTATTTATAATAATAAGTTCCTGTGAATCCTCAAATGCAGCCGATTTTAAGGAGTTGACTAATCAATGGGAACGTAGGGCTTTTGAAATTACTATTGGAAAAGAAGGTCCAGGAGAAAAAAAGCTCAATTGTCTAGTAAAAGAGGATTACAAAGGAGCTTTAAAAGCTGTTGATCAGCAGCGCAAAGAGTTTGACCTACTTATTGGCGATATCAAAAAGCTTTCTACTGACGGCATTCCAAAAGGTGAATCCTTAAAAACTGCCTCACTTGAATACTATCAGTCTCTTAAAGAACTTCATCTATTTGATAGACAAGAAATAGAGCAGCAAGAAATGCTTCGAACATTAAAAAACAATAAATTGAACGCTGGCCTGAACAACCTTATGACACTGGCACGACAGAAAAAGATGCTTTATACCGCAGTATTTGAGAAGGAAATTCTCCTTCATACTGCGACTGAAAATTTTGATGCTGTTAATGGCTTTTAACAAAGAGTTTTCTTTGAATTTCTCCCTATTTGTTATTCCCTTTTTAGATCAAATTGATGCTTTCCGTAAAAAAGCATATTCTTATTTAGGTTCAAATATTAATGGGCATTCCAATACTCTAGCAGAACAAAATTTCTCTTTAAAAATTAATCATCAGTATATCAAATTTAAAAATCTGCTAAGTATATAAAAAATTGGCAGTTCTTCTTCTTAATTGAAATTATGAAATATTAACACGCTTTGATATAACACCTCCACTTTGTTTGATTCTAAATTTGTAAGCACCAAAAAAATATCCGCCATGTATGATTATGTATCGCTGTTAAAAAACATTGTGGACAACACACCTCTTCCTATCGCTGTTTTAATTGGAAATGATCTTAAAATAGAGCTCGCTAATCCTGCGATGATCTCTGTATGGGGAAAAGGAAACGAGGTTATCGGAAAAAATTATTTTGATGTACTTCCTGAAACACCCAAACACGAGATAATGACTCAGGCTCTTGAGGTATTAAATACAGGAATACCATTTTATGCAAAAGACAAGCTGATCGATTTAGTCATTGATGGAAAAATAACGCAGCATTATTTCAATTACAGTTTTACTCCTCTTTATGGTAAAGATGGAAATATTTACGGTCTATTAAAAAATGGAACCGATATAACTGACATGCATAATATAAAGCAGAAGATACAGAGTGCAGATGAAAGACTCCGAATAGCAGTTGAATCTTCTGGAATGGGAACTTACGAAATAAATTTACTGACTAAGGAAACTTTTACTTCTGGAAATTTTAATGAATTATGGTCTGTTGATGAAGCATCAGACACTGAAATGCTTCTCAAAAGAATGCATCCAGAGGATTTGCAAATAAGAGAAAAAGCACATCAGGATGCATTAATTACAGGAAAAATAGTTTATGAGGCAAGGATTATAAATGATGATAAATCGGAAAGATGGGTAAAAGTCAACGGAAAAATCATAAAAGATCAAAATGGGAATGCTTCTAGCATCATCGGAATTATACAGGACATTAGCGATCAGAGAAAGTTTGAAAAAGATCTTCAGCAAAAAATCAAAGAAAGCACTAAAGAGATTAGAGAATCAAACGAGAATCTAATTCATTTCGCCAATATGGTTACTCATGACTTAAAAGAACCTGTACGAAAAATCAAAATTTTTAACGGTTTATTAAAAAAAGAAATTGAAGCTGAAAAAATTGAAAATATAAAAAAATATAGTGATAAAGTGGATCAGTCTGCCGAGAGAATGCAGACCTTAATAGAAGGTACATTAGCTTATTCAACTCTCAACAAATCAATTCAGCAGGTCCAAAAAATAAATCTTAATGAAATAATTGAAAACATAAAAATCGATCTCGAACTTATCATACAAGAAAAAGATGCTATCCTTTTTACAAGTGAACTTCATGAAATAGAAGGAGCTCCTATTTTAATACACCAGTTATTTTATAATCTAATACACAACGCTTTAAAATTTTCTAAAGCAGATGAACCTCCCAGAGTTATAATAACATGTAACATTGTAGAGCATGAAGGCAAAAAACATGTCCAGATAGTAATTAAAGATAATGGTATCGGGCTGGATAGTGCATATGCGGAACGAATATTCAATGCCTTTGAAAGACTACATTCCAAAGACGATTACGAAGGAACCGGACTCGGCCTTGCCCTATGCAGAAAAATAACCGAAAGACATAACGGAACTATCACTGCTACAGGAAAGGAAAATGATGGTGCCGAATTTACCGTAACTCTTCCTCTAAACCAAGGAAAAAAAACTATTTAAAATATACTTCGTAATACAACATTTAAGTTGTGGTACTCCAGATCAAGCTAAATTCTTTACTTAAAAATTCGGCCGATAATGTTCCCTATATCAGCAAAATCATCAAGGTTGCTTACAGCTCTTTTTTCTGTAACAGTATTGTCCATTTTTGAAAAAGGATAAATTACTATATAATTGTTATTGCTGAGTTTTTTATTTAAAATTTCAGGCACTTCTTTCATCTGAGGAAAATAAGAATACATACCTCTGTCGGCCATTAAAATAATAAGTGCTTCGTCTTCTTCCAGATTTCCTGCAGTCTGTTCGGCTTCCTGCCATGAAGCTACAGGATTAAAAACAGCTTCTATATTAGATTTTTTAATGATACTTTTTAATACAGTAATAGTTTTTTCGTTTGCGTAAAAACTCATTTTTGCTCCCGAATTTTTTGCGATATTCCAAATTCTCAATAAAGAATGGAAAAATCCCGGTTCTTTTTCTGAATCAGCAGGAATTAGCACAACATACTTTTTAATGGTTGACAACGGCTGTACTGCATGATAGATAATCAAATTTATATGCTTGTTCTGCAGATAACCGTTATAAAGATTATAAATAAATGAAGATGAAAATCCTTTTTCTTCTTCAAGACCAATAAGCAGATCAGTAATATTCTGTTCTTTCACCACATTATTAATCCCTGAAATTACATCATTATCATGCCGCGTTATCGGATTTAGTTTAACGTCAGCCGCCGCTGCCATATTTACGGCCGCACCCAGTAGCTTTTCTGCATTTTTTTGAGATGATTCACTTTTATCTTCGTTAATTACATTGAGTGCAAAAAGGTTGTCTATATTACTTCTGCTTTTTATAAGAAGTCCCAGATTAACCATTTTTTCAACCGTATGCTCATGATTTACAGCCAGCAGAATTTTCTCTTCTTCATCACCCTCACCTGCCGCGGTTTCTTCTCTATCTGCATCGGCAATCCTCTGGGCACTTGCCATTGATACAAATGATGAAATCGTACACGAAACCAATATAAGCAGGATACTGCCATTAAGCACATGTTCATTTAAAAGCCTCACAGGCTCTCCTGCTTCATTTTCAGATAAGATGATATTATATCCCACCATTACAGAAGCAAGTGTTGCCGCTGCAGAAGCTGCACTCATTCCGAAAATAAGCCTGCCTTCATCATCTGTAAAATTAAATGTCTTTTTAGTTAAAAAAGCAGCTGCATATTTCCCCCCTATTGAAGCTATAAGCATAACTGCAGCTACTCCTAGCGTTTCCCAGCTCTGGATAAAAGCATTAAAATCAATCAGCATACCGACGCTAATCAGGAAAAATGGAATGAAAAT
Organism: Flavobacterium sp. LK-23; assembly: GCF_058135255.1. Classification (NCBI taxonomy): domain Bacteria; kingdom Pseudomonadati; phylum Bacteroidota; class Flavobacteriia; order Flavobacteriales; family Flavobacteriaceae; genus Flavobacterium; species Flavobacterium sp. LK-23. The sequence continues at coordinate 26,900 of NZ_JBYUVT010000004.1, forward strand.
AGCATTTCCTACAAATTCTACCCTATTCATAAGTGATGAAGTGTGCGGTATAAGTCTGTTTAGGGCAAGACCTGCAAAAAATGCTCCAATAATCGCCTCTATTCCTGCTAGTTCTGCCAGTAAAGCAGCAAGGTAAATCATTACAATAACAAAAATATACTGGGAAATCTTGTCTTCTACATTCTTAAAAAACCACCGCGCTGCTATGGGGAAAAGAAGCAAAACAACTAAAGCAAATACCAGCATAGAAACAGAAAGCGTGACCCAGAAAGAAGTTCCGACTTCTCCCTGCGACATACCCACTACAACAGCCAGCACTACCAGCGAAAGCACATCTGTAATCATAGTTCCGCCAACAGTAACATTTACAGCGAGTTTCTTGGCGATTCCTAGTTTGCTTACCATAGGATATACAATAAGAGTATGTGATGAAAAAAGACTAGCAAATAATACCGAGCTTAAAAGCGAAAAGCGGAGTATATAATAACCGCCTATAAGCCCAAGAGCAAATGGCACAATAAAGGTATACAGCGAAAAAGTAATACTCTTCCATTTATTTTTTTTAAAGTCCCCCATATCTATTTCCAGACCAGCAAGAAACATTATATAAAGCAGTCCTGTAGTTCCTGTTACCACTACACTGCTGTCTCTGGCAAGAACGTTAAATCCGTTTGGACCAATAACTGCACCGGCTATAATAAGTCCCAACAGGTGCGGTACTTTTATTTTATTCAATAAAAGAGGAATACATAAAATTATGATAAGTTCGATAAGGAATTTTAGTACCGGATCTTCAATAGGAAGACTGACGTGCTGTATACTTAATAACATAAATTATTTTTTTTGAGGAGTTGTAAGTTCCACCGAGAATCTGGCAGAACAGTTATCCTGTCCGGTAATAGTCTGTGTGCCTTTAACGACATTTTCTTTTATATCATCAAGGACAACAGTCATTTTTACTCTGTTTTTTGAAACACTGTCACTGCTAAATTCAAGCATTATTTTATCTTTCAGATATTTTGCCTTAAATACCCGAACAAGTTTTTTGTTATTTATGACATTCGTATATATTCCAGTGGAATCAGATACAAATTCCCAAGTTTCATTACGCTGATCCCCTATAACATACTGGCTGCAGTCTGATTCTCTACAAAGCATCTTACTATTTTTGAAACCTTTAAGTGATTCGGGCCATTCTGTAATTAATAGATTATCATTACTGACCGTATCTTTTAATGCAAAGATGCTGTCACGCATAGACAGTAGCGCTTTATAATCAGCTTCTTTTTTTTCAAATTCTTCTTCCCTTACAATTAGAGCTTTTTCTCTCTTCAGCAATTCCTGCTCTTTTTTGCTTTCGCACGAGATAAAAATACAGCCAAGAATGAATAATAGAGGTAACTGTTTCATAAATCTTTTTTTTGGATATACAATTTAACCAAAATAAACCGCTATACAAAATAAAAAAACTTTAAAAAACAGTAAGCCAACATTAAAGTTGATAAGGAATTACAATAACTAAGGCAGAAAATGCAAGTAAGAGGCACAGTTAAAAAAGATTAAAGTAAATTAGTGAACTGATTTTCAATAAAAACCAACTGGCATGAAAAAAACTGATTATAATTTACTCCTGAAAAATACAGGAAGTCCGAAAGAATATTCAGATGCAATATATTTAGTTTACATTGAACTTTATAAAACATCTAAGACCTTCAAAAAAATAATTTCAAAGCATTCTAAAATAGTATCCGAAGCAGAATTCGGCTATATCCGTGAAGTAAGCATGCAAGGAATTCCAGAAATCGTCCGTTCTTTAGCATTAAAAAATCATGCCGTTTACCAGATTGTTAGATTGTGTAAGATTACCAGATAATATATTATTATAAATCACTCCAAAATTTAGAGATGAAATTAGATTAACGGAGAGCAAAGCAGACTATCACAAAATTACTTCCACTGAAATTATTACAACTATCACGTAATTAATCTGGCAACAAATTGCTAATGATCTGGAGAGAAGCTGCTTCGCAAAAATCTAAGCCAGAATAATCCGGATTAAGTCCGCCTATATAAGGAACCGCCATAATGTAAAGGTTTTTATTATAAGCGCCATACTGATCAATAACTTGAAAATTGTCATTTATAGCTATCCCTGAAACATTCATAAAATACGCTCCAGCCTCATCTTTTTGTACTGTATCTTGATTCTGCATAAAAGCAGCATGGCCGGCTTGGTTAGATTTAAACTTTAAACGTGCAGGACTTACGGCTTTTTGTGACAACAGCGTTTTAAAAGGAAAATCATTATACTCCAAGTGAGGTTGGCCTATACAATCAATAAATGTTTGATAATAAACCGAATGCTTTTTATCATTATCATCGCTGAAGTGATACACTATTCCACCATTAAGCTGGGGTTCGACTGTACTGTCAGAACCTACAGAAATAAGATCAAGTACGCCTGCATGATGAAGAGCAAGAAGCTCTTCACAGGATTTCTGAGGGACAAAAGCAATTACAATGGAAATAAGTGGCATGAGAACTTTCTGAAGCCGCTGCATGTCTTCTGCCGAAAGGTATTTTGCAGGATGATTCATCGCAAAACTAAGCACTCCGAGCATTTCTTTCCAATAAACGGATTCCTGTCTTTTAATGGATTTCTCCGCCTCGACATATTCGGCTCTTAAAAGCTGGAAGGGATCCAAACGCTCGCGGAGTTTCATCATTTCTTCCACAAAATCTTCAATGGATAAATCTTTGATACGTTCATAAAAATTATAATCCCTGTCACGGAATATCTCTTTAAAATTCTTTTCAAATACAAAATCAAGCGACAGAAATCCATTATTATTTTTTCTGTGCTCTTCTATTTCATCACTGCTCAATAAAGAATCATTGGAAAGTCGAGAATCTTCCAAATGGAATCGTACAGCAGGAAGCATACCGCTTCTCGAGTGCATCATAATTTTAAATTCGCTGCTTTCGGGATATAAATTGAAAAGCAAGTTACCGTCTTTATCTGATTCAAATGAACCATTATGTCTTGCAATTGTTCTAATAGCATCTATAGCTGTTAAAGAAGAACCTTTCACTGCGATGGCATGATTAAACTTCTGCACTAGTTTTTGAGGAGGATAAGGAGCATCATAATAACCTGGTATTTTTCCTTCATGAGTTCTCGGCCAGTTATGTCCCGTACAAATAACGACAGAATCGAACACCTTTATCTGTCCTTCCTCTGTTTCAAGTTCGATTGTATCGTTTTTCACATCGTACTTAATGTCTGCAACAGCACTTTCGAAATGCACTTCTGAATTAATTCCAGCTTTCGATCCTGCCTCAATCAGCATTTTAAATTGTGCGTCAAGATACTCCCCGAAAAACAATCGGGGAAATACTTTATAATCATTAAATTTTTGGGGATCAATTTTAAATCTTTCAAGCAGTTCCACAGGCGCATTGTGTATCCATTCTGACATTGGAATTACAATATCAGGAATCTCATTGCCTGAAACATTGGTAATATGTTCATTATTCGCACCTTCACTGCTGTAGGGCATTCCTGAACCAAGTTGAGCTTTACGTTCGAAGATTTCTACTTCAAAATTATTCTTTCCAGATTCAACCAGTCTTTTATACATAAAAAGTCCGCTTGGACCTCCTCCTATAATTGCAATACGTTTTTTATTCTCAGCGGTCATTGAATTTAATTATTATGAGGTTTAGATTTTTTTTCATGGTTTTGATAACAAATACAGGAAGATATAATACCATATTCTGTATGTTATTTTACATTTTAAAATTTTGCAATTTCAACCATTAAATTTAAATCAAATACAGGTCTGCGTCTTACAGAATCCTATCTATAAATTACATGATATCACTTAGTTCAAGTTTAATTAAATTTGATATTTAGCAAATACGTTTGAAAGAAGACTAAATTTATGAGAACAATTTGAATCTAATTTTAGATTTTTGCCAACATAGCGAATACCAAAATCACAAACAAAGAAAGAATGAAAGAAATCATAGCACTTTCAGACCAAGAGATAACCATTAACAGAAATGAATTTCTGAAAATAAATGGTAGTATAGATACCAATTTATACTATATAGAAAGTGGCAGCGTGAGAATTTTTGTTTTAGACGGAAGCGATGAACAAAACATTCGATTTGGATATAAAGAAAACTTTGTTGTTTCTCTCGATTCTTTTTTAACGGGACAACCTTCTAATTTGTGTATTCAGCCCATAAAAAAAACCGTTTTAAAAGTGGTAACCAAAAAACAGATTGATGATTTTTTAGCCTTAAAAAATAACGCAATTTTATGGGTCAAAATTTTGGAAAATCTTGCAGTCCAACAGCTGGAACGCGAAATTGACCTTCTGAAAAATTCGCCGAAAGAAAGATATGAAAGAGTCTTAAAACGAAGTCCGCAGCTATTTCAGGAAATTCCAAACAAACATATTGCCAACTATTTAAGAATGAGTCCTGAAACTTTATCACGCCTCAAAAAGTCTTGATTTCAATCAAGGTTTATAAAAATCTATTTTTTGACCTTTACATAAAATTAAAATTATGCAGTCAGAAAAATTTATTGAAGCTCTTTTAGAACAGACAAAACAGATTTTAAAGGAAGCCGAAAAACTAAAAACTTACGATTTAAATGTATTAACATGGAAAGAAGATGAGATTTCCTGGAACATTCTGGAATGCTTGGAACACCTCAACAGGTACGGAAATTTTTATCTGCCAGAAATAGAAAAGAAAATCAAAAATTCTGACTATAAAGCTGAAATTGATTTTAAGAGCGGATTTTTAGGCAGTTATTTTGCAAAAAGTATGCTGCCTAAAGAAAAATTAAATAAAATGAAGACTTTTAAGGATAAAAATCCTTTAAATGAAAACCTTGACAAAACGGTTATTGACCAATTTATAAACCAGCAGTACAAATTACTGGATTTGTTGCAACAATCGCGAAATGTAAGCTTGAATAAAGTAAAAACTAAAATATCGATCTCTAGATTAATAACACTAAAACTTGGCGATACTTTTGAGTTTTTCATTAATCATATTATCAGACATTTAAAGCAGATTGAAAAAATACAATTGGCAGCTAAAAATACCTTAACCTTATAAAAATCATTAAACAATACTCCAGAAATATAAAAGCAGTAAAAATCAAATGCTAATCCTTTGGAAGATAAATCCAAAAAGTTGTTCCTTGTCCTGGTTTACTGGTGAAATTAATAGTCCCATTGTGGTTTTCAACAATACGCTTGCACAATGCCAGCCCGATACCGTTTCCGCTGTACTGATCTCTTTGATGAAGCCGTTGGAACATATCAAAAATGCGGCCTGAATATTCGCTGTCCATTCCAATTCCATTATCTTCAATTGAAATGACATAAAAATTACCTGAAGGAGCTGCAGGATCAAAAGTGGTGTCGCTTTTAGATGAAATTATACGGGAAGATATATTTACTGTTGGCTGTGCTGAATTAAATTTTAATGCATTATTTATTAGATTATAAAACAGCTGTCGCAACTGGGTATCAATTCCATTAACAACTGGCAACGGACTCAAATTTATCACCGCTTTTTTTTCTTCCTTAATAAGACTCAGATCTTCTAAAGTCTGTGCGGCGACATCATTAAGATCAACTTCTGCTGTAAATTTATCATGATTATTGACACGGGAGTAATTAAGCACATCTGAAATTAAATTAGATAATCTGCCGGCTGCCAAAGTAATTTTATCAAAATAATAAAGCGTTTTTTGCTGCTCGGTTAAATGTTCTGCTGCTCTTGAAATCATAATCATGATTTTTCGCAGTGGTTCCTGCAGATCATGACTTGTTATAAAAGCAAACTGTTCCAGTTCCTTGTTTTTGAATTTCAGCTTTGAATTTGCATTTTCCAGCTCAAGCTGCATCTTTCGCAGCTCCGAATTGTCTTTTAAAGCTTCAACAATCATTTTCTGGGCATGATTATTTACAAAATAAATAAGCCAGCTGCTAATCGAACCGTCTTCAGATTTATTAGGCATAATAGAAACATTATGCCAGATATAATTATCCTCTTTTTTAATTCGAATATCAGCAGAAAAATCTCCTTTGCTTTTTTTTGTATTACTCCATCCTTCAACAATTAGCGGTACATCATCATGATGTATAAATGTTGCTAGGCTTTTTTTATCAAAAACCATTAAAGGAACTTTTAGATAGCTTTCAAATGCATTATTTGCTACAAGCACATTGTTTCGGTCGTTGACAATGCAGATTAAAACAGGAATTGTATCGACCAGAGTTCTGTAGCGGTTTTCACTTTCCCCCAGTTTTTCTGAAAGCGCTACAAGTTCAATATTCTTTTTTCTGATTTCATCATAAGCAGAAATGGGCGGTTCATACTTGAAGTAATCTACAAGAGTATTTATTTTGGCATCTGAAAGAAGTCCGGGTGAAGGAACCTGATGGCTTAAAGTTGTTACCGATTTGTTATCGGCATAATTGTATTCTATATTGCCCGATATTTTGGCGGCATATTTATAGGCTTCGGGGTTGCATTTTTTAAGATCGACCTTATCGGTAAGCACAGCAAATATTTCTTTGTGACTCGCTCTGATAATATTGATTCCCAATACCAGCACCGAATTTTTTCCATTGGCAATGGAACATCTTGCCACTTCTGAAACCGCCGTAGAAAAACGAGTCTGCGACGGCACAGGCATACCACACATTTCAGCAATTTTCATGGAACGCTTGTGAGCCAGTATGAGGTCCATTTCATTGTCAAGATTAATTTTTACAATTTCCTTCATAAAGCCTAAATTATTTTTCCAACCAAAATTGTAGCATCATCAGTTCCCCTCACATTATCTTTATATAAGGCAGAAGCAATAATAGCCGGACTCTGTTTAATTATAGAATTAAGTTCATTTAAATTCCATCTTGTTCTCAGCCCGTCACTATGCATTATAATAATTTGATGTTTTTGGTAAGGAACTATAGTGCTGTTTATAGTCCGTGGAATATTATGACCGATTATGCCATTATATGGCGTATAAGTTTTGTTGTCTAGTCCGTTATAAATACGTGTGTTGATATTACCAATACCGCAGATATTCCAGCTTTCTGCTTCATAATCAACGGCAGCAATAGTAGCAACAAGCCCTCTGCTTTTTTTAACATGCTCATGAACATATCGAAGCACTGCCACAGGATCATTTTCTGTACATTGTTTAAAAGCTCTAATTGCTTGTTCAACTGCTTCGTGGGCATTTGCCCCGTGTCCTAATCCATCTCCAACAAAAATCTGAAAACCTTTTTTGGAATATTTAATATGATGTCCGTCTCCGCATACTCGCTGGCCTGGATAGTTTACGCTTAATGCGGACATATCCAATTTTGTAGTTGAATTTGGGATCGAACAATCTGGTTTATCACAGATTTTAATATATTGGACAGTTCCCCATCCGCGCATAGAATAAATCTGAAAATCATTGCTTAATCTCTTAATAGCACCAATACCTTGACCAAGTGTACTCGAGGTAGAATAGCCATCTTTCATTATCTTGGAAATATTATCAATACCAGTTCCTTTATCCAGACAGTATATTTCTATTTCATTAAAGCTTCCATTATGATGTGCTCTGTAAAGCAGATCTCCACCGCCTGCATATTTAATAAGATTAGAAGTAAGTTCGGCAATAATAATATCGGTTTCAGCAGCTCTGTGTGGTTTAAAACCTAACTGAAGTGCTAAATTATGTATCTCTCGTTTAATAAAAGCGATAAGACTTCTATCGTCAATTTTGTAAACGGAAAAAGTATTATCCATTTTTCCACTTTATTATAGTTACGGTTGTACCGTTTCCTAATTGGGTTTGTATATCAAATTCATTTACCAGCCTTTTTGTGCCGGGCAGGCCAAGACCTAAACTTTTTCCGGTGCTATAACCGTCCTGCATGGCCAGAGTTATATCTTTTATGCCAGGCCCCTTATCAATAAAAGTTACGCGCACACCTAGATCGCGTCCATTGGTTACAGATTCTATTATAACTTTCCCTCCTCCTCCGTACTTTAGAAGATTACGGACAAGTTCGCTTGTTGCAGTAATTAACTTGGTCTGATTTAAAATGCTCATTCCAATTTTTACACCATATTCCTTTACGCGATTGCGTAATGGAACTACATCCTGCTCTTTTACTATAAGCAGTTCCTCTTTATTCGTTGCTGTCGTCATACGTCTGCTCCTCGTTATCGCCATTGTACATTTTCGCGCGAAGCAAATCCATGCCTTTCTCAACATTTAAGGCACTTATAACACCGTTTAAAGATAATCCAAGTTCAACCAGTGTAATAGCAACCGCAGGCTGCATACCAACCACTACCGTCTGGGCATCCATAATTTTTGACATAACCGCGATGTTTCCTAAAATTCTCCCCATAAAGGAATCAATAATAGAAACGGCAGATATATCAATTAAGACGCCCTTTGAATTATGTTTATTTATAGTATTTATTAAATCCGATTCAAGATTTTCAGCCAATTGGTCATACAAATCAACCTGTATGGTAACAAGAAGAAAATCTCCCATCTTGAGTATTGGAATTCTTTCCATGTCAGTAATCTTAATTCGTTATTTTCTTTTCACAACCGTAAGCTGTAACATTTCAAAGGCTGTTTGAAGAGCGCTTGCAAGCGAAGCTTTTGTAATAATTCCAGTAAGATCTATTCCTAAATGCACCACAGTCTGTGCAATTTCAGGGCGGATACCGCTGATTATGCACTCTGCTCCCATTAATCTCGTTGCACTCACCGTTTTTATAAGATGCTGTGCTACCAATGAATCTACCGCCGGCACACCTGAAATGTCAAGTATGGCAATAGAACTGCCTGTATCTACAATTTGCTGCAAAAGATTTTCCATTACCACCTGTGTTCTGGAACTGTCAAGGGTTCCTATAATAGGAAGTGCCACAACACCATCCCAAACACGGATAACCGGTGTCGAAATCTCACTAATCTCGTCAATCTGTCTTGAAATGACATCTTCACGTCCTTTCATATACGATTCAAAAGTTAAGATTGTCATGTTATCCAGCAGCGTAGATAATTGCAAATTAGCGTTGTATAATTCTGTAGAATCAGATGCTGTTTCTGAAAGAATTTTAGAAGCTGCTTCTTTAAAAGCAATCAGATATTGTGCATTTTCGCGGGGAGAAAAACCACGTCTGCCTCTGGAACTTGAAATTCCAATTAACAAGTCATGAACTTTTTCAAATTCGTGTGATTCAGTATTTCCATTTGAATGTTGTAACACATCAAGTAAAAGGGCTGCGAACTCTTTTGATTCTTCTTCTTCTGTTGCTCCATCAGTAGAACCGCTTGCTTCTAAAAGCTCAGACCATGTGGTCAATAATTTGTTTTGGTGCTCTTTCAAGCTTGCCAGGAGATTGTTCTGCATTTGTTGTGATATTTGGATATTCATGTAAATGTAGACAATTAATGTTAGCAAAATTGTCTAAATTCGGAAAATACTTGTAAAAAAAATATTCTCTAATTCGTTATCTATATAATTCGTTTTAAGAAAAAATTATTCTCCCGTTTGCATATGCGGAGCATCTACAGGTTTAGACTGAGAGGAGCCAATCTGTCTCAGATAAATAGAAAAAATAACTATAGCAAATACCGACAGAAATTCACTCTGCCAGTTTTGGAAAGACTCAAACCAAAATCGGGAATCTCCCATATAAGCCGAAGCGGTTTCAAGCGGCAAACCTTTCAATGCTAATTGTTGATTTTCATCTTTTAAACTTCCATAAAAATGTGCGGCCATTGAAATAAAAAACAATAAAAACAAGGCAATACTTAGAGAATGCTTGTACACAGCTAATATCCACCCTCCTTTTTTAACCGGCCATGGAACATTTTCTCTTTTGGCTGATGGTTCTCTGTCAACTTCTTCCTGTTTATCTAAATCCTTAGATTCTGAAGAACCTTTCTGCTGCAAAAAAATTGTCAATACCACTAATAAAGCCATCTGCAGAAATTCACTTTCCCAATTTTCAAATGTAGATTCTATAAAATGTCCTGTTGAGAAATAAGAAAATAAACTGATTGGCGAGATGCCGTTTTCTGTTAAATCTTTATTGTGTTCTACAAATCCAAAAAAAATCTGTCCTACAAAAGAGGCTATAAATAATAGAAAGAAACAAATCGAAAGTCCATTATTACGTAAAAAATTTTTCATGATTTTAATTGTAAAAGATTGCAAACTATTGTTTTTCTAATTCATCTTCCGCAGGCAGTAATTGAGATTCCATGAATTTTCCCTTTACAATAGTTCCTTCTTCATCCTCCCACTCTGTTATAACATTCTCTATCAAATCGGGTTCAAAGCCAACAACCTTCATAACCTGTGTTCCAAATTCCTGCTGCACCTGTTGTCCTTCTTTATACATAATATTTTATATTTAATAATTAAAATGTGTTTACTTCCTCCTTCAGAATAAACAATATGCCATTCAATTTCAAGACTAAAGATATAGAAGCTCGACCGGACTACTTTATATCATTGCTATGTATTATTTACATTATTCCCCTCAAAAAACTAAAAAACTATATTTCAATAACACAACAGTAATGACATATTTAGTTAGTACAGATGTTAATTATGAAAACAGTAAGGTCAATTCTATAAAAAGAACCCCAATCTCTTTCCTAAATTTACGGGTTATGTCCTAATAATAATTATCTAGATTTCTATAAAGAGGTTCAGTATAATTTTTAAGCATAATGAATATTTTTCATTTAAAACTTAAAATGCATGAACACATCGGAAATAGAAACAACAGCATCATCAAATTTATTCCCTGTTGTTGGTATTGGCTCGACATCAGCAGAAATTGAAATATTAAAGACGATTATTTCTGAGATACCTGAAGTGTCAGGAATGAGTTATCTGATTATAGAAAATTTATATTTCCCTCAATCCAAAAAGCTAGCCGAACAGCTCGCAACATATTCTAAAATTCCTGTTGCCGAAATTGTCAGTGAAATAGAATTAATTCCAGACCATATTTATATTATTCCTGAAAACAATTTTTTGTTTTTAGAAAATGGCATACTAAAACTTAAACCTCGAACACGAAGCAGCAGAGTAAACAATTGCATGGATTTATTTTTCGAATCCCTTTCCTCTGTTTACAACAGCTATACCTTTGGAGTAATCCTTTCTTCAAATCCGATTGATGGTGCGGCGGGACTTAAAAAACTAAAAGAATATGGCGGTGCGACTATTGCTGTTTTATCTAATAAAAATCAAAATGACACAGCAGAATTTATAGATTATTTTGCATTACCGGAAAAAATTGTTTCTAAATTACTTGAAGTACAAAATAGTTATTTGGCCGCTCACGCTTATTTTGAAGAAGAAACATCAGATCGTGATCAAGAATTGTTTGAAGAAATTATAGCTCTTGTATCTGTAAGGTCAGGCACCAATTTTTATCATTATAAATACCAAACCCTACGGAGACGTATCGCCAAAAGAATGGTGAATACTAGGCAAGATAGCATCGAAAAATATTTGAATCTACTCAAAAGCAGTACTAGCGAACAAGATCTTCTGTTTTATGATTTCCTTATACCTGTTACTTATTTCTTTAGAGATCAACTGTATTTTGATAACTTATGTTCTACCGTTTTTCCGTCTATCATTGAAAATTTAAGCAATAAGAGTTTAAGAATTTGGTCTGCAGGATGTTCAACTGGCGAAGAAGTGTATTCTCTGGCTATCTGCATTGATGAATATCTTAATAAAATAAACAATAAGGATATTCAGGTTCAGATTTTCGCTTCCGATTTGTCTGAAAAATGCATCGCAAAAGCCCGCTCTGGAATATATACTTTACAAGATGTAAAAAATATAAGTGAAGAAAGAATCGAACAATACTTTACTAAAAGAGACAGCGGTTATCATGTTAATAAAAACATCCGAGATAAGTGCGTTTTTGCCCTGCATGATCTGACTAAAGACGCGCCTTTTGCAAATATAGATTTAATATCATGCCGAAATGTACTGATATACTTTGACTCACAATTACAAAATCAAATATTTGAATCCTTTCATTATGCGCTTAAAGACAAGGGATATTTGTTCTTGGGCAGATCGGAATCGGCAAACAATGTTCAAAATTTGTTTACTATAATAGAAAAAAAGGATAAGATCTATATTCGAAAACAGGATGATATTAAACGTAAAATCTTCCATTCCGATTTTAATTCTGCTGTTAGCAGAACAAAAAATACTTTACCCTTAACAAGCAATGAAATAGATTATAGAAAAATTGCCGCAGATATCCTTTTAGAGCAATATTCTCCTGCCGCTGTAATCATTAATGAAGAATTAGAAATAGTTCATTTTCATGGAGATACCAGCCCCTTTTTACAGCCGCCTGTTGGAAAACCGAGCTTTAATATTTTAAGTATGGTTTATGAAGAAATTGGTTTCGAATTAAGAAATGCAATTTTAAAAGCCCGTAATGAGAAAAAAAACTTTTCTGGAGAAAATATTAGCGTAAAAAAACAATCTTTTTTAACCTCTTTTGAGGTTATATTTCTTCCTTCAAATATCGAATTATTATTGATTATTTTTTGTAAAAAAACGGTTTCACCTGCCGAACAAAATCGAACTGGCGAAAATAGAACCGAAGAATTAGAAAGACAGCTGCTGCAGCTGAGGGGTGATTTTAAAAGAGTTACCGAAGAACAGCAGATTTATTTTGAGGAACTCCAGACCACAAATGAAGAACTGCTTAGCAGCACTGATGAACTGCAGCTTATTAATGAGCAGCTCGAAACTTCGACAGAAGAGCTTCAGTCTAATAACAAAGAATTATCTTATATCAATTTTGAACTTCAGGACGGTCGTGATGAACTCGCATCGATGCGCAATTTTTATGAATCGATTGTAAAAACCATAAGAGAACCTTTAATTATTATTGATAAAAATTTTATAGTCAAAAATGCCAATCCATCTTTTTACAAATATTTTAAAACCCACGAAGAAAATACAGAAGGCTTTTCAATTTTTGATATAATAAACGGCCAATGGAATAGGCCGCAATTCAAAGAAACTGTTTTAAAAAAACTGGCTCAAAACAATATCGTCGAAAACTTTAAAATAGAATTTCAATCTTCTGCCGGAGAGAAACAGATCATGATTCTAAATGCATCTCCCATTTTAAACTCTGTTCCTGAAGGCATGATTCTTATTGCTTTGGAAGATATTACAGAATTAGAACACAGTGGCGAATCGTTAAAAAGCAAAAACACAGAACTGCTCGACCATAATAAGCAGTTAGAATCTTTTACAGATGCTGCCAGCGGCAACTTACTAGAGCCCATTAGAAAAATATATATGTTTGGGAAAAAAATTTTAGACAATGAAACCAATCTCACTGAATCTGGCAGACATAATGTAAAAAGACTATTAAGCTCGGCAGTAAATATGAATCAGCTTATTGAAGACCTTATAGATTATTCAAAAATAAACTTTTCTAAAAAAGAATTTAAGAAGACAGATCTTAATATACTTCTCAAAAAAACAGTAAGTGATTTAAAAAGAGTAATTAATGTGTATAATGCTGTTATAATAAATGATCCTCTTCCAACAATTGCAATTATAGCTCCACAAATACAGCTGCTGCTTAGGCATTTAATTTCCAATTCAATAAAATATACCAGAAAGGATACGCAGCCCGAAATAAAAATTGGCATCTCTTATCCCGAATCTGAAGAAATTATCGAATTAGGCGCCGACTCTAAAATTAACTTCATAAAGCTTTATGTAAGTGATAACGGAATAGGCTTTAATGATGATTTTGAGAAATTGATATTAGCTCCCTTTTATAAACTTGAAAGCAATGATTTGCAATATGGGAGCGGACTAGGGCTGGCGTTGGTGCAAAAAATTATTTCCAATCATGGCGGTTTTATTAAAGTCTCAAGCAAACCTTCTGTAGGAACAACAGTTAATGTCTATCTTCCGTTACTTGAAAGCTAAATTTTAAAAAAAACAATCTCATTTATTTTTATTTATCTGAATTACTGGTAATTGTAGAACTATATATTGTAAAAGTATAAAAACGTCACATTAGTATAATATACTTTTGATAGAAAGAAAAATCACAACTCTAACTAACTATAAATCTGTAAGTAAGGGTTTTGATTCTTCAAAATTTCAAGGTATTTAACTAATAAGATATTTTATGAAAAATTTTCAAGACGAAAAACAACGCGATTTATCAATCAACAAATCAGATGGCACAAATAAATTTCTGACTACAGATCAAGGCCTTAGAATTAATGATGATAATAATTCGCTGAAAGCAGGCGAAAGAGGTCCTTCTCTACTCGAGGATTTTATTCTTAGGGAAAAAATAACGCATTTTGACCACGAAAGAATTCCGGAACGAATTGTGCACGCGCGCGGTTCAGGAGCTCACGGATTTTTTGAAGTTACAAATCCAATTCCGGAATTGACTAAAGCTGGTTTCTTAAAAGAAAAAGGTCTTAAAACTCCTGTATTTACACGATTTTCTACCGTTGCAGGATCAAGAGGTTCTACAGATCTTGCCAGAGATGCCAGAGGATTTGCCGTTAAATTTTATACTCAGGAAGGTATTTATGATTTAGTGGCCAATAATATCCCTGTATTTTTTATACAAGATGCTGCTAAATTTCCAGACCTTATCCATGCTGTAAAACCAGAGCCACACAATGAAATGCCACAGGCTGCATCTGCACATGATACTTTTTGGGATTTTATTTCATTGATGCCCGAATCCATGCACATGATTATGTGGGTTATGTCTGATCGTGCCATTCCGAGAAGTTACAGAATGATGGAAGGTTTTGGAGTACATACTTTTAGACTAATCAACGAACAGGAAGAATCTGTTTTTGTAAAATTCCATTGGAAACCAAAATTAGGAACTCACGCAGTTGCTTGGGATGAAGCTCAGAAAATTTCAGGAAAGAATCCAGATTTTCACAGACAAGATTTATGGGAAGCTATTGAAACAGGAAATTTTCCAGAATGGGAATTAGGCGTTCAGGTAATTCCTGCTGAAGACGAAAACAAATACGAATTTGATCTTCTAGACCCAACCAAACTGGTTCCAGAAGAATTAGTTCCTGTTACTATTGTCGGCCGAATGGTTTTAAACAAAAACCCTGATAATTTCTTTGCAGAAACAGAACAGATTGCTTTCCATCCAGGACACATCGTCCCGGGAATCGATTTTAGTAATGATCCTCTTTTACAAGGAAGATTATTTTCTTATACCGATACACAACTTTCTAGATTAGGAAGTCCGAATTTTCATGAAATCCCAATTAATAGAAGTGTTGCTCCCGTTCACAACAACCAACGTGACGGACACATGCGTCAGGAAATTAATAAAGGCCGCGTAAGCTATCATCCAAATTCACTTGGCGGAGGCTGTCCGTATCAGGCAAAAATTGAACAAGGAGGTTTTGCAAGTTTCAACGAACGAGTTGATGCTCATAAAGTAAGAGAAAGAAGTGAAAGTTTTAACGATCATTTCGGACAGGCAAAATTATTCTTCAACAGCCAGACGCCAGAAGAAAAAAGCCATATTGTAAAAGCATTGCGTTTTGAACTTGGAAAAGTAGAAACTACTGCCATAAGAGTTAGAGTCTTAGGCTTGCTTTCGCAAATTGATGCCACTCTTGCTGAAAAAGTGGCTGCTGGACTTGGAGCAACTGTACCTCCAATTTTGGAAACACCGATTAATAAAGGTGTATCGCCAGAAAACGAAGGCGGACCTCAAGAATCACAAACAGTTGAATCTTCTGTTTCTTCTTCTGAAGCATTGAGTATGATTAAAAATCCAACGAATTCACCAACGATTGCGTCTAGAAAAGTAGCAATTATTTGTTCTGACGGAGTTTCTGAAGCGGCTGTATTGAATATCAAAAAAGCACTAAAAAAAGAAGATGCCAAAGGATGCATTATAGCACCTCATCTTGGATCTATCGTAACAGATGCTGACGGTGCAATTGCTGCCGAATTTAGTTTATTAACTGCTTCATCTGTATTATTTGATGCAGTTTACATTCCACATGGATTAGGATTGAATGCATTGGCTGAAAATGACGATTTATTCGAATTCCTTAATGATGCCTACAAGCATTGCAAAGTAATTGGTGCAGATGGCGAAGCTTCAGAAATTATAAGCAGTGCCCCTTTTGCATCTAAAATTACAAATGAAGATGGAGGAATTATTTTGACCAGCGATGTCGCAACCGAAGGATTTGCTCAAGATTTTATCGCTGCAATGACCCTGCACCGTTTTTGGGAACGCGAACCAAACTTATACAATTAAATCAAAAAAACACATGAAAAATTCAGAAAAACCCACAGAAAACAAAGCCGTTAAAAACAATTTTGTTGCGCCAGCCTCAGACGCTGCAACAGAACTGAAAGAACTTTTTATTGACAGTCTTAAAGACATTTACTGGGCAGAAAATGCATTAGTAGGTGCCTTACCAAAAATGGCAGACAATGCCACTTCTCCCGCACTTGCGAGCGCGATTTTAGAGCATCTTGATGTAACTAAAAACCAAGTAAAAAGACTAGAAGAAGTTTTTGATCTTATAGGCGAAAAGGCAGAAGGAAAAAAATGCGAAGCAATGGCGGGGCTTCTTAAAGAAGGCGATAGTATTCTTTTAGAAACAACTCCAGGAGCGGTTAGAGATGCTGGAATAATTGCCGCATCACAAAAAATTGAACATTATGAAATTGCAACATACGGAACTTTAGTCGCTTTTGCCAAAACACTTGGAGAAAACAATGCTGCAAAACTATTAACACAAACTCTTGCAGAAGAAAAAGAAGCTGATTGCGTACTAAATGACGTAGCGCTATATAAAGTAAATATTGTAGCTGCCGAATAAAAATTTATTCGAACTTATTTAATTAAACTAAAACATCTGTACACTGTGCAGATGTTTTTTTTGATCCTGCACAACCATAAATAACTAACTATGAATCATGTAACACCCGTGATCCTGCATTTAAAAAATATCCCTTCTTCCCCAATACATTTCCTCGATTGTTTTATCTCCATCATTTAATGAAATTTTTTAGATAAAATCATCTGGAATATAGACACAAAAACGACAAGCTTTAAAATGAAATAGGCATCTCCAGTATTAAATAGAAAGATCAGATTAAATAATCCGATAAACTAATAGAAGATTTTATGCAAAAGGCAATTACATCAAAAAGAGATAACCTGCTGTTAATTATATAATTACCAATAGTCTTAAGTGTAAAATCAAACCATATATCAAGTCTACATTTACCTCAATAAAAATTTAAATACAAATAGATATGAAAAGTTCAAACACAAAGAAAAGCACTAACAGTGCTAAGTCATCAGATAAAAAAACTGATACAAAAGAAAGTGCTTCTAAAAGCGATTCAAAAAAAGATTCAAAAGAGGAATCGAAAACTTCGGCTGATACAAAAAAAGGCGCCGCTAAAAATTAATTATTATGAGTACAGATGAAAAGGAAAAGAACGGTCAGGAAGACCAGTATTTTCAAAATGACAGAAGACAATATGAAGATCCTGATATTGACTCACCTCCATCAGATCATTCTCTAACAGAAAATCCAGAACCAGACTACGGTACTAATCTTGCTTTGAATGAAGAAGATGATCGATCCGATGATGATGAAAGTCAAGATGAAGATAATGATCTCGATGAAGATGAAGATATTGAAGAGGAAAGAGACACTTATGATAAAGAATAGTTGATACCCTCTTTAAAAGGAAGCTGCCTAAATACAGGTGGCTTTTTTTTGTATTGCTTATCTAATACAAAACGTCAAGCTCTTGTACCACGGCATCTGCATCCTACGATGTGTGCGTTTTCAATTTTTCCATAACCTAATTTAAAGAATAGTTCTTCTTCAGTAAAAAAAGCAATCACTAAAATAAAAATTTTACTGGTAAGTAATCAGTTGTTAAAAAAAATGAAGATCTTTCTTTTTTTTTTATCTTAGCAAAAATTTTACTTCTATAACTGCCTCATATACAAAATTTTATAAAGCCATCTTTTTAAATAATCTAATTTTTGTATATACAATTTCAGTGTTTTTTTTTTGAAAAATTATAGTTCAAACAAAATGATATTTTTAAAATATCATTTGCTTGAATACTGCAAATCAATTTGCATTTTCATTATAATTTTAGGATTAAATAAATGACACGGATATATGATTTTCAATTTAATTATTAATTAAAAGAAACTAATATGCCGACTCCTATCCCTGCTGGTATAACACTTGAAACCATTATCTATAATGGCGCAACAAAGGACAAAAAAAATCTTCTTTTTTTAGGCGATGGCTTTAGCGCAGGCGACAGAGCTCTTTTTGACAGAACCGTAAACGAGGTTGTGGCCCGATTTTTTAGAAAGGCTCCTTTTAATCTTAGAGGAGTTCGAGAACATTTTAATATTTTTAAAGCATTTACACCATCACCGAGCTCGGGTATTTCATGTGCCGTGCCTGTCGACGCTAACGGAATAACAGTTCCAGACAATCCTGGTACGGCTGGACCGGCTGTTGGCACTATGATACAAAAATCAAATGCATTGGGACTAACTTATGGTATTCTGATAAACGGAGCGCCAATGGCTAGACTTATAGGACCCAAAACAGGCGATGAAACCTTAATAATGGATTTTATTGCTACGCTTACCTTACCTTCTGAAGCTGCGACAGATAATTTAATACCTCAATGTTGGGCTGCTCCTCCAAGTGGCATGTCTTCCTCAACAGGAAAAGACCATGCATTAGTCATTGTATTGGTAAATGATGATAAATATGGTGGAGGCGGACATCGCGATTTTGCAATGGTCTGTTTGGGCGATCAGCCTGGTTTTCAAGGATTATCAACTTCTGTTGCGGGTATAGACCATACTCCGGGCACTCCAAGAAATAATTATAATAATCTTGCTGCGGTGAGCATGCATGAATTAGGGCATTCGCACTTTAGACTACAAGATGAATATTCTGAAATAAATACACCAGCCATCGCAACTACAGCAGGCTACTTTGATGGTACTGATGTACGTCCCAATGCTGTAACACGGAGAGATGTGCTTGATACTGTTACAAATGCATTTGACCCCGGTAAGGCCAAATGGTACAAAGACGCTTATCCCGGCAGCTCAGAAAAATTAATCGGCACCGATGCCTTTACTTATATGCAAACCAACCACAAACCGTTATGGGAGCGACCTGTAGGTACTGTATGTGCCAATGTTGGTTATGATGATTCTACGAAGTATCCGCCTGTATCGGTAAGAAATGGTGTTCGCTATCCGCAACGAATTATAGGTTTATATGAAGGGGGAGCCAGAGAAGGCTGCGGTGTATATATTCCTGCAGGATCGTGCAGAATGAAAAGTACAAGTTATGATAATGATTTTTGTTATGTATGTAAATATGCAATCATAGAAAAGATAGACCCAACATTGCTGGAAGCTTTGTATCGAACTTTTTACCCAAGACCTTAAAATAATTAAAAAATGGCGACTGATAAAAGTACATTTGAGTTATTAATTGAAGAGCTAGGACAAGCCATCAATGGTGTGCTCAATGATATAGGTAATCCTGTAAAGTCTCCTCAAACCACCTTATACTTCCTTCGCAACTTGGGTTGGAATGTTCCTGAAAGTACAGACCTTTCTTCGTCTCCTCTTAAATTTATCAATAGCTTTTCTTCCATTAATCTTAGTAATACTTCCGATTACGGATCGCTTATCGGATCGCTAAAAAATGTAATAACCGATTTCGACTCCATCAAAGATAATCTTGGTCTTGGCGCAACATTATCTGATTTTGGCACAAAGTTTCCTAGACAGCTTCTTGATTATACGATCATGCGGCATATGCAGTATGAACATCCAAAAATTTCTGCTTTCTTCCTCTTCATTGGCATTTTTGATAATAGTTACCAACCAGCAGCATTGCCTGCCCATATTGCCTACAAACAATATCGTATTGAATGGGAAAGATTAATTATTTTTCTACAGGAACCACATCGCATACCAGAAATTGTGTACGGATGGGGTACACCATCTTATGACGGTAAATTATTGGTAGAAAATATTGAACATTTACTGAATGCACTAGAAATACAAACTGGCGTTTATATGCCTACTGGAGATATTACTTCTCAATATAGTTTAAGTGGTGATGCCTTGTATGTACCATTTTTCGATCTTGATACGGTTAAAGCTGGACTGGAGGTGTATCCAATTGCCACAGACAGCACTCCAAATAACGCGGGGCTGGCTGTATCGCCATTTTTTATTGGAAGTGCTGAAACAGAAATTGTAATCAATGAAAATTTTTCCTTACTTATTAAGGGCGGACTTAAAATAGATAAAACAACAGGAGTAGAAATAAGACCCAAGACGGCCATAACTTTATTTGATCTTACCGCTGCCTCTGCTATTGATGGTACTCTTGAAATAACTTTTCGTATATCGGGCCCAGAGCATCTGGTACAATTGGGTGCGCCAGAATCTACCAGACTAGAAATAGGAGCTATAGAATTAACTGGAAAAGCTCAGGTAAACCAGCAAGGCAATGATTTTACTATTGAAATTGCCGTTAAAGATTCACGTGTGGTAATAGATTTAGGCGGTGGAGATGGATTTATTTCTTCTGTACTGCCGTTGGATCCTATAGAAGTTCCTCTTGATCTTACTGTAGGATATTCCACCAAAAATGGCATTTACTTTAAAGGAAGTGCAGGAATACAGATTCAATTGCCTATCCATATTTCGTTGGGACCTATTGAAATTAGCGGTATAACTATCGAAATAAAGATAGAAGACAGAAAAATACCTATATCTGTAAGTGCTGACTTTAAAGGTGAATTGGGTCCGCTTACAGTGGTTGTAGAAAATATTGGAGTGAGCACCAATTTAAGTTTCCCCGAAAATAACCGTGGAAATATGGGGCCTTTTGATCTTGGCTTTGGCTTTAAGCCACCAAATGGACTGGGTCTTTCTGTAAATGCTGGAGCAGTCATTGGCGGCGGTTACTTATTTTTTGATTTTGAAAAAGAAGAATACGCAGGTGTACTAGAACTGACAATTGCAGGATTTATTTCTGCAAAAGCAATAGGATTGATTACGACAAAGATGCCAGATGGCAGTAAAGGTTTTTCAATGCTTATTATTATCACGGCAGAATTCTTTCCTCCATTTCAATTAGGTTATGGGTTCACATTGAATGCTGTTGGCGGACTATTGGGATTGAATAGAACCATGCTGTTGGATCCATTAAGAAATGCCGTGCGTACTGGAGCAGTAAACAGCATCATGTTTCCACAAAATGTAATTGCCAACGCGCCAAGAATTATTAGTGACCTAAAATCGATATTCCCTCCCTATGAAGAAAGATTTCTAATTGGCCCCATGGGAAAAATTGGCTGGGGAACGCCAACTTTGATTACACTTTCACTAGGTATTATTATTGAGATACCTGGAAATATTGCTATTCTGGGAGTACTTAAAGTAGCATTGCCAACAGAGCAAACACCACTAGTTCAAATACAGGTTCTATTTGTGGGAACTATCGATTTTGACAAGAAAATGTTAACCTTCGATGCGAGTCTCTATGAATCATTTATTCTTACTATGACTCTGGAAGGCGATATGGCAGTGCGTTTGAAATGGGGCGATGAACCTGATTTTTTATTGAGTGTTGGAGGTTTTCATCCGTCATACACACCTCCCCCGCTTTCATTACCCACCATGAAACGCCTTTCTCTCACTATCCTAAATACAGGCATTGCCTTGATACGAGTAGAATGTTATCAGGCAGTAACATCCAACACAGTACAGTTTGGTGCTAAGGCAGAGATAAAATTTGATCTTAGAGCATGTGTCATAGAAGGAAATATTGGTTTTGATGCCTTGTTCCAGTTCAGTCCATTCTATTTTATTATTCAGGTATCGGCCAGTTTCAAACTTAGTGCTGCCGGTATTGATATATTGAGCGTAAGAGTAAGAATGTCTCTTGAAGGACCAACTCCATGGAGAGCGAAAGGTACTGGTAGTGTTTCTATCTTGTTCTTCGAAATATCTGCCGACTTTGATGTTACTTGGGGAGAAGAAAAAAACACAGCCATACCAGAAGTGGCTATCTATCAAAAATTCCTCGACGATTTACAGAAAAGAGAATATTGGATTACCATACTGTC
Organism: Flavobacterium sp. LK-23; assembly: GCF_058135255.1. Taxonomy (NCBI): domain Bacteria; kingdom Pseudomonadati; phylum Bacteroidota; class Flavobacteriia; order Flavobacteriales; family Flavobacteriaceae; genus Flavobacterium; species Flavobacterium sp. LK-23. The sequence continues at coordinate 49,228 of NZ_JBYUVT010000004.1, forward strand.
AAGTAACAAAAATCTTTTAGTATCACTTCGAAAAATGGAAGAGTCGGCAACAGCGCCTCTTGTGTTACATCCTGCAGGATTACTGGTAGTACAACAAAAAATATTGCCATTACAGGTAAAAATCGATAAAGTAGGAAGTCAAAAAGTAAATGATGTACAAAAAATCACTATTAAAAAAGCAACTAGTGATGACAATGAACTAAAAATCACAGAAGTAAACGACAACTTCGCCCGAGCACAATATCAAAACCTTACCGATTCAGAAAAACTGTCTAAGCCTTCTTTCGAAAAAATGCCAAACGGCGTTCAAATATCATTAAGTAATACCATTATCAAAAATGGAAAATTTGTACGAAAAAATGTCGCGTATGAAATTACCATTATCGATAAAGAGCCTATAAAACCATTTAGAAAAGGAAGATTTTTTATGGAAATCGGCATCTTGTTCAATCATTTCCTAAAAGGAAACAGTGTATCTAAGTCTACTTTATCTAAATCTCATTTGAATAAAATGCAGCCTTTTGCAGAAAAAATTTATATAAAAGAAGAAGGTTATACCGTAGCCTTAAAATCAAACAATAAGGCACATACTGCGCACGCAACATTTGAAAGTGAGATCATGGCGCAGACCTATATGGAGGAGCAAATTGCCAGACAGCCAGGACTGAAAAAGGAGCTTCAAATTATTCCTAATTATGAATTACAATCATCATGAGCGAAACACTAGCAAACTACTCTTTTTTACCATGGTTACGCCAAGGATTATCTAACAATATCATTAAATTCGACAATGATAGTTCTGTGCTTTTGCGTGCCTCTATAAAAGTAGCACTCGAAATTGAAGCAATAAAAGTAGATGGAAAAACGGAAGACAACAGAATATTACCAGCTAAAGAAATTCAACTTTATGGACCTGGTGATATTGTAGGCATAGATAGCAAGGCAATTGTAAAAACAGAACCCAGAAACTGGATCACAAATTTTGAACCTAATTATCTACCTTATATCGAATTTTACGAAGAAGATTTTCCATGGCGATACACGCCCGCAAGGCCTTCGGAAAACAAGCTTCGTCCTTGGCTCACACTCGTCGTACTAAAAGAAGATGAATTTGAGGATGGACAGAATATGAAAGATAAACCGTTGCCTTTCTTTAAATTGAAAAGTGGAAAAAACACTGCCGATATTTTCCCAAAATCATCAGAACTTTGGGCATGGGCGCACGTACACATAAATACAGATCTTTCTAATGGAGCAGACGCAAACACTGCAAATCCAGACAATATTACTAATGCTATTAATGATTTAATTAATAAAAATCCTGATAATGCCTACTCTAGAATCATTTGTCCAAGAAAACTGGAACCCAATATTGGATACTATGCTTTTCTTATTCCCACTTTTGAAAGCGGGAGACTTGCTGGATTAGACTACGAAATTCCTTCAACATTAGTAGCAAGTAAATGTGCATGGGATGACAGCAACGTTTCCGAATTTCCGTATTACCATCGCTGGCATTTCAAAACAGGTAATATGGGTGACTTCGAATATTTAGTAAATCTATTACAGCCAAAGCTTGCTGATAAAAGTATTGGAGTAAGAGATATAGATGTGATACATCCAGGCTCTAATCTTCCTCCGATAAATGACCCTGAACTCCATCATATTTTAAAACTTGGTGGCGCATTAAGAGTGCCTTTCGATTCGATGAAGCCCGCCGATAAAGCAATTGCAAAAAAATATGATGAATGGGATGAACATCCCTATCCGCATCAATTTACCAAGGCTATGGCCACAAGAATAAATCTTTCTGATGATTATAGCATTGCAGCAAATATTATGGAGCAGGTAAATTTTGATGCTGGAATTATTTCAGAAGATGATCCTACAAAAGGTGATCCAGATCCGGTAATCACTTCTCCATTATATGGCACATGGCATGCACTACAGCAGCGTTTGTTGAAAACCAGCGATGGTACAGACCTTCCCAACAATAAAAACTGGATACATGAGCTAAACCTTGATCCCAGATTTAGAACCGCTGCAGGAATAGGAACTAAAGTTATTCAGAAAAATCAGGAAGAATATATGCAAGCGGCTTGGGAGCAAGTAGGTCGTGTAACAGAAATTAACAACAAGTTCAGATTTGCACAACTCGCATTGCAAGTATCATTAAAATATTATAACAAACATCTGACGCCACTGATTACCGAAAAAGCGTTTATGTTTACGTCACCCGTTCAAAAAAGGATTATCTACAAAAACCTTACTGTCTATCAAACCATATCAGAAAGTACGATACCAGCTGTAATGACTTCGGGCAAATTTCGTAGCATTACAAGAACAAGAGGTGGCTTCATGAAGAAACTAAACTTTTCTGATACTGTTACGCCTTATAATTTAATAGAGAGAATAAACAACGGCGAAGTTGTTGTTGCACCGCCAAAAACAGATCCCGAAGGCGCAATAAACCTCACCGACCTGGCCGAGGAGATGGCCCCAACAGATATTCCGCAATTGATTGTAGAGCTCTTAAAGAAATACAAGTGGTTCAAGTTTTTGCCTCTGTTATTATTGATATTGCTTTTCTTATTCATGCTACTATTCGCCGCATCGTTAATCGGATCTGTGGTATTGGGACTTATAGGAGCTGCATTGGTATGGTTCTATCTAAAATTAAAAAAATGGAATAACGATGTTATGGCTGCTACTGCTATAACACAAGACAGTCAAACGCCAGTTGCAGTAGACCAATATCCTGTTAGTCCTGGCTTTGTCATAACATTACCCGGAAGCACTTATACACCAACAACTGGCAGTACAGACAGTGAAGAAGCAATTAAATTTAAAACTGCTCTAAAAGATGCTTTTACATTGATAAGTATTAAGTATCCAGATCCTATACGAAAACCAGTAGATTTAAAAGACCTAACCACTTCAATGGTAAACTTACTAAATCCCGTTATTACTATTCCTAAAAGAACCCATCACAGTATTACTATCCCTGCTCGTATAGCCACCAATATGGTAGAACAATTTGCACCAGTAATGGTATATCCGGAGATTGATATCCCAATGTATAAGCCATTGAGCGAAATGTCTTCTGAATTATTTCTGCCAAATATCAACCTTATCGAACAGAATAGCATTACACTTTTAGAAAACAACCAAAAGTTTATTGAATCTTATATGGTTGGTATTAATCATGAAATGTCAAGAGAATTATTGTGGAGAGAATATCCAACCGATCAAAGAGGTTCCTATTTTAGACAATTCTGGGACGTACAAAGTTTCTTGCCTCCACAGCCTGAATCGGAAACCTCAGCACAAGAATTAAGAGAAAAATTAAGAGATATTCCCAAAATACACGAATGGTCAAAAATTAATACTGCAAAAGTTTTTCCTTCGCAAGCAGACTCTCCATTGAAAAATGAACTGGGTCAGCATAACCAAAGGGCGCTAATAAGCGGAAAAACACAACTGGTATTAGTGATAAGAGGAGAATTACTGAAAAAATACCCAACAGCAGTAATATATGCACATAAAGCAGATTGGGGACCTGATCAAACTATTATACCAGGCCAGCCCGCTCCAAAACCCAAAAGTGTAAGTGAAGAAAGGATTTTTGCAAAACTTTCTGCAGAGGAGGAAAAAAATCCACCGCAATCTCTTATCAAAACGCCTTTGTTTGAAGCAAAAGTAGAACCTGATATTTACTTTTTTGGATTTGATCTTGATGACGAGGAAGCAAGAGGTAAATTAAATCCAACTTCAATAACGGATGATCCAGGCTGGTTTTTTGTCATAAAAGAAAGACCAGGCGAACTGCGCTTTGGACTAGACATTGAAAAAGCGAAGAATGCGGCAGGAGTGGAAAAAATTGTAAACTGGAACAACCTTTCTTGGAAAGACATTCAAACGGCTGACGGAAGTTGTATTGAAATGAATAAAACAGTGACCTTACAAACACCCAATGCTGATGATCAGGAAAATATAAAACAGCCAGATGATGTGCAAGCAAGATGGTCCCCTGATACCAATGCCGCTGAACTTGCCTATATCCTTTATCAGGTTCCAGTACTTGTTGGAGTACATGCTAGCCGAATGTTACCCAAATAACTTTAATTATGAGTGATCTAAAAAACATACAGGACGCACAAAACAGCAACCGAAAACAATCGGCTGCGGTGAACATTGAAATTCAAAAGGCGCAAGCTGCATTGGAGAAATTGAATGCTGATGAAAAGGAAGAACTAAAAAGTCTAAATGAACAAGAACGCGAATCGAAGAAGTTATTCAATGAAAAACAAAGAAACCAAATAATAAAAGATATTGGAGAACTAAGAGATTCAAAAAAATCGATTAAAGCCAACTACGAAAAGATAACGAATGCTTTTTTAGTTCAACTTGATCCTATAAAAAAGATCACAGAACTAAACGACAACATTCCTATTCTGATGTTTCCGTTACGTTTAGAAACAAGATTTAAATCAACTGGCAATCAAAAACAGCTTTGGTTACGAGTTTATCCCGATGATTGTAATATCAATAGTAAAGAAGAACTGTTATCTGAATCTGAATTGAAAAATGCAAAAGCCTTTTGGATAGAAATGTGGAAAGCAGGCGGTATAAAAGCAGACGAAAAAGCGGCTTGGAGAAGTTTAGTAAATAGCCATGGTACGGGACGTTCTGCTTATATCATAAAAGAGTATAAACCTGCCAATACAAAAACGGTAAGACCTAGCGCAGAATATAAAATATTTGTAGTAAACTCTTCCCTTTCCTTAAGCCCGGCAGAAAAAGATGCTGCAACAAAATATTGGTCAGCTATTTGGTTTGCCAAAGGCGACACTGTAAAAATAGATAAGGCAAAAGAAATTTTAACAGCAGCAACAAACTCTGCCACAGCAACATCAATACAAGAAAACTATATTCCGGAAAATATTACTGATGAAATACCTGAAGAACAAGACGGTAGTAAAATCATAATTTCTGAAATCGATCTTCCTGATTATACCGCTAAAAATAGTTCTTGGACACAGTCGGCTAAAACAATGGGACTGCCCAATAAGTTTGTAGTAACCACCTTTGATGGAAATGTAAAAAAAACAATCCTGTTTAATAACCCTGTCAAAGATCATTTGGCTGTAAGTGTGGATCCCTCTTTAACAGGAGATGGCCAGCTTAAGAAAGATGATGATAAAAACCTTATTCTCAATGACGAATTGAGCTGGATGGTAGATTTTGAAAAAGCGGAACAGGCTGGAATGGCAACAAAAATAGACCTTACACCTGAGGAAGCTCAAACCGGTTTTAAAAAATTATTTGTTACAGGCATAAGATTCACCTCTGATGAAGCGGATGGCCAAGAACAACTGGAAACCTTATTTACAGATCATTTTTACAGCAAAAATGGTCTTGAACTAATAAAACAGGGAGCACCTACAAATAACACTGAAGACGCACCTGCTGCATACACTTGGACTGATAATGGCGATGATAGTTTTGATTCGTTTTTTAGCAATACTGAAGATTTTGTTTCGGCAGATACACCAGATAAAAAATCAGATGGCGAAAAACTGGCAGATTGCCTTGGAATAGATCCATCCATATTAAAAAATGTAAAAAATGCCAATGGTAAAGATCAGTTAGAAGCTTATGCTATGAATACGGCACTTTTTCCAGCAACGTTAGGCTATTTTATGGATGAAATGATGGATCCGTTATTCACCGACAGGGATATCGAAGCGACCAAAGCATTCTTCTCTGGCTTCGTTTCAGGACGAGGTCCTATACCGGCCATACGAATCGGAAAACAGCCTTATGGAATTCTGCCGATATCTGTCTATTCCAAATTAAATTTCTTAGGAAGAGACAATAACACAGACTTATCCAACAACATTAGAACACCATTTCTACCAAGACTTCACAGATGGCTGATGAAAATGGATAGCACTTGGGATGAATTATTAATAGATGTCGCACACATAGGCAAAACAACAGATGATGCCCACAAGCTATTATTAAAAATTCTAGCCTTGAATGCCAATTCAGTTGAGTTTCATCAGCGCTATGCACAGTCGAAAAATCAAATGCACAATCAGCTAAATCTGCAGCATCATTTTCTTTTAACACCAAAATTTGAAAAGAAAATGCAGGAAAAAGCAAAGCAAATTTTAAATGAGCTTGGAATTGACACCGTTCCTATACTTGAAAAATTCTTTCTAAGTCGTCCTAATCTATTGAGCGGCCCATTTATTGATGACGTACCCGATTCCGAAACGTCTCCTATCCGTCCCTATAGTGCAAACGGATTGAATTATATCGAATGGCTGGTTGCAACAGCGGGCGACACAGTACGCACAGATAATTTTGGTGGCAAAGAAGCTCCTACAGCACTACTCTATTTACTTTTAAAACACGCGCTTACCCAATCACAATCCAATGCAGCGGCAAATGTGTTGGCAACAAACAATCTCATTGCCAGCAGAAAAGTATTTAAAGATCCTGATTTTTTACATGTAGAAGCCAAAGGTATTGGAAAAAGTAAATACGAACATTTATTCAATACCTATCCTACTATCACTGGAGATGCTACAACGAAATTAATAGATTATATCCAGAAACCCAATATTTTACACAATCTGGCAGAGACGGAACAATTGAAGGAAACAATTGATGCTCTGAAAATACTGGAGAAAACACCAACCGCAAGATTAGAACGTTTATTAACCGAACATCTAGACTGTTGTAGCTATCGAATTGATGCATGGAAAACAGGTTTGGTACAATACAAACTTACGGAACAACGTTTAAGAAACAGCAAAAATACTCAGCCTTCAAAAGGCATCTATCTTGGCGCCTATGGCTGGTTGCTGGATGTCAAGCCACAAAATAAATTACTTACCAACGAAACGCTTACACCAGAACTGAATGAAATATTCAATAAGGAGAACATTGCTCCGCTTCAATCAGACAGCAAAAATCTTGGTTTCATACATGCACCTTCCTTAGACCAAGCCGCCACCGCTGCTATTTTGCGGAACGCTTATGATAGCAACAAAGATGCCGGCAGTGGCAATCCTTTTGCCATAAACCTCACATCAGACAGAGTGCGTGTAGCCGCTAATTTTTTAGAAGGCATGCGTAATGGTCAGCCTCTTGCGGCATTACTTGGTTACCAATTTGAAAGAGGATTACATGACAAATACAGTCTTGGTAAAGGTGAAGTAGATAAATTTATTTTGCCTTTAAGAAAAGTCTTTCCGTTGGTGGCAGATAATCTTGTAGATACTAAATCAAAACCTGAAGAAAATGAAGAAATGATAGCGGCGAACAATGTACTCGATGGATTAAAGTTTATTAATTATGTCAGAGAAGCCTCTGTTAAAGTATATCCTTTCGGTTTAGCGTCAACTTTTAATTTACCCACGGCCACTCCAGATCAAGGTAAGGCAATAAAAGAAGAACTTGACTACATTAGCGATATCAACGATGCTATATCCGATCTTGTAATGGCAGAACAAGTCTATCAGGTAGTGCAGGGAAATTTTGAAAGAGCATCCGGAAACGCAAATGCATTTAGCAAAGGAGATTATCCGCCCGATATTGACATTATCAACACCCCTAGAAGCGGTGTAACCCTTACACATCGAATGGCTATTCAGTTCGATAGTGATGCAACCGTAATTTCAGGTGCAATAGCCCGAGCAAAAGCCGAACCTGCTATTAACAAATGGCTTATCGAAAATTTACCAGCGCCAGAAAATGTGATCTGTAATGTAGTCTACAGTACGCCTCTTCAGTCCGATATTCCAATCACCATTTCTCAAAAAGAACTGGGACTGGAAGCAATTGACCTTTTATACGTATTAAACACAGATACCGAACAATCAATGACCGAATTGGATGATAGAATATTGAATTTCGTACGTTACACCAAATCAAATCATCCCAAAACAACCATCAAAATAAATTATACCGAAGCTGTAAATACAACGAATAAAGCGAATGTTTCTTTCTTTGAATTGGCTGCCTTAGTAAAAAGCTTACGCAAAATATTAATCGGATCAAAAGCGATAACTCCTACTCAGGTGATGTTATCAAAAGAATCTGCAACACCTACTAATCTCGATGATGTGAGATTGAAGACAACGGTAGAAAATTTAATAGATATTGATTTTGATAGTGTCAAAACAAGTTTAGAAAATATTAGCACCAACACACATTCGTTTACCAGCATTTCGGCACAACTTTCTAATGATATTGGAACACTCATAACTGACCCATCCATTAAAGACAACATCATTATACAATTAAAATCTGATCTCAAAAACTATCTTGCTGACCCAAATCCTGCTAACAAAGCTACGATCCTGACTGCATTTGAAAATAGTATTAATTCTATAGGTGTTCCTTCAACCATTAATACTTTAAAATCAACCTATGATAACTATCTAGAGCTGTATGCGTCTAATTTTATCCATTTTGACACCTTGGTAAAAGATATTTCTACGCAGTATTTAAAAACAGCACTTTTTGATAACGTACAAACAGGAATTGGCTTTATTCATAGCGGCGTAGCGGTCATTTATGAAAATGTATTTACCAAACTAGATATTGTGATAGAAAGATGGAATAAAAAATTAATTGAAGCAGAGCTCATAATGTCGGCTTATACTACAACAGCCGATCCTGACGAAAAAATAGAATTACTTCAAAAAGCAGAACAACAAATTTCATCTGTTTCTACTTTTCCAGTTTTACCATTGGCTGCCTATAAAACCGCATTTGATAGTAAGAAAGCCGATTTTATTAGTTTATTGAATAACATTAAAGCACTAAAAACAAATAACAAAACCACAGTTATTGATTTTTTATCAGATGTAAATACAACCATTAAAGAGGTAAGCGTATTCGATACCGTGCCATTTGATACCGTAACCGAAAGTAATACCACTACGACAGAACTATTACAATTGGCTTTATTGAAAGAAGATATTGTAGTATCGCTAAACAACCTTCAAAAATATATTGAGAAAAAAACAATCAATAGTAAAGCCTTAATAGCCGAGGCTGATGCGACAGTTGTCAATGCCGATAAAATTACTGCCCTAATAAAAGCTGCAAAAATAATACTGGGGGATGAAGCTTTACTATTGCCACGCTTTACGCTGAATAGTACTTCTGCCGCCGAATTTAATAACGCTCTTACCGATAGAGATCAATTATTATCTTTTATAAAAGCAACAGAAAACAGCCTATTTCCAGTTGAAGACTGGCTGGGAGGAGTTGCCAGAGTGAGAGATAAAGCGCACCATTGGGAAAACATTGTTTTTCTCACCGATGCATTCAAACCAACAGTCGAAGTGAACCTTACTGCCCTACAATTTCCTTATCAATCCAATGATCGCTGGCTGGCTGTAAAATTTAGAGAGGATACCGCCACCGAAAAAGATGAAAATGGCAAATACATCTTTAACATCAAAAATGATAAGTTGCTCTATACTGCACATTTTGCAAAAGATTATGATAACACCAAACCACAATGCGGAATTGTAATAGATGAATGGACAGAAGTAATTCCTGCGAATGAAGAAACAACTGGAATTGCTTTTCATTATGATCAACCGAATAGCGAACCTCCGCAGACAATGTTTTTGGTAACGCCTCCGCAGATAACTGGAAATTGGAAATGGAACGATATCATTGAATCTATGGAGGAAACTCTAGAGATGGCTAAAAAACGTGCTGTAGAACCTGCCCAAATAGAAGGTTCAAGATATGGACAGTTTCTTCCTGCGACCATAATGGCTGTAAGCATGCATTGGATTACCGCTTCTATCAATTTGGCTCAAAACAATAATATTTATAAAAAAATAAACAATGGTTAATCCTATTAAAAATATCAAAGAAGCACTTGAGCTAAAGCTATTCCCTACCGTAATGATGTGGAATAGACTTGAAGGAAGACCACGCGCCCATAATTTTGACCGCGCACTAAAAGCCGAAGTAAGAGATGCATTATGGATGCTTACCAAACAATGGCAAATGGGAGAATTTAAAGCCGATGATGCAGGTTCTCCTGTATTTGCAAAAATTCATATTACTAGTTCGCATTTACAAAAGTACAAGGCGGCTGATAATGCCATTCAAAACTTTGAAAACAATGTTCCTCTCGAAGCAAAAACAGAACAGAAGAAGATTGCTTTTAAAAGAGAAGAAAAAAAGATAAGCATTGATATTAGGCTGCAAATGGGCAGATACTGGTTACAGTTATTGAAAAAATATACTCTTAATTATCGAGATATTTATATCGATAATTATGGTTTTACCATGCCGCCAAATAATCGTGATAATGCCGCTATTTATGCTCATAAAAATGTGTGGCAACACTATGCCGCTATAAGCGGAAGAGCAATGGATGGCTATGCGCTATATGAAAAGATTCTTTTGGGCACACCTGCATCTGACGGTATTGTTTTAAGCGATCCTGGACATCAAACATTACTTGACAATGATCTCACAAATGACTTTAAGGACTGGTACGCTAAAATATATCTTCAGCCGAATGATGAAAAGAATACTGCGTGGCTGCCTAATAAATTAGAATACCAATTTGAGTGTAGCGCAACAGCTGAAAAAACAGAAAAAAAATTGTCTGCTGCTGAATATTATCAAGGACATCCGGATTGGTATGTATTTGATATTGAAGAACAAAAAACGAATGATACAGGAGAGCCACTCAACAAATTCACCGATACTTTTATACCTTCTCACATTGCATTTGAAGGCATGCCGGATCGAAGATGGTGGCAATTTGAAGATTCTAAAACCGACCTCGGAGATATAAAACCTTCAACAACAGAACTTTCAAAACTATTATTAATAGAATTCGGATTGGTTTTTGCTAACGACTGGTTCTTAGTTCCGTACACACTTCCAATTGGTTCTTTGGCTAATATTGAGGGACTGACGGTGAAAAACAACTTTGGAGAAACTATCTGGATTAAACCAACTGAGGAAATAGGCAAAGAGAATATGAGTTGGAGTATGTATAAATTACATTCAGAAAAACAAAATAACACACTATTTCTCTCCCCAACCGCAATGAAAGTGCATGAAAGTGATCCTATCGAAGAAATTGTACTGATAAGAGATGAAATATCGAATATGGTCTGGGGAATAGAAACCGTAATTCCGTCTCCAGCAGGTATTGGCGAAAAAGGAAGCGAAGCGGCATTGCGTGTGAGTCAATTTCATGAAAACATTGTAAACAAAAATACCCCAATTGCAACATTGCCTTATTCAGCCAAAATTAGTTATCAGGCTATGAGCAATGTTCCTGAAAACTGGATACCATTTGTTCCAGTACACAAAAAAAATGATAATAGGGAAATCCAATTACAGCGTGCCTCTTTATTAAGAATTATAGAAAAAGATCAGGAAACGCCAAAAAAAATCAAGCCGCAATCCAGTATTCTGCGCGAAGGTTTGGATGAAATTCCAAAACCATTACCCTATTATATTCATGAGGAAGAAATACCAAAAGCAGGTGTAAAAGTATCGCAATCCTTTCAGCGCACGCGTTGGCTGAACGGAGAAGTATTTGTATGGCTTGGCATGAAAAAGAAAATCGGAAGAGGCGAAGGCAGCAGTAATCTGGCTTTTGATCAAATCAAAGATGTCAAGGATTAATTGAGTGATCACCGTTTGAAGCTGCCTCAGTTTTTTACCATAAAAACGTTATGGCATATTAGCATACGATTTAGAAAAAGAAAATTTGCCGTACCGCTAAATCTGCCATAATCTTATTTTTAGATTTAAAAATTGATTAACCTTTTGGAGCTATAATTTGGTAATTTCCACCCAGATGCATTAAACTGAAGAGATACATTAATCCATCATAATAGGGATCAAAATAACCGTCTTCATAAGGCTCTAGCTTGGCATTCCAAACCGCATGAACAAAATCTATACTGGCTTTGTCTTTATTTACTAATGATGCTGTAGCCGCCGTTCCCACTAACCCGATTGAATGTCTTAGTTTTTTCACCGGACCGGCCTGAAGAATAAATTCAGGAGTAGAACCATCTAGATTGAACTGATCTTCATAAGTATCCAATCCTTTAGACCTTAAGAAATTTTGAAAACGCTTCGCATAGTCTTCCTGCCATTCTTTATCTTTTCCGTACCAAGTATAATCCATGGCAATGTTCATAGGAACGCGCCAAGAATCATAACGGAATCCCGGGGGCATCCAAGGTGTCGGATGCGGTTCTCCATTAAACTCTGTATAATCTGAATTTAGCCCCGTCACAGGATGACAGGCTTTATGCAAAAAGTTACGCGAAACATCGGCACATTCTTTATAAAACTGCTCGTGTCCGTCTTTGGCATACAAGGCCCATATTTCATAAAAGGCAGGAACATGATAAGAAGGATCTGTCCAATTGTAGCCTCCTCCTTCTGGCACAAAAGAAATTTGCTTGTGTTCTGTGTTAATAATATTATGCACATTGCCAGTACCATCTTTTTTCCACATAGCATCTAGTATTCTCCTTGCTTCTTTGTAGTAGTTTATTCCAGTATCATTGCCCCATTTATTAGAAGCGAAAAGCAGACTCGTTATATAATACAATTCTCCATCTGAAGCAGAACCTGGAGAATTTTGTTTTTTAGTCTCTGGATTTACGCTCCAAGCAAAGTAACCTTCTCTTGGTCCATCTTGATGCTGCATGTATTTTACCGACCATCTCCATAGACGATCAAAAACATCTTTTTTATTGAGCTGAACAGCAACCATCATTCCGTATGACATTCCTTCTGTACGAGCATCTTTATTTTTGACATCAGAAACGTATCCTAAAGCATCTCCTTCTTCAAAATAAACTTTATCTGGCCCTTCAAAAACATCATAATAAGCTTTGGCTAGTTTCTTGTCTATTTCAATCTGACTATAACCTGCTTCTTTAAAAAGATTACGGTATTGTGGTCTTTGAGATTCTGATTTATCCGCTTTCTTTTTATTCTGACTAATAACTAAAAACGGAACCATCAATGCAAAAATCAATAGTAGAAGTCGGGTTCTAATCAGGTATTTATTTGTAAAATCTTTAGCTTTAACTATGTTCATATTTTTATTATTTTACTAGTTAATTCAAAAAAAATGTGCGCTTTGAAATCTTTCGTTTCATTTGAAAAATTAAATCTGCTTTTTACTTGATTCTACTTACTCCTTCTGCAGTTTGCATTATTTTCTGAATAGTGCCATCTTTATTATAATGCATATAATCTACACATATGGAACGTCTATAGCTGCCGCCTGTTGGCAGACTTCCGTTATGATAAAAGAAGTATGATTTTCCTTTATAATCTATAATACCAGGATGTGTGGTAAAACTATTCTGCACATTTTCCTGAATAATTCCTTGATACGTCCATGGACCCGTAATATTTTTAGCGGTGCAATATTCTATCATTTCAGGTTTTGTGCCTTCACTGGCATATACTAAATAATAAAGTCCTTTTCTTTTATAAACCCATGGCCCTTCAATGTAATTTTTAGGTTTAAAAGTGGTAATAGCTCCATCTAGCTCTATCATATTCTTTTTAAGTTTAACCCATTTGCAGCTTCCGTTGCCCCAAAACATATACGCTTGCCCGTCGTCATCCACAAACACAGTCGGGTCAATATCATCCCAACCGTACTTCATATCGGTTGTCATTTCGTTTATGATAAGGGCTTTTCCAATAGCATCTTTAAAAGGGCCTGTAGGACTATCTGATACCGCAACGCCTATTGCTGCACCGCCTTGGCTTACCTCATCTTTTTTATGAAATGTCGAAACAAACCAATAAAACTTTCCGTCTCTCTCGATGCATTGAGCTGCATATGCATCGCCCGTTGCCCATGAAAATATGCTAGGCGAAAGCAGCGCTCCGTGATCTTTCCAGTCTTTCATGTTTGTTGTCGAAAATACATGCCAGTCAGCCATTTTATAATTAGTATCCTCCTGAGTTGCTACATCGTGACCTGTATATAAATACAAGATTCCCTTGTGTACAAGAGGAGCAGGATCTGCTGTAAAGATGTCTTTAATAATAGGGTTTTGTGCTTCTATGTTTACTGTAAAAAAACAAGAAATGATCACCAATAAAATTTTACTTATATTTTTCATTTTTTGATTCAATTAATTCAAAATGCCATTTGATTTTTTTTCGATAGTTTTTCTCTAAACAATAAACAGCGCAGTAAATGCGCTGTTTATAAAAAACTAACTTAACTTAAACTAACCAAAATTTAAAGCCTTAATAACCAGGATTATTATCACTAGGCTTTATTTTAGGATTAGACGAGGTTTCTCTGTTTGGTATTGGCCATAACTCGCTTTTACCAGCAGTAAAACCTGTTCCTTGTAATACAGTATTTGCTATACCCCATCTTATAATATCATCAAAACGAGATTGTTCTCCGGCAAATTCTACTTGACGTTCGTGAACAATTGCTGCAAAAACAGCCTCTTTTGTTGGAGCAATATTAGTTGTCAGATTGGCTCTATCGCGCACCTCTTTGATATATGCTATTGCCGCTGTCTGCGAACCGCCATCTCTTTGGTTTTCACATTCTGCTTTCATAAGCAGCACATCTGCATAACGCATTACTTTAAAGTTGATGCTTGATCTTGTTGCTTCATCTTCTCTATTGTAATAGTTTTGATATTTTTTCCAGCCTGCTCTTCTAATACCTGCAGAAGTTGTAAAATTACCTGCTACCATTATCTTAGTCCCTTTTAAATAAGACGATCCTGGCACATAAAAAGTATCTCCAAAACGGTTATCTCCTGCTTCATACGAATCTAAAAGATCGTCTGACGGATAAACATTATACCAGCTAAGATTTCCATATTCCTGACCTCTTAGTGTTGACTCCTCAAAGCCTGTTCCTCCACTATCACCAACAGCACCCCATTGATCGCCAGTTCCATTTTTTTCATCAAACTCAATTTCAAAAATCGATTCTTTACCATGTTCCGTTTCTTCCATAAAGTTGTTATAAAAATTCCCTTTATCTTCCAGACTGAAACCTGTCACATTATTAAACGCTGCTAAAGCTTCAGTATATTTCTTTTGATATAGCAATACTTTACCCAATTGTGCATAAGCGGCTTCTTTATTGGCTCTTCCTGCTGATTCTGATCCTCTTGGCAAAAGATTTTGAGATGCAAATACAAGATCCTCTTCAATCAAAGCATAAGCCTCTGCTTTAGGGCTTCTTGCATTACCGACAATAGTATTTGTTTTATAAATTGGCAAATCACCAAAACGTTTTACAAGTAGAAAGTAATAGTAAGCTCTTAAAAAATGAGCTTCTCCTAAGTATTTGTTCTTTTTTTCTTGAGATAAAATAGAAGCTGGAAGAGCGTTAATTTTCTGCTCGTTATCTAGCACAAAATTCGCTCTGGAGATTCCCATATAACAAGATTCCCAGTAATATTGAATAATATCATTTCCTCCGTTAAAAGAAAAATCCTGAAAAGGTTTCTTGTTACCTTCTAACTGCGGGTTCCCTAAAGCGTCATGCCCCATAAGATCCATGGCAAAGAAAAGATTTCTTCCATAAAGCCCTCTGGTCTGAAGATTTGCATAAGAAGCATTTACAGCAGACTGCACCTGTGCCTCAGTTTTAAAGAAAGTTTCAGGCGATAAAGCATTGGGATTATTCAATTCTAATTCGCCCGTGTCACATGAAGTTATGGTTAAAACTCCAGACAGTACTATAAGTATATATTTAATTTTTTTCATCGTCTTTAAATATTAAAATGTAACATCAATTCCAAAAATCACCGATTTTGGCTGTGGATACCTTCCTAAATCAATACCTGCTGAGTTTGCATTAGCATCTGCACGTGCAATTTCTGGATCTAGACCTGAGTAATTTGTAATGGTAATAAGGTTCTGTCCGCTTACGTAGAATCTTGCTTTTGAGAAATAGCTTTTAAAAGCATCACCAGATAGTGTATATCCTAAAGCGATGTTTTTTAATCTCGTAAAAGAACCATCTTCTATATAACGTTGGTTTGCAGAAGACCAGTTAATATCTGCACCTTGAGCTCTTGGCAATGTTGCAGAAGGATTGGTAACAACGCCATTGACAACATTTGCTCTATCTAAAACATCTGTGCTGGCATTAAACAGACGGTTCATTCCTTTTAGATCAAAAGTGTTTGCATTGTAGATGTCGTTACCTGCCACACCAGTTATAAAGCAATTGAAATCAAAGTTTTTATACGCTGCGCTAAGGTTTAAACCATAGGTAAAATCAGGATACGGATTTCCGATATTTGTTTTATCATCTGAGTTAATCACTTTATTTCCATCACGATCAACAATTTTGATATCACCCGGTTTTACAGATGTCTGCCCTGGCCCAAAAACAGCATCTACTTCTGCTTGATTTTGATAAATTCCATTGGTCTGATATCCATAAAAGTAAAATAACGGCTGACCTACTTCTAATCTTGAAAAATTCTCTAAACCTGCTCTTGGTGCAGGTCCGCCTAAAACGCTCGATACCCCTGGAGCTAAACTCACCACCTCATTTTTACTAGTACCTAAATTTGCCACAGCAGACCATGTAAAGTCTCCTTTCCTGTCGTTGTACCCAATCGAAACTTCAAAACCACTTACTTTCACGTCAGCAATATTTTGAATCTGTGTTCCACCGCCTGCAGATCCAACAGAAGCTGCAAGAGGAACTGCAAAAAGAATATCGCTACTCTTATTGTTGAAATATTCAAATGAACCCGTTAGCTTTTCGTCAAAAAATCCAAAATCAAGACCAATATTTCTATCTAATTTTGACTCCCATTTTAAGTCTGGATTCGCTGCCACTCCCAGAGAAACTCCAGGTGCATTCGCTCCTCCAATTGGATAATTGTAATTTGCTATTAAAGTAGCGCTGTATTGGTAATTGTCTATTCTGTCATTTCCTGTTGTTCCTGTACTAGCTCTAAGTTTTAATGTGCTGAAAATAGAATTTTGCATGAAATTTTCCTTTGCTATATTCCAACCTGCAGCAACAGAATAAAAATTACCCCAGCGATTATTTGATCCAAAACGAGAAGATGCATCTCTACGTCCTGAAACTGCCAACATATATTTGTCATCGTAGTCATAGTTAATACGAACAATATAGCCTAAGTTTTTTTCTTCATAATTTGCAGATCCTAAACTTCCTTCATTATATCTCAACTGATCAATTTCATTTGAAATATAGTAACGGCTGCCAGCTGCTACACTTTGCGATTTTCCATCAATTTTAGTAATAACTCCTAGAACTTCCAGATTATGTTTGTTTGCGATAGTAGTTTTATAAGTCAAACTATTATCAAAAACGATAGTCTGTCCTTGAGAATTTGTTTCGTTTGTTGAAGAAAACGCCTGCTTATGATAAGAACCATCTTGAAAACTCGGAATGAAAGTATGATCTTTACCTGTATAATAATCTAAAGAAACTTGTGATCTGAATTTTAAACCCTTGTAAATTTCTAATTCAGCATAAATGTTTCCAATTATAGATAAGTTATTTATTTTCTGATATCCTAAATTAGCTACACGAACAGGATTTTCAGCGTCATTGCCATCAATAGCGCTAGGTCCTTGGTAGCCGCCTAAATTATCTTGATTATATATCGGTAAATAAGGTGCCATTTTTATAGCATGCTCTAATAATGTTCTTCCTCCTGCAGTACGTTCTGGATTAATGGTACTGAAAGAAACACCAATATTGCTTCCTATTTTTAATTTACCAATATCTTGCGTGTTATTAGCTCTAAAAGAATAACGTTCGAAGCCTGTATTAACAATAGCCCCCTCCTGTTTCATATATTCAGCAGAATAGCGGCTTGTAGAATTCTCTGTACCATTTGAAAAACTCAAATTGTAATCCTGCATAAGTCCTGTTTGAAAAATCTGGTCTTGCCAGTTGGTATTTATGTTTCCAAACTCAGCTGCCCTAGCCGTTAAATCACTTCCTAAATCTTTAGCGTATTGAAGGTATTGCTGTGTATTTAAAACATTATACCTTTTTGTCACTTCCTGCCCTCCAACGTAAGTGCCAAAGCTTAACTGACCTGGTCCTTTTTTACCTTTTTTGGTAGTCACCATAATAACGCCATTAAAAGCTTTAGAACCATATAGAGCTGTAGTAGAAGCGTCTTTCAAAACAGAAATGCTCTCAATGTCATTAGGGCTTAAACCAGAAAGATTTCCAGTTAAAACTCCGTCAATTACGTAAAGCGGAGCACTATTTCCCATGGTAGCCAGACCACGAATACTAACTGTAGGATTAGAGCCTGGTGCGCCATTTACAACTGTAACCCCTGCCGCGCGTCCTTGCAGTGCAGATTCAGCATTTGTAATAGGTACAGCGGCAATATCTTTTGAGCTTACGGTTGAAACTGCACCAGTAACCTTAGTTCTCTTTTGAGTACCATAGGCTACTACAACTTCATTTAAATTTTGTGTAGATTGAACAAGAGTTACATTGATCGAGCTTCTTTCGCCCACAGTAATAGTCTGTGATACTAAGCCCACATAAGAAAAAGTTATTTTATCGGTCGGATTAACTCCTTTTAAAGAGTATTTACCGTCAAAATCGGTTGATGCGCTATTCTGCGTTCCTTCTACATTAATACCGGCACCAGGTAACGGAAATCCTGAGGGGTCGGTAATCACGCCATGAATGGTCTTTGATTGTGCCATTATACTATGACTGCCCACGATCAGCAGTCCGATTAGTGCAATTTTAAGTTTTAAGTTCATTTTAATAGTTTTTTGTTTGGTTTAAATAGTTAATGGTTTGTTTAAGTTACTTGTAATAAAAGTTCATTGGTGGTATTTTTATTTGGTTATTTATTTTGAAATCTTTTCTTTTTTGAAAAAATTGATTTCCGAAAATTGTAATATTTTGGTAACAAATATAAAAAAACAATCAATAAAACAATCGGTTGCATTATATTTTATTTAAAATAAACACAAAAAAAGACTAAAATAAAAACATTAAAAATATTTTTAAGCTTAAAATAATAATAATAATTTATTCTGAAAATAAATTTCAAATAAATTATAATAATTCAGTAGCTAACTGACCAATTTTATACAAAAAATATAATATAAGAAAAATCTAATATTTTCATTTGAAAATGATTATAAAGTAAATATTATAGTACTAAAATGAGTTAAAAAGTTTTGTTTTACAATTTATCTTATAAAGAAAAAGTCTCAAAAATGACAAGAAAAACAAAACAACAATCGGTTGTTAAAAACAAAAAACTCTACTTGAAGCCATTTGTAGAGCTGCCTAAAACAAAAAAAAGCCCGATACGATTAGTTCCATAATCTGCATCGAGCTATAAAATTTTGATGAGTCCTTTTACGTGTATCGCAAATAACTCTAGGAATCCTTTTCTGCATAAGTTCTATTAGTCTAAAGTCTTGTTTGGTTTCTTCATAAAAATGCCCCAAATAGCATCTAACTTTTGGGGCACTGGCTTTTGATCAAAATAAATCAGATTAACTTATTTTAATACTAATTATTCAAGTTGTTTTAATTGATTATTACAATCCCTCCATTGCGAGGTATTTTTATTTCTACTTCTTTGTTTTTATTTATTTTTAGAGTATTTACTTTCCCATTTAGCTGATCATCATCTGTGTAATAATTTACCGCTGTCCCAGAAGAAAACATGTCTAATTTTAGTTTGGTTCTAAGGGTTTTATTTTCAGCATTAATTCCAGCGATATACCACTTTGTCCCTTTCCTTCTGGCCAGCAATACATATCTGCCTGGGTATCCATCCAAAAAGCGAACCTCATCCCATACTGTAGGCACTTCTTTCATAAATTTTATAGCCCAATCTGGAGCGTCATGCAAATTATTTGGCGCTAAGGCAAAATGCTGCACGCCGCTTTGAAAAAGTACTGAAGTAGCCAAAGCAAACACATCAGAAGTTATTCTTTTTGAGCCTTTATTTGCAATGTTATCACTGTTGTAGAATTTATTTAAAGCGCTTCCTCCAAAATCCATGCTTCCTACCGTGTTTCTAATAAAAGTATGTGTTGCAGCATTTACAGCTTCATTATCACAGCTTTGCTGCCCAAAATGCAGATTTTCACTTGCCAAAACCGCTTCGCTAGATGCAAAATTAGGATACATTCGTTCCCAACCTCGCGGTAAAGTACAGCCATGAAAAATGACCATAATTCCAAAATCATTCGCATCTGTTAAAATATCTTCATATAATTTCATGGTTACCTGCTTATCACCTCCAAAAAAGTCAACTTTAATGCCTTTAATCCCAATGCTTTTCATCCATGCCATTTCTTTACGTCGAATAGCGGCATTATCCATTAATCCCCTCGGTCCCTGCGGAGCATCATTCCAATACCCATTTGAATTGTACCATAAATAAAGTCCTATGCCTTTCTGAGCGCCGTATGCCGCTAACTCTGCTATTTTATCACGGCCTATTTGCGTATCCCAAAGCGCATCAACTAAAACAGTTTCATATCCCATCGAGGCACTAAAATCAATATATTGCTTTTGCACAGGAAACGTGGTGTTGCCATCCATTTTTATAATCCAGCTCCAAGTTCCTTTTGTAAATGCATATTCTTTAGACGCTTCATATTTTGGTTTAACTAAATCAAACGGAATAGTGGTTTCAACTATCGGAGCAAGTGTTTCTCCAATTGTAATGGTGCGCCATGGTGTTTCTCCCGTAAGCGGCATTCCTGGTGCTGTTGTTCCGTTTCCGTTATTCTCTCCGGGCATTGGAAATCCGATTGTATACAACCCATTTTCATGCCCCATTAACCTGCTTGCACAATAACCGCTATCTACACCTGTTTCAGAAATTAAGACCCATCCGCTGTTATTGACCTTAAATAGACATGGAAATGTATATCCATTTCCTAATCCATTTTTTCCGACCGCATCATCCAGTGTATAGGAAGTCTCGTAGCTAGGAGCTGTTCTAGCAAATCCTGTCATTGGATTACTTTGCGGACAAAGAAATGTAGTAGTTTCTTTTGGCAATAAAAATCCTGAGACCTCTTCTTGAACCACACAAGAAAGTGTTTCTTTCTGCGGATATAATTTATACTTAAATGCCACATTGTTGTTACTGACTCTAAAAATCACATCAAGTACTGATGTTCCTTCTTTTGTGAATGAAAAAACAGCTTCGTTCGCTATATAATGAACGCTACTTTGTTTTATATTGCGCAATTGATAGGTCTCGTCTATTCTATTTTGTTTCACATTTGATTCTAGAGACAAGCCAGAGCTAAAATCTCCTGCATTTGTTTTTAAACCTAATGGAGATTTTTCAACAAAACTCTTTTCATTGTATGTAATGCTGTACAATGGAATTCCATTACTTATAGAAACCGAAACTATTAGTTTTCCGTCTGGACTTTTTACTGTGGACTGAGCGTTTAGTTTTAAAAAGCTAACCAAACATAGGAGCATTAAACTTTTAAGATTCATAATTATAGATTTATCTTTTGATAAAAGAATTTTTAAAATGTTTTTTATGTGTGAAAATGATTCATGGTAAAACAAGTAGAATTGTCTTTGACATGCGAAGTATAAAGATATAGTTTACTTCGTTTCTGAAATTTTATCATTCACCTTGAAATAATCAAAATCTGTAGAACCTCCAATTGTTTTTGAAGCATAATTAAACAGTCCAAATCGATAGCCCATAAAATGCGGAAGTGTGTACGGCATATTTATTGGTTTACCGATACTAATCCATTTTTTACCATCTAAGCTGTAATAAAACTTTCCTCGGTCGGCTTGGTTTTTAAAATTGCATTCGGCTTTAAAATAGATTTTGTCCTGATTCAATAAAACGCTTTCTATTTCTTTGGGATTTCCATTTTCAGCATTTATCATGATGATTTTTTTCTTGCCATTCTCGATTTTTACTCCAACGAGACCAAAATCTTTTTGTAGCAATGAAAGTCCTGCAAAATCTCCTTCTTTCATATTTGAAAGTTCCAACAAGGCTGATCCTGAGCATACAGGACCGAAAGTTCTTTGCGTCAAAATATTTTTTACCTGCGTAAAACTGCTGTCTATTCTGGATGTTTTTAATCTTAAGTACCCTTTTCTCTCTTTAACAGACCAAAACTTATTATCTGGATTATGATTCCATTGCCAAACCAGCGGCAAATCATTTTTACCTTTTTTACGAGTAAATTCATCTGAGTTTATAATTCCGGGAATCAGGCTTTTATTGGCAGGAAGGTTTAGAGTTTCTGGCACTTTACCATTTTCCCCCAATACCGGCCAACCGTTTTCCCATTTTACAGGAACCAGATACGGAATACGGCCAACGCCACCTGCATCTCTAAACAAATACGAAAACCATCTGCCATCTGGAGTATCAATAAGTCCGCCTTGTGCTACGCCTAAATCCTGCAGTCCAATCTTTCCTTCCCAAGGCCCAGCAATCGAATCTGCTCTATGTATGATTACCATGCGCATACCGTTTTTGGGCCAGCAGATATTAAATAAATAATATTTTCCATTAATTTTAAAAAGCTGTGATCCTTCAGCCGGCAGCATTATATCGCTTTTAGCAGGTTCATTTACATTTTCTATTAAAACTTTTTTAGTCTCTTCTTTTACTTCTGATAAATCCTCTTTTAACTCCACAATCTGAAGTTTTCCGCCTCCCCAGACAAGGTAAACTTTACCATTATCATCAAAGAAAAGCGAATGATCATGGTAGGAATTGTTTAATACAATTCTTCTCCAAGGTCCTTTTTCAATATCTTTTGTAGAAAAAATATACGTTTTACCTGTTGTGCCCGAAAAAGTACTCACATAATACAAACCATTATGATAACGCAGACTACTTGCCCAAGAACCCCTGCCGTAGTCATTTTTTCCATAATCTAAATTCAGCCGATCATCATTATCCTCTAAAGTTTGGTAAGCGTAATTAACAAGATGCCAATTCACTAAATCTTTAGATTTCATAATAGGAACACCAGGATTCATATGCATCGTTGTACTACTCATATAATATGTGTCGTTTACTCTGATTATAGATAAATCTGGCACATCTGCAAAAATAATGGGATTTTGAGCTTTGTCCTTTTGAGCCTGACTTGCCAAAATGTTCATTGTAATGGCCAGAACAGCATATATAAAATCTTGTGTTTTTATCATAATTTCTATTTTCGGTATTTCTAAAAAATATCTGACAGGAATATTAAACTAATTGAATAATAGCGAATACATCAATAAATCATGGTATATTTTGCAAAACTAGATTCATCAACGGGTTTAAATAATAACTGCGAAAACATGTACAAACTATTCTTCCATACTTTAAAATCGTGAACTCCAGGCTCTAAATAATAAATGT
The DNA here is from genome assembly GCF_058135255.1 of Flavobacterium sp. LK-23. NCBI lineage: Bacteria > Pseudomonadati > Bacteroidota > Flavobacteriia > Flavobacteriales > Flavobacteriaceae > Flavobacterium > Flavobacterium sp. LK-23. The sequence continues at coordinate 72,675 of NZ_JBYUVT010000004.1, forward strand.
GCGGGACATTATTTTTAAATAAATAATCGTGAGTGCGTCTACTGTTTTCAATCAGCCAGTCATTATCTCCGCAAGAAATCCAAAGCAGTTTCAGTTTCTTTTTAGTTTCCTCAGGATTAGGCACTAGCTCTTCTGTCTTCTTAGTATTTGGAGCCGACGAAAATCCGCCTATCCATGCAAACTTGTCTAAATTTCCTAAACCGAAATTTAGAGACTGTCCCCCTCCCATAGATAATCCTGCAATGGCACGATGTTCTCTGTCTTTGAAAACATTGTATTTTTTTTCAACAAAAGGAATTAAATCATTTAATAGATCTTTTTCAAAATCTGCAAATGCCTGCACTTTGTCTGGTGCCATTATATTTCCAGAAGCATTGTCATCTTTCATCGCTCTTCCGTTTGGCATTACCACAATCATGGGCTTTAGTTTTCCTTCTGCATAAAGATTGTCTAAAATAATCTGCGGATTTCCACCGTTCAACCATTCTTTTTCGTCTCCTCCAATTCCGTGTAAAAGATATAAAACTGGATATTTTTTATTTTTAACAAATCCTGGTGGCGTGTAAATAGTGGCTTTTCTAACTGTTCCAACTGTCTTTGAATTATAACTTACAGCTTCTACTTTTCCAGCTGGAACTGCTGGATTCAACTGATCAAAACCTATGGGCGCATGAACGACAAAAGGCTCTTTAGAATTATCTGATTTATAACCCAATAATGAAAGCATTTTTTCTGCATAACGCTTTCCTAATTCTCTATATCCTACCGCATTAAAATGGAGCAAATCTGTAGCAACTGCACAACCTTTTGATGAAATTACATAAGACGTTGGAATGGTCTGAGGCAGTGTCGCAATAATTTTATTCATGCTCGCACATTTCCCATTTTGGTCTTCATGAACGGTCTCTCCAGAAAGTAAAGGCACTTTCTTAGGGTCTAAATTCAAATCTTTCATCAAATTGTCGTATACAATTTTGACCTTTTTGGGCCAAAGTGTATCCCCAGTATTTGATTCTCCTTGGTGTAATAATATTCCTTTTATAACGCCTTTTTTCTGTGCAATTTTTGCCATTTCAACAAGTCTCGCATAAGGACTTCCATTATATTCTTTGATCATTCCGAGCATCCAGTCCGGCGCTGTTTTCATGTAGTTTTCGAAATTGTCTTTATCAAAAAGCTCAATTTTACAACCTCCAACTGCAACATTTACCACTCCTACTTTTATGTTTTTAGGCAGATGGGCAATCATTGTTCTTCCAAAATAATCTGTTGGTGTCAATCCAGTTTTACATCTGCATAATGGCGGTATCGCTGTGTACCATTGCCCCATCTCACGATTTAAATCTGGACAATTTACTGCTTGCAGAACCTGAAAACGAGGATCTACATTTGTCTTGTCTTCAGCTTCTATTGGCGCAGCACCCTCCATATTAGATTGTCCAAAACTTAAATAGACATGAAAATTTGGATCCTGAGAATATCCATTATATCCTGCAAAAAAAAGAACTGTAACTGCGAAAAACTTAAGTATTGATTTCATGATATCTTGTTAAATCTGCTTTAATTAAATAAGTTTAAATCTACTGCTTCCCCGATTCTTTTTCAAAATCAATTACTGCATCAAAGTTGTTTTTTCGGATTCATGCATTTGAGCCCGATCCCGTAATCCTGCTGTTGTTTTTTGTATTTTATTTCGGAATTGCATTATTGAATGCAGTAGCATATAAACCTACTAAAGCTCCTGTAAATCCTCCCGCTACATTTGTTGAAAGGATATCTCCTGAGACGGCGCTTCCCAGATTTTGAAAATCGGCACCATTTAAAGCGTAACTAAACTGATAATTATCTCCTGTAGCTTTAACTTGAAGACGCATTGCACCCTTAATCTCAATTTTTGTACTGGCTACAATTTCAGATTGACCATTTTCTGTTCTTTGCAGCAGAACATAAGTATCTTTTCCTTTTTTAGTTATTCCAAAAACATAATTGAAATGTTCATTTTGAAGACATACTATTCCTGCCAAATCTTTTTCAGAGTTAGGTTTATACTCTAATGTGGTTTCAAAAGAAAAATTATTGTGCTGCTGTCTGTAGAATAATGTCGAAGTTGGTTTTAGTTCTTTGATATTTACCGGAAACGGATTAATCTGCAATCCTTTTTTAACAATAGAAATAAAATGCTCTCTCGGGCCTCTCAATCCTATCCATCTGTAATCTAGTTTTTCTGAGGTAAAATTCTCTGTAAATGTAAAATTACCATTAGGAAAAAAACCGTCTTTACCCGTTTTGTTTTCTACACCATTTGGCATTTTTAATTTTGATCCCATTGGAATTAAACCATTTTCAAAAACAGGAAAAGTCCCCGACCAATCTACGGGCAACATAAACGTTTCTCGTCCTGCATTTACTCTGTCTTTTTCATTTGGACGAATTCCTAAAAATACTCCATAATATTTATTATCAGGACCTAGCACTAAATCGGCATGTCCTGCCCAATCTACTTTATTGGGTCTGTTTTGAGGGAAATATCTTTGAGTAAGAATCGGATTATTGGATGATGGCTTAAAAGGGCCTTTTGGACTATCGCTAATAAAAATAACCTCACTATGATTTCCTCCTGTACCTCCTTCGGCACACATTAAATAATAACGATTGTCTTTTTTATATAAATGAGGAGCTTCTATCCATATGGGTTTCTTAGAAAGATCAACGCCACCATCTACTATAATTTTATCTGTACCAGGAATAACCTGATCTTTCTCTAAATCGTATTCCCAGACTTTAATCACACGATGACCCTCATACAATTCTTTCCCTTTATCTGGAGCATCATTGTGCACCACATAACCTTTGCCATTATCATCAAAGAAAATAGAAGGATCAATTCCGTTAAAAGCCAATTTAATTGGACTTCCCCATCCTTTTTTCGGATCTTTAGTTTTTACAATAATATTTCCCATATTTCCCGTAAATGCCGTTACAATCATGTAGAAAGTGTCATTATGAGAATTATAAGTAATTCCCGGCGCATAAACCCCAGCACTGATACGCGTATCATGCGGATTAAACTCTGAAACATTATTCAATACTCCACCTAAATCAGTCCAGTTTACCAAATCTTTAGAATGAAAAATTGGCACTCCTGGAAACATGGCAAATGAAGAGCATACCATATAGTAATCGTCTCCTTTTCTTGTAATGGCTGGATCTGGATAACATCCTTGAAGAATTGGAGAATAGAATTCATCGGGCTTTAAGGGATTTTTTTTATAGATTTCATCATCTCCTTGATAGGTAACACTAGAAAAGACCGGAGATCGCTTGTCTGCTGTTTTCTTTGATTTTTTCTCTTGGGCTGTCAGGGAGAAAAAACATAAAAATCCCATAACAAATAAAAAAGATATTTTTTTTGTGATCATTGGTTAATTATTAAAATTGGTTTTGTTAGCTCAGTTATTTTAACACTTAAAGATCTGAAATGAAACAGCAATTTATAAGTGTATTTATTACAAATATAAAAAAATATCAATCAAACGCAATCGGTTGTGTTATTTATTTTTATGAACTACAAAAAAAATCACCTTAAAAAACATATTTATTATATAATTAAGCATAAAAAAGTAAAAATATCGCAAGTTCAATTTCAACAGTTTGCCATTCCTCACAACATAATGAGCCGATATATCGTTTTCAAAATAGCAGTCTCTTTAATGAACAAATTTTATCTTTAAAAAATAATGAACGATCAACGATAGTGCAAACTTTAATTTGCTACTTTAGTTTTATCAATACTATTCCTAAAAGAATAAACCTTTACCAATTACCTCAAAGAGAACAAATGAATCTGGATTTTTATCAGCCGAAAAATGACATTTTAAAAAAATATATTGAAGGATATTATTTTATTTCAAAAGATAAAAATTCGGGCTCTATACAATATCTCACTTTCCCTAATAATTTCTGCATTCTAACCACCAATGAAGATCTAGATGTTGAAATACAAGATAACGAAGTCATCATAAAGTCATCGTCAGATAAAAATATCATGACCTGTGTAGTTTCTCGTTATACTAAGCCTATTAAAATTCATTACAAAGAGCTTATAAACGAGGTCACGATTTACTTTAAGCCATTAGGAATAAGTCAGTTTTTATCCGATTCCAAAAGTATTTTTTCAGAAGGCACTATTCTGGATTTTACTTTCATGCCTGACTTTAATGCTAAAATGATTGAAATTTTCGATTTAGCTAAAGACAAACAAAGTCAGGAACTTGAAGACTACTTGCTTTCTAAATTACAGGTCAAAGATTTTTCTTTACTTGAAAAAATACTTGCCGATATTGAAAGCGATGAAAAGATTGAAGAAATCGCTCTTAAACATCAAATGAGCAGGCAATATTTGAATAAGCTTTTTACAAAACATATTGGCAAATCGCCTTCAGAGTACCGAAAAATTCATCGTTTTAGAAACTCAATTCTTAAACAGAAGCAAAGCAAGAATTTTTCTGAGTTGTCTCAATATGATTTTTATGATCAATCTCATTTTATTCGAAACTTTAAAGAGCTCACAAACAGGAATCCACAAATATTTTTCAAAAATATAGATACAGAAAAAGAAAATATTTGGCTGTTTGTCTAAACAGTTTCCATTTGTACAATTCTGCGATTTTGGGATACTATACTTTTACCCCATACCAAATAATGTAAAATAAAAAAATCCCAAAAAATATGAACTGGCAAAAAATCCATCTTTTTTTACACACCTTTTGCAGATACTTTCTAGCTACCATTATAATCTTATATGCTTATGGTAAAATATTAAAAACCCAATTTGTATCACAGCCAAGCGTGTACGATATGCCTATTGGTTCTCTAGATGGTTTTCGACTTACTTGGTATTATTATGGCTACTGCAATTGGTACCCGATTGTTATTGCCGTTACTCAAATTATAAGCTCGTTTCTGCTCTTTTTTAGGAAAACGACAAGAATAGGGATTATTCTTTTCCTAACTTTTATGGTCAATATTCTTCTTACCGATTTTGCTTATGATATTAATGCAAAAGAGATTGCGATAACATTAACCCTAATGGCATTGTTTGTACTATTTTCTGATTATAAAGTTTTTCTAAAATACTTTTTAGAAGAACCTCCATTGTTTCAGAACAGTGATAGACCCAAATGGATGAATAAGATTAGCGTAATAAAATTCGTTTATATTCCTGCTGTATTCATTGGTTTCTTTATCATGTTTAGTATTATGAAAACGAAATACATGTCTCAAGATGATTTTTACGGAACTTGGGAAAATCTTCAAACTAAAGAAAGGTTGCATTTTGAAATCATGAATCATTTTCAAATTAATAAAACAGATCGACTAGATAGCATTATAAATGGCGAATACTCGTTTACAAAAGATTCTTTAACTTTAAAAACTAACGAGAACTCGCAGCATAAAACAAAAAACTATCTGAAAGGGAAATACATCTTGCACAAAACAGATCTAATTATTACAACCAAAACCGACCATCTAAAATTTGTAAGGATTAGATAAATAACTTCATAGTCAATAGCCCTTTTACAATCTCTTAATTAAGCAATTAGCAAATGTAATTATATAACAGCGAGCGAATAGTTTTACTCTAATTTTATATTTCAATTAGACGGAAAAGCTATTTCGTTGCTAAATTACTTGCTATGCTTTTTTTAAATCAAAAAAATAGAATATTCAGTACGAGAACATCTGAGAAAAAATATATCTTAAAAAATAGTTCTAGCAGAACAAACGAAAAGCGCATTATTATCTTGTCTAAAAAAGCAATTTGAGTAACTCACCGCAGTAAAAATGCGCTTTTACGCACTTAATATTTAGGATATGAAAAATGCAGAAAAATATACCAATGCTCTAAAAGGAAAAACGGTTGTTATAACGGGTGCAAGCAGTGGTGTCGGTCGTGCAGCTGCAGAAGCTTTTGCTCATGAAGGATGTAATTTAGTTCTCGCTGCCAGAGGCTGGAAAGGTATTAATGAAGTTGTAGAATTTTGCCGAGCATTAAATGTTTCTGTTGTGGGTGTTTCGGCAGATACGTCTATAGCTGAAGATGTAGAGAAAGTTGCCACAGAAGCCCTTTCTATGAGCGGTAAAATCGATATCTGGGTCAATAATGCCGGAGTGATGGCAAGCGGAAAATTTGAAGAAATTCCGTTAGAAATTCATCAGCAGGTTATAAAAACCAATTTATTTGGATACATGCATGGAGCTTACAATGCAATCAAAATTTTTAAAGATCAAAATCACGGTATTTTAATTAATAATGTATCAATTGGCGGCTTTATGCCTGCGCCTTACAGCGCCGTGTATTCTGCATCTAAATTCGGTATTAAAGGCATGATGGAATGTTTGCAGGGAGAAATCTCTAACCACAGATATATTCATGTTTGCAATTTGTATCCTCAGTTACAAAATTCTACAGGAAATCTTCATTCTGCCAAGTATTCGGGCTTTGATATAAAAATTCCTTTTATTGCTTCTGATCCACGCGAAACTGCAGCTAAAATGGTTTATTTGGCAAAACATCCTAAAAAAGATTTGTTTCCCGATTTTAAAGCGGCGGCAATTACTAATACTTATAAATTATTTCCAAAATTAATTAGCAATACATCATCGACAGCGCTTCGTCTAAAAATGAAACTTAACCCAAATAAGGAGAACAATCCTGGAAATGTGCTTACCAATTCTAAAGAACCCTTAAGAGTCTACGGGAATCCACCTTCAAAAACAGATTCTAATTTTACCAAAACCGCAATTATGGGATTAGGTATCGCAGCTGCGTTGTTTTTAGTTCTTAAAAAATCTTCTTAAAGGATTACATTAAAAAAAAATTGGTTTCATAATTATTTTTATATAATTTTGTATCGATCATTACAAAATAAATAAAATGAGAGGCAGACCCACAATCTATGAAGATTCTAATATCATAAAAAAGGCACAGGAAGTTTTTTGGCAAAAAGGCTACAGTGCAACCTCTTTAAGTGATTTACAAAAAGCAACTGGAGCTGGAGCTGGAAGTTTCTACAATACTTTTAAAGGCGGTAAAAAAGAAGTCTTTAAAAAAGCTATTGAAGAACGCAGACTAGCTTTTGATGCTTTTAAAAATGAATTGGCTAAAAGTGATTCGCCTTTAGAATTAATTAAAGATTTTTTTAGAAGTATTGCAGAAACTGACGCAAATGAACATTTGAAGGGATGTATTATCGCTAATACAGTTGTCGAAATGACTTATATAGATGAAGACCTTGAAGCAAATGCTGTACAAATTTTAAAAGAAGTCGAACAGATGTTTACAGCAACCATAAAAACGGAACAAGTAAAAGGAAATATACAATCTAAAATTGCTCCTGAAATTCTAGGAAAATACCTCATCACGTTTTGGTGCGGACTTAATACGCTCCGCAGAATGTATCCTGACAAGAAAATATTAAAAGATCAGATCGAAATGCAATTAGCTGTTATCAGCTAATTTTTTTGACTATTTATGTATCAATCATTACAAAAATAAATAATAAAAAATGGATTTAAAATTAGAAGGGAAAAAAGCTTTCATCAGCGGATCAACTCAAGGAATTGGTTTTGCAATTGCGCAACAATTATTAAATGAAAAAGCAGAAGTAATTATTAACGGAAGAGGTGAAGAAAAAACAAATCTGGCAGTTCAAAAATTGAAAACCGAATTTCCAAACTGTAAAGTGTCTGGAATTGCAGCCGATTTTAGCAAAAAAGAGGAAATAGACGTGCTACTTGGCCAATTAAATAATATCGATATTCTAATTAATAATGTTGGTCAATTTGATCTAAAAAACTTCGAAGAAATTGAAGATGAAGATTGGTATAAAATATTTGAAATTAATGTGATGAGTTCTGTTCGTCTTTCTAAGAAACTTTTACCACAGATGCTGGAGAAAAAATCAGGAAGAATTATTTTTATAAGCACTGAATCTGGTGTAAATATTCCAGGCAATATGATTCATTACGGAATGACTAAAGCAGCCATGACTGCTGTGAGCAATGGCTTATCTAAACTAACCATTGGAACAGAAGTAACCGTAAATACCATTCTAGGCGGACCAACTTATTCTGACGGAGTTGCAACTGTTATAGAACACATAGCATCCCTGCAGAACATCGAAGTGGAACAAATGAAGAATAGCATTGTACAGCAAACCAATCCGCATTCTTTATTGCAGCGTTTTATAAATCCGTCTGAAATTGCATCGCTTGCCACTTATCTTGCAAGCCCGCTTTCTTTGGCAACAAATGGAGCTTCTCTAAGAGCAGATGGTGGTGTTTTAAAAACCATTTAATAGAAATTTAAAAAGCCAGAACTTATTGTCTGGCTTTTTAAAACTTTCAAAATCAATTAAAAGTTATTCTTTTTGGTCAACAAAAACATACAGTTTCTGAACTTTACCATTTTCGATAACAAACAAGTCCATACCGCTTACTACAGATGGTTTTGTTTTTGAACCAAACTGCCAATACAAACGAACTATATTATGATTGGTTTCTACAGATTTGGCTGTAAATTTAAAATCGGGATTTTTAGTTTGAAGTTCTACAATAAATTTACTGATATCCTCAATTCCTTCAGCAATAAAATGACGATCAACCATTTCTACATTAGCCGCATACACTTGATTAAGTAGCGCTTTACGTTTCAACTCCTCTTTTTCATTCCAGATTTTAAGATGGTTTTCTACTATTGCCATGTTCTTTTTAGAATCGATATCATCTGCAGAAACTTTTTTTACTGCTTCATTTTTTGGAGACCATAATAGCGTTTTCGGATTCGTTTTTTCATATCCTTTTCCATTAGGATACGAAACCAATTCCATTTTAGATCCCCAAGGCGTTTCAAAATAAACCCAAGTTTCTCCTGCTGTATCTCCAGAAGGCATTGCAAAAGGTTCTCCTATTATTTTTACGCCTTTACTTTTTAAATATTGTACAGATGCATTAATATCTTTTACATAAAATGCAATATGAGAGGCTCCAATATCATCTGTATTGGGGTGTGTTTTGCTTCCTTTATTTTCAGCATACTCAAACACTTCTATACTTGCTCCGTTTCCTGCATTGATCATTTTTATGGTAACGGCTCCAGTATTAGGATTAATGTGATTTAGTTTTTTCCAGTCAGCATCAAGCGGAATTGGTCCTAATTGAGTTACGGGCGTAAAACCCAAGACATCATTAAAAAATGTAACGGCTTTATTAAGATCAGGAACATTGATTCCGACGTGATCGATTCCGACGATTCCTGCACTAGTTTGTGCAGCTGTTTTTTCTGAAGCTGAAAAGAGTATTAATAAATTAAGCATTGCAGCGGCTGAAGTTTGCACTTTTTTATTTGATTTTTTATGAGTTGTTTTCATGATTATTTGAATCTTAAGTAAATTATTAAAATGTATTAAAGAGGAAATTAATTTGTATAAGCTGCTACCCATTTTGCTTTAATATTGGCGCGAGCTTCTATAAATTCTTTATCGGTTCCTTGAGCAATGTCGTCTAGCGGGAAACGAAGTGGTCTCTCCCCTTTTTTCATATTTACTAATTCTAAAATACCATCAGCAATGGTTTGCGGATTCATATCAAACTGAGCCATTTTTCCAAATAATGCAGTTCCTAAAGCATTGAATTTTTCGGTTGCTGCATCTCCATATTCTTCTATAATTTGTGTTTTATCAGCATGAATACCCGCTTTAGATCCGTTATTCATTTCTGTTGGATAAACCCCAGGCTGAATACTTACGTTTTCAATTCCGTAATCGGCAAGTTCGTCTTGCAATCCTTCTGTAAAACTTTCAACCACCAGTTTTGATGCGATGTACGGAACCATAAATGGAAGTGTGTGTGCGCTGGCTCCAGTTGTAATGTTAATTACGAGTCCGTTTCTTTCTTTTCTCATAGAAGGAAGCACTGCCTGATACATGCGAAGTACGCTGTAAACGTTTACGTCAAACATTTTACGAACCTGATCGATAGAATATCCTTCCAGCAAACCAAAACCGCTTACCGCCGCGTTATTGATTAAAACATCAATTTTTCCGTATTTAATCAATACTTTTTCGATTGCTTTAGTAACTGATGCATCATCTGTTACATCGATATCTACTACTTCAATGTTTTCTATTGCCTGCAATTCTTTCGCAGCAGCGGCATTTTTATCATTTGTATTTCGCATTCCTGCAATTACAGAATGACCTGCGTTTGCTAATGTTACAGCTGTTAATTTTCCAAAGCCTGTACTTGTTCCTGTAATGAAAATTGTTTTTGACATGATTTCTACTATTTAAATGTTTATAATGTTTGTTTCTTTTGAACATTACAAAGTTGCGATGAATGCAAAACCTGTACATTGATTAGAAATAAGTAAAAACTTGATATAGATCAAGAGTTGGAAGAGGCCATAAAAAAAGGAGCTTTAAAAGCTCCTTGTACATTTATTTCTTTGCCGTTTGTTTTCGAATACGACTTAACGTTTCTGGTGTCATACCCAAATAGGAAGCGATCATGGTTTGAGGAATTCTCGAAGCAAAACCTGGATATTTGCTTATAAAGTTCAAATACTTTTCTTCGGCCGTTAAAGTAAGTGAGGCCTGAATTCTATTTTGAGCGGCAATAAAACTTCTTTGCAGAATAGCATTTACCATATTATTAAAAGCTGGAATTTCTCTGCATAGCAATTCAAAATTCTCATGCGTAAAAAGAATAAGCTCGGTATCTTCAATAGCATCAATATTAAAACGAGACGGTTGCTGCATCATTAAACTCTCGCGATCTCCTGTCCACCAATTTTCGATGCTGAAACTATTTACATGCTCACTGCCTTTTTCATCAACGGTATAAGTTCGAACACAGCCTTTTGTAATAAAAGCATCGTATTTCCACACATCTCCTTCTTGAAGCAGATATTGTCTTTTACGCAATTTTTTAATTATAGCAAATGATTGTATACGTTCCGATTCTGTGGGAGTCAGTTCTGTTTTTTCTTCTAGATACTTTTGGAATATTTCATACATAGCATGTAAAATTATGCAAAACCCATTTGAAGAACAAATAACTTAATCCAAAACAAGTTAGATTGATTCGATAAGTTGTGATTTTTTGAATTCAAAAACTTACTTATTCAAGACAAAATTACATATACCCTCCTCCATCTGTTTTACTTAATTTTGAAAAAGTAAAGCTTGAAAAGATGGTAAAAACAGCCAATGCAATAAAAGTATATTGAAATGCTTTTGAAGCGTCTAAATCGAAAATTCCGTCCTGAAATAAAGAAAGCGCAAGACTCGCCACAGAAACTCCAAAACTTACTGAAAGCTGCTGCATAATAACCAACATCGTATTTCCACCACTCGCCGTATCTTGATCTAAATCTGAAAGCGTAATCGTATTCATGGCAGACATTTGTATAGAGGTGAAAATTCCGTAGAATATCATCAGTAAAATATAGTATCCAATTGGTGTTTCTTTCGTTACAAATCCAAGAATAATTAAAACAATTCCCAACAAAATGGTGTTGCTTATCAATACTGTTCTGTAGCCAAAAAACTTTATAATATTTACCATAAAAGGCTTAACAGCAACATTTGACAAGGCAGAAGGCAACAGCAATAATCCTGATACTGATGCCGAGTAACCAAAACTGGTTTGCAACATAAGCGGTAAAAGCAATGGCAATCCGCCAATTCCGAGTCTAGTAATTAAACTTCCCATCAATCCTATTTTTAAGGTTCTAATATTTAGAAGATGCAGGTCGATTATGGGTTTCTCCGTTTTTTTATAATGAATATAATAAAAGAGAGAAAGCAGTCCGAAGAGAAACAATAAACTTAGAATTACAATCATGTGTGGTCTTCCGTTTCCAATAAGTTCTAAAACCAAAGTAATAGAAATTAGTGCCAAACTGAAATAAACCAATCCTCTAAAATCGAATCTTCCTACTGCGTGCTTAAAATTAGGCATAATTCGATATGCCATCGAAATTCCGATGAGACCAATTGGAATGTTTATTAGAAAAATCCAATGCCAGCTGAAATTATCCGAGAGAAAACCTCCTAAACTTGGACCCGCAACCATTCCTAACAATCCAAATAAGGTTATAAAATTCATTGTTTTAAGCAGTTCGTTTTTGGGGTATTGGTATAAAATAGCCAATCGGGCAATTGGCACCATCATGGAAGCACCAACCGCTTGTAAAACACGTGCCATATTAAGCGTATTCAAATCAACTGAAAGGGCACAAAACAAAGATCCCATGATAAACAGAAATACAGCAATCATAAACATGGTTCTGGTGCCAAACTTATCTGCCAGCCATCCGGAAAGCGGAATAAACATGGCTAATGTGAGTGTGTAGGTTACAATAACCGAATCCATTTCGGTTGCCGAATATCCCATATTTTTGGCTATTGAAGGCAGCGAAGTATTAAGAATTGTACCATCTAATGATTGCATAAACATTGCAATTGCCGTAACCCAAGGAAGCAGATATACTGCATTTTGTTCTTTCTTTTCTTCTTTATTATTCAGCATCTTTTAGTTTTAGACAAAAGCTTGATTTGTAAGTTTTATGTAAATTAATAAAAAAAAGCGCTCCAAAGTGTTAAATCTGATTGTCTAAAATAAAAACCCGTTTGAGAATTCTCAAACGGGTTTTGACTTTAAGATTCTATTTTTCCTTTAATATAAATAATTGGTTCTGTATCAAAAACAAACTCATCTATTGGTTTTCGTTCTTCCCAAAGCTCTTCTATTTCATCTTCATCAGCTTCATATACAGGATCATAAGCCTGTTTAGGGAAATCATTAAAATGATTCATCGCTTCCTCCAATGGACGCAAAGTATATTTTCTGCTAGAAGCATTTTCTACAAAAAACTTAAAACCTTTGTATATACAAAAAGTATTTGCCCAATAAGCGCTTTCAATATCAGTAAAAGAGACTTCTTTATACATACTAACTTTTTGCTCAAGTTTTGGTTTTAGCTTCAACTTTAGCATTAATTTGAGTTTCAATTTGAGTTTATCATCAATTCTAAAACCTGTCCTCAATAATTCTTCGCTGTAGTCCGCTTGCAAAACATAAAAATGATCTCTTTTCCAAAACCTAAACTCGATTCCCATATGTTTTGCAAATGAATCTCTTCTTATTCTCATAGCCGTTTTTTTTATTTTGCTCCTAATTCTAAAAAGGAATTGAACTACAAGTATTGTTTAAGATTTTCATCATCAAAATCTAAGCGTAAAAACTCATTCATAAGTGCTGATGGAAAAGCATAATTTGTTTTTAATTCCCATTCGTCTTCTATAATCTCTAATTTTTCGAAGAATCTTTCCATAAGAAATTCTCTGTTTCCTTTTATGGTTATAAGAATCCATGTAGAATTATTAAATCCTTTATTTTTAGGTATGATGAATCTTTTGATTTCATCATTATTTTGTCTGTTTTGGTAAACCTCAAACATTTTTTCTGCAAATTTTAGTATCGAGTTCTTAGTCATGAAAATTAATAAAAAAGACAGCAAAACACTACGAAATTAGGTCAAATTAAAATACAAACCCGTTTGAGAGTTCTCAAACGGGTTTTTAAAGTTACTTATAGTCCTTTATAGAATTTACCTAAAAGTATTGATGTTTTTATACTTATAAACAAACTCATTTGCCTGTTTATTTCCTGGCAGATTATACTTCATTACTATTTCATAATTTCCATATCGCATGAACTGGTAAGAACTACTAATAAATCGCTGGGCAAGTGCCACAACACCTGGTTCTCCATTAATGTAGTTGTTCACTATTTGATTGTTCAAATCGATCCAGTCTTCCTTATAGAAAAATGGCAAATTGTATCTAAACGGGAAGTTCGCTCTAGTCCAAGACTGATTAACGTCGTTTTCTAAATTTGTCATATAAGAAGCATTTAACGGAATTGCCTTTGCAGGAACAACTCCAAATTCGCTAGTATCTCTATTTTTTATTGAGAAAATACCACTTAAAGGATAATCTTTATACAAATAAGGATAAATATCTGTTGTGTAATATTGATCATTTAATTTAGATTCTGCTGTTACTACAGGTTTATTGTCACTGTAAGTTACTCCTCTAAGCTCTACTAGATCAAAAGCCTCTTGACTTGAAATACCGTTGGTTAAATAAATAACATCTGAAAACAAAATTCCAAAATCATAGCTTTGCGTATTAATTGCATTCATTTTAGAAGTAAAAGTCTTGTATTTACTCGTGTTGAATGAATAGTTTAAACGATCAATACTTCCCTCAGCTTTAGATATGGCATCGGCTTGATTTTCTTTTATTTGTATATCATTACCTTCATCACTAATCGTATTTGTCTTTGTATTTGATGTCGTGTTTCTTGTTGTATTCTGCTTTAAATTACTAATGATTGAGAAATTATATTTCTTATCCTGATCAATATTGGGCAAGTTATAATATACTTCATTTGAAGTAGTATCATAGTTAAATGCCACGGTTTTTGAGTTAGAAGTTCCCTCTTGCGCCATCTTAATACTGGTCTCCCAATTAGAATCTTCAAATAAATAATCCTGACCACGCTTCAGTTGGATATATCCTTTTGAATATTCTTCTTCAAGGAAATATTTTTGATCTACAACTGGATACGAGTACTTAATATTTGTAAGCGGAATATGGTTTGGCGCACCTCCTGTTGTAAATATTCTTTCTTCAAATTCTGTGGCTACTTTTCCGTCTACTTTTATAGGTTGGAATACGCCATTTACCATTTTTTGGAAACTAACCTCAACTTGAACTTTCAATTCTTTATGAGGAGGAAGAATATCTGTTGAAACAAAATTAACTCTGTCTTTCATACTACTCCATTCAAAAACTCCTGGAATTTCTTTGGTTCCATCAAATACTTTGAATTTTTCTAATATAACTTTATAAGTCACATCGCCCGCGTCTTCAGGAATTACAAAAGCTTCATTTACTTTCATTGAAAATGCGGCTTGTGGCACAGCAAAAACATCTACATCTGTAGAGCTTTGTTTTGGAGTTACATCGGTGATTAATTTAATGCCTCCTAGTGGCGATGCATTTTCAAATTGGCATTCTTCGCCTATTTCAAATTTAAATCTGAATTTTCCTTTTATCAGTCCTCCTAAAATATTCATATTTCCTGCCACATATCCGCGCATCCAAACTGGATTTGGTAATTTCGCTTGTAATAAAACTGCGGCTCCTCCAGAAATAATTGGAACCTTTAATTTTAAGAAAGATAATTTAATTCTGATTCCAAGTTCTCCTTGCAGATAAGCATAAGATTGTCCATTAGCATACCAACCATTTATTCCTACACGGCTTCCTGTGTTGGAACATCTAGCTTCCTGATAATCTTTAAGCATAATATCGAATCCCATTCCTGCCTGAAAACGGGCGTAAAAAAGTAAGAAACTTAAATCTCCTGTATCGAAATCTAGACTGGCTCCAAAGGCTAAACCACCTCCATTTGCCAATTCATTTTCGTTACGCATATAATCCAGTTCTTTTAATTCGACACCCAAAATTTGAGCAACTTGCGGAGGTGGCGCCGGACTGCCCGGAAGTACCGTTCCTGCCATAAAATAACTTGTCGTTTGCAAATACATACCTGCAACTCCAATTTTAATTCCGCATCGGTCTTTTGGTGTTCCCATGTACATGTACCAATCTTTTGGATCTTTGTGGAAAACTCCCCAAACGGCTCTTCCCCCTTCTCCAGTTCCCGAAAGGAAATTCCCTGGTGTATTAATATATACATCGGTAGTGGCGTGCATCGATTTGTTTTCAAAATCAAATTCAACAGCTGCTGCCATTTTTATTCCTACTGCTGCCGACAAATCTCCTGGAATTGCTTCTTTAGCTTCTGGAATATATTTGCTGGCAAAAGAACCTTTAAGGTCATTTTCTGTAATTCCTAAAAAGCTTTTCTTAGCGGTAACATTTGAAGCTACTTTACCCATTAAATCGGTAACATTTTTAAGTCCTGGAATTTTAGCCATAACATTGGCTTTACCAAAAATAGCTAATCTGTTTATTCCTCCTTTTGAGTTAAATGCAATTTCAAAACCAGCTTCACCATCGCAAACAGATTCTGTACCAATAGAAAAATAAATTAAAGCTTTAAGTCCTAAACTAATCTTTTCATCTGGAGTATAGCTCAATCCTGATAGCGAAAAATCTGCAATGGACAGATCCTGATTTCTTCGCATTTTATAATAGGCTCCGCCGCCAAAACCATTAATCATAAATGGCGAAGGCACAGGTGGCCATTTTACAGCAGAATCAAAGTACCAATACCTAAAAGTAGATCGCCCAAAAATAGCTTTTGCCTGAACATTTACAACGCCAACAACATCAACCATCAAGTCAGCATTAAATCCGTTACCATATATAGGGTCATTTTCCATTAGGATAAGACCACCTTTAATAGTTAATCCACTAAACTTGCAATCTATGTTTATAGCCGAAAGATCCAGACCGTCATATCGGCTTTTTTGCCTATACCCATCATCGTACATCTTACCTTTTATTCCAATTCTAGCTGTAGCTCCTGCTCCAATGCTTTCCATTAAATTAATTCCTAAATCAAAATCAATTCGGGAATCATCTCCATTAATGGCTACATTAATGTTTCCGATCGAAACAGGAAAATTAGCAAAACCAACTGTTCCTTTGTACCCCATATTTCTAACCGAAATAATAGGCGAAACCGTCTGTAATTGCAAGTTCTCAAAAGTAATTCCTTTAAAGTCTACCATTTTCTTGCCTTCGACATCTTTATCGTCTGTTGCCCCTTTATTGGTTCCAAAGGAAACCGAACCGTTTAGATTGGCTTTAGGCAAAAATCGTCCGTTGACTAATTTTAACTCGACAGAACTATTGGGCAGCAATAATGCTTTTGCCTTCCAGATGTCAAAAGCTATGGAATCTTTTGTTATCACAACCAATTGTTGCTCTTCCATAGAAATAAATCCGTTGTATTCTAAACCAGCCCTATTGGTCTGTTTTGGTTTAGCAGCATCGGTTCCTGTTGCGCTAGCTGTTCCTGCATTGGTAGCTGGAGTTGTAGCCGTTTCTTTTTTCTCTGGTACAGCTTTACTAATGGGTAAAAGAATCTGTCCTTTTAAATTTGCTTTTACAAAAGTATTTGCCGCAATAGTCACATCAATATGGTCTAACGAATAAGCCCATGATTTTTCCTGACTGGTTATTCCTCGATCTAAAGGAAAAACATTATCGGCATAGAAAGTTCCCGAAACTCCAAATTTATCTATAATAAGATTTTGTGCGCCTACATGGAGCCTTTCTTTACTTGATGCCGTATCGGTTGTTTGAAATTCCTTGGGCAGACCTACATCAAAAGTCTGAACAAAAACTCCTTTCCACGATTCCTGACTTGGAACCAAAAGCGAATTTTTCGCATAATATTCTGGAAAAACAACTACAGGATCATTTTTCAAATCACTTAAATCCAATACTGCATTGCTTACCAAAAACTGGAAATTACCATCAAAATCTTTTCCGTTTCGTTTGTCTTTTAATACAAAAGGCTGCAGACTTACATTTAATAAAATATCATTCCAGCTGCCCGCTGTAAAACTAAACTCTCCTCTAACTCTATTAGGTATTGCAACCGTTTTTCCGTTATAATACGTTTTTGGAACTGTAGTTTTTGCTTCATCAACCGTTTTGGTCAACGGATCGATTGGCAGAATTAGATCTCTCGAAAACTCAACAGCGCCAGAAATCTTCATTTCTTTAAAACCATCACAATCAATCTTTACATACGTTAGATCGTTTACCTTTCCAGTCGCCATTTCGAAACCTCCGTATAAAGAAACCTGCCATTTATCTTCGTTAAACGGAATATCAACATTGCCTAGCAATACCAATTTGGCTTCACCCATAATACCTCCTTGATGCGATAATTTAACATTATCTGCTCCAAAGAAAAGCTGCATGGGCTGTCCGGTTTTTTTATCTTTCTGAGGAATATCAACTCTACAGAAAACTGTCAGCGTAGTATATTCTGGCGTAAAAGTAGCCTTTGTAATTCCGATAGAATATTGAATATTATTTACCGTATTACGAATACCAATAGGCAGTTCTACCAAATCTTGATTTGAGAATTTATCTACCCAACGGTCAGCGGCTTCAATCTTTTGTATCGAACTTGAAGCTACACTTAATTCTTTTGGTGGCTGAATTTCCTGCCCATAAGAAAAAACAACCGAAAGCAAGATCAGCAGTGTCGCAAAATGTATTTTGTAATTTTTTTTCATAAGCAAATCATTCTGTTTTTTTGAAAAATAAAGCATACCGACTTCTTTTATATTTTTTTACTCTTTCGAACAGCAAAAGAGTTTATTTGACTATTAATTATTCTTTAAAAACTTAAAATCGACTTCTCCATCTTTAACATTTTTAACTGCTAAATCATGATAGAATGGAATTAGTTTGATTTTTATTTCTTCGATTATTGCCGCATCTGTTTTCTTCTCTTTCATCATTTTAAAGAAATCTCCTAGCTCTTCTTTATTAAAAGCAGAAAGGTTTTCATTTTGACGAAGCTGATCTACAGGTGTATTTGAAAGTATTCCAATCTCATTAAGCATCCAGCGATGAACCATTAAAGGCTGTAATTTTTTATTTTTTCTGTCTACCAGTTTTAGATACGAATTATAACTCACTTTATCTGTGACGTCTTTTTCATCGACACCGTGCATCTTATGTTTGTTTACTCTACCTAGAGCCATCACATAATCATTCTCATATCCTTCGTCTTTACGAACCATTTCTTCTCTTAAACTTTTTACCGTTTCATGAATGTAATTGTCGTATTTATTTAAGATGTCATTATTTAAATCGTATGCTTTTAAATAATTCAAGGCTTTTTCTTTGAAGCTATCGTCATCTGGTGTCAAAGTTGTAAGCGTAAGAAGATGTTGCAATTCTTCTGAATCTTCTTTTGGCATCGGACGAAGCGCTGACTGCATATCCTGAAGCTGCTGTATAATTTCGTCTCTCGTTCCTTGGTACGTTTTGTCTTTATGGTTTATTTTTAGAATAGGATTTAAAACCTCTTCTTTTTCTTTTTTAGGCTCTTTTTTGGCAGGAAGCTTTATTTTATCCAACGAACAGGTGTAATTTAAAGTAGCCGTTAAGTCATTAAATTTGTCTGTATTCGTACTGCTTCTAAACATCGAAATAACATTTAAACCAAAATTATGCCTTTGATACATTACGTAACTATTGTTGAACTTGATTCCAAATACAGAACTTGAATTCATATTTCCTTGCGAATTATTATAAAGAAATCCAAGGTTTGTATTTAGCTTGTCTTTGAATAGTTTCTTTGAAGCTCCAACTGAAGCTCCCATAGATGAATTATTGTTTCGGCTTACTTCATTTTTGGTATAGTTAAGCGAACTGTTTAAAGCAACTTTTGTTGCAAGAAAACTAACCGTATGCGCCAAATTATAATTTTGAACCGTGCTCGCCTGACCTTTTCTAATCACGCCTCCTTGCTCGTTGGCCTGACCTGCAATACTATAATTAAAGTTTAAATTTTGATTTCTTTTTTTCCCAAAAGCATAAGACATGTTTACATTAGCATTTTGAGACAATTGTCTGTAATCTAAAGTGTCTGCCTGCACTACATTTGGATTATTTATAAGTTCAAACTGATCTAATTTTTTATTGGTATAAGTAGAAAAATTAGAATAACTACCCGTAATGTTAATTTGATCTGTAACTCTATAATTCATGTTGATAGATCCTACAACACGTTTTGTATCTTGTTTTTTAACTTTTTCTAAATCATCTTTTTGAAATCCTAAACTGGTCGAAACTGTAATTTTATCTTGATAAAAAGGTCTCGCAAAACGCAACGCGATGTTTTCTAAATCATTATTAAAATATAATGCACCAAGGGTATTATAGTTAGGATCAATACGCTCGTAAGTTAATCCGACAGTGCTTTTCTGAATATTATAATCGAAATTAACATTGAAAGCGTTCATATAACTCGTACTTTCTTTACCAGAAAATATTTTATCTCGAAAACCTCCGCCCGAAAGACTTTCACTTCTAGTATCATCTGTTAATACAGATAAGGCATACTCGACATTTAAATTTAAATTTCTCACTACCGAAGTGCTAAAAATCAAACTGTTTACAAAGTTTTCTTTTGGCGTAACTCCGTTATCATTTACCATGTTTAATGAACTGGCATCGTCTTTGGCATAAAAGCCTATCCAACCTAACTTGTACTGCGCTTTCTCAAAACCTACTTTTGCTCCATAACCAAAACGCTGATAAATCGGAATTCCCCCTGAAGCATTTTCTGCCGATACGGCTTTAAGGAGCTGTCCTCCCATTAACGACACTTTAAACGGACTGTTTGGCGTCAGTTCTAATCCGACTCCTTTAAATGGATAACCACTTAATGTATAAGGCGAAAATGTCATACTCACATTTCCAATATAAGCTTTTACCCATTTATATTTAGGCATAATACTTAATCTGTTAAAATCAAATGGAGCAGTATATCCTAAATTATCTCCTTGATTGGTAAAACTATAAAACAACGGAACGCTAAAATTAAAAGCACTAATATTCAAACTCCCTGAAAACAGATAAGTGAAAGGTTCACGTGAATTTTCCATATTTGAATTGTAGTACATCATATTGGCATTAATATTACCTGTCACCTTAAAATTAGGTTTATAAAAATTCTGCAAATCTATATCCTGTGCATATCCTTTCCTGCAAAAACAACAGGCCAAAACAATACATAACCCAAACAAGATTTTATTATTCTTTATCTTCATTTACCGGTTATTGTTTTTGGACTTTGATGTCGCATAAAATATAAGAACTTGCACCATTCTTTACCATTTCTTTTATTTTAATGGCGCCTTTTCTGCCGTCTTGTGTTTTAAATAAAATGATTCTCGGATAAGTAAATCCAAATTCCTGTGCTCCTCCAGCGCTATAATTTATGTTTAATGCTTTTATAGGCGTGTCATTTACCATATTGTCAAATTGTACTTCGGTAAAATTTAAACCGCAATTGCACAAACTTTGAGAATTTACAAAAATGGTGCTTTGCGCATTTTTTAATGCTAAAAACCCATAGTTATTGGCCTGATCTGGAGAGACGAATCTGTTGTATGTAAAATTGCTGTTTAGACCTTGGAATACAATATCTATCAGGTTGCTATTCTCATCGTTAATTTCGTTTGCCTTGTAAACTTCACGTGTAATTGTCGAGAACATGGCACCAATATTATTGCCGTTATGTGCCGTGTTAATTCCTAATTTTACATTAGTAAATGTTCGCAGGTTTGTATCGGGCAGAACTGTAATAGTCGATTTGAAAATCTGACTTGTTTTATCATTAAAAGCTTCTAAAGTAACTTCATGAGCGCCTGCACTTGTAAAAACCACAGTCGGATTCTCTTCTGTAGAAACAGCTGGATTTCCACCTTCAAATGTCCATTTGTAATGGGTTGTGCTGACAGATTTATTTGTGAAATTAATTGTTACAGGAGCTTCATAATCATCATCTTCAAACTTTGGCTCATAGGTAAACAAACTCACCAAATACGGAGCAACAGTAATGGTTTTAGTCTGTTTTTCAGATTCAAAACCGTTTGACACCGTCAAAGTTATTAGGTGTTCTCCAGGAGTTGTAAATACAACATTTGGTGGTGTTTTTCCTGAAAAAGAAGCTGGCGAACCATCTTGAAATTCCCAATTAAAAGTCAAGCCTTCTCCAATAGTAGCATTCTTTAAAATTACCTCAACAGGAGAGTAATTGCTTTTTACAATTTCATGCGTAAAGGCAATATTAATGCCTTCTTTTATTACAACAGTTTGAGTAAATTCTCTACTCTCACCATCTACATTTTTTGCTATTACTTTAATGGTATAGGTTCCCTGTTTGCTGTATAAAATCTCGCCTGGATTTTTAGAATTTGAAACAGAAGGGTTTCCGCCCTCAAATGTCCATTCATATGTATCTGCACCCGTTATTTTATTATCAATTTTAATAATAACGGGTATAGATTCATCTTGATCAACATACGAAGTCGTGAACTCACCTTCTATGACTATAGCAGTTTCCTGATAACAAGAAGTAATAACGAAAAGTAAGAATAAGAGTAAAGTTTTTTTCATTCAGTGCATTTTAAAACACTGCAGCTATTAAAAAACTGCAGTGCTTTTTATTCTCTATTTTGAATTCTATTGATTAAAAATTACAGATAACGTTTGATAATTTTATCTATAGAAATAGCCCAAACAATATTGTTTTTATAGCCAATTGCTTTGATCGCTTGCGTATTTGTGTAATCAAGTGTCCATGTTTTAGCTCCATCTACTGTTTTGTAAATTTTGTTTTCTAAAACTGCCCAACCCGTATTAGCATCTTTAAATACCAATTTTGTGAATTTCTCTCCACTATAAATTTTAGTCCAAGTATCACCGCCATCTGTAGTTTTGTAAATGGTAGAGTTATTAATTAAAAAATAACCATTTGCCTTATCTGCAAAAGATACTTCTGCTGCTAAAGTATTTGGCTCACTTGCAAAATAATGTTCCTTCCAACCCTCAGTTTCATTATTTTTAAATAAAATAAAAGGATAATATATATTTTCCACTTTTTTCATACCAATAGCCCAAATATGATCATTGTCAATTTCATCAGATTTGATTATAGATCCTGAATCGAAACCTTTATCAAGAAAATGAGCATCATAGACTTGTGAAAACTCAACTCCATCAGCTGTGCTGTAAACATCTCCGTATGTAGTAATTATAGTTCCCTTTTTCATATCATCATCAACATAAACAGAGTAATAAATACCCTTTGTTGTTGCGCTAATAAATTCCATTGTTGGAGAACCTCCAACTGGTACCTTTTGAATTCCAAATGCTGTATCTGCCCAGCCTTCGTCATTTTTAGTAGCCGAAAAAGCCCCAGAAAAACCAGTTCTTCCCCATTCTACAAAAGTAATACCTCCGTCAATCGTTCTGTAAACTCCACTTGCTCCATAATCAGCCATAGAATAGTACATTATTTTATCGCTAACGACTTGAACACTATAAACTTTATTCTCATTTTTCAGAACATTGTCTATTGTAAACCAATCAGTAGTAGATGATTTAGGTAAAACGCCTATATTTCCTTTATAATCATTCTTAACTTCATTCGTAATGGTTCTATTTTCAATTATTAAAGACAATTGTGGAACTAATTTTTCAGTTGACGGCAGTTTGAATACAATCTCAGTAGCTGTCGACGAAACAACTGTTGCAGAAACACCATCAAAAGCAATTTTAATATCGCTTATCTTATCGGAAAAATTTTCACCAAAGATTGTAATAGTTTCTCCAGCTTCTCCAAAGTTTTTAGAGTAGGATTTTACTTTTGCTGCTTTTATTACAACAACTGGCGGTTCTGGAGTTGAAGTGCTATCTGAATCCGAGCTACAGCTACCTAGTACCATAAAAAGTTGGAATACTGCGGCTAATAAGACTGTTTTTTTCATTTTAATTATTTTATACATTTTTTTTAAATTCTATTTAGACTGACTTCCTAAAGTATATCCATTTCCAACCAAAACTCTCACAATATTCATTGCTGTTATATCTTTGCTCATTTTGTAACCTATAGGGTTTCCTCTATTGTCGAAAGTCGCTTTGAACACTTTCCCATTGAATGTAATCACTTCCTGATTTAGTAGTTTTTCATATCCTGAGAACATACCGCCTCTGGCAAACCAAGTTCCTACTAAATTATTATCTAGGTCCATTACTTCATATTTTAAATCTCCATTTTGAGAAGGTGATGTCACTCTGATAAACCCGATTCTTTTATCGTCTATATCTTTATTTTGTGCCTTAATGCTAAAGATTGTACCATAATCATCAATCGCTAACTGATAAGTATCTGCAATTTTACCAGCATTATCTATTTCGCCTTGAACGCCCAAACGCTTTGCAGCTATACCTGCTGATTCACCATTGATAAAACTTTCAATTGCTTCTTTGTTTAAACCTTCTGCTCCTACCATACCTCTATCCAATAATTCATAGACTATACTGCGGTCGTAATTAAAGGCACTAAATTTTCTGCTTTTGTTCTTAAATTCTAATTCGTTCGATTTCCCCGTCGCTTCATCTTTAATTTCAATCCATGGCAATACCATAGAATCTTCGTTTGGAGCTTTCTTTAGTTCTGCCGTAATTGAGTAACTTTTATCTAAACTAAAAATGGTAAAAAGCGGTTTTTTTCCTTCTAAAAAACCTATTGTTTTTTCGTCTAGTTTTAGTTCTCCTTTATCAATTTTTAATTTTTGCGCAAAACCACCAATGCTAATTAGCATTACTATTAGGGTTAAAAGATTTTTTTTCATTTGTTAGTTTTTGTTTTTTTTTGTTATACAAAGTATTTATTTCTTACTTTTATTCCTATATACTAATATTCAGTTTCTAAAATTTCAATTAGCTCGTTTAATAAATTAAACTCACCATTCCATTCTGCATCTCATTTGCAATTCCTCTTCTACATAGGTATTTATTAACCATTGTTTATAGTGAGTATAATTGTCATTTCTACAAACTCGCATAATAATAAGTTTTTTAAAATAAAGAGGGCCAACTCCAAAATAGTCTCCCAAATTCATCTGATCTTTTTTACTTAATTTTGTATCAGCAATTATAACATCCCAAGTTTCAACTCCTCTTTGATTTTTCAATAGCTTCTAAGTTTTTACACACCACATTTAACTCATTGATATCTGTACGAGGCGAGTAATTTTTATTAATTATTGTCTTTTTCATATCGATTTAATAAATCGGAATGACTCATTGATGGTTCAAAAATTAAATTTGTTAGAATATACTCTTTCATTTTTACTATATCTACAAATGTTTCTAATTCATAATAATTAACTATATCCTCTATCAATTCTCGTTCATTGTAATAAAAAAACACATCACCATAAAACTTTAAATAATTAAGAAATTCTTTCTTTTCCTTCACATGTATCTCAAATTCATTAAAAATAAACTCAAATGGAGAAACTCCTATAATTCCATTAAGCAAAAATATATCGAAATAGAAGCTCGTATTTATTTCCTTCACTCCTTCTTCAAACTTTACTTTTCTTGGAAACATTTCTAATATTAATCTTTTCCAATTATCCCCATTAAAGTCTCTCCACAAAATAGTATATGCTAAACATAATTCTATATTATAACTCCTGTCATAATTCTTAAATGAAAAAACTAATAAATTCATTTTTTGATCAATAGATAGCATCTCTATTTTTTCTTTCATACTTGTATGAATCCTAAATCTATTTAAGGGTGATGATGCATAAAGTTGTTTTGCTAATTCAATTTCACTCATAATTATTCAGTAATAAATTTCGTTTGGGTTTTTAAATTTCCTGCATCATCTAAATATTTTATTTCTAATGAAGCCCCTTTAGTATCTATACCAAGTTGTCTAAAAATTTCAGGAAATTTGTTTGTCTCATCAACAGTCGGAAAATAATGTCCAGACGAATTTGAAATTTTTTTTAATTTACCATTGACAGTCTTTATTGTACCGGCTGCTTCAACACTACTCGCATTTCCTAAAAAATGATGCTTTTTCCCTATTTTTAACTCACCATTTGTTGTTATTACAAAATCAACATCATTAAATGTATTTCCTTTAGAGGCCATTTGTTTAATATATCCACTTTCAATTTCTGCTATGCCCCAAAGTTGTCCATCTAAAGGCATTTCTTCGGTTGGAAATTTATTGGCTATATGCTGAATTGATTTCCAATCTCTTGCTTTATACAATCCTTTCCATTTCGTATACCCTTCCGCTTTTTCAATAGCTTCTAAATTTTTAGATACTAAATTTAACTCATTCAAATCTGTACGAAGCGATGGAGCATGTTCTGCTAAAACTTGCCAAGCCTTAAAACCCGAATTTTCATTAACGAGCGCTTTAAATTCTTTACCATTTATTGCTAAATCTTCCATCAAAAACTTAAGGCATTGCGAATAAGAAAAGCACGAATGCAATACAAAAAAAAGAATTACTATTTTTTTCATTATACTACAATTTAATTTCTTTTTCCTCATCTTCGTAATTGCTCAAATTCTTAAACTTTAGTACATATCTTCCATCTAAAAAATAAATATCATTCAACAGAACACTTCCGAATTCGAATGAAATGTGTTCAATATCACTTGTCTCCAAATTGATTCTATAAACACTTCTTTCATGAAGAATGATCAAATTATTATCAAAAAAATAATTTCTCACAAAATCATTATTCCTCGGTTCAATAGGAGATTTATATTCTTTAAACTCTTTAGTATCTGTATTGAATATAATAGGATTATATTTTGGAATGTAAATATATATTCCATTTTCTGATTCCATTTTAAAATGATCCAGATTTACAAAAAGTCCTTCAAATTCACATTGCAACAATGGAATATCGATTTTTGAATTATTTACAAGAAAATCGAATTTCCAAAACATTCGACCATAATTAAGTTCCTCTAATTCTGTTGCTATAATTTCTGTATTACTTTTTAAAGCTTTATAAAAGTGTTGACTATCTAATTTCATAAACATGGTTTTTTAATATTATTTTTTCTAAAAATCTCGAAAGCTTCTATCATTTCATCTAATTTCCCCGCTTTCTGAGCTTCTTTAAAATCTGAAAGTATCTTAGAAGATGCATTTATGTAATCTACTATATCATCTGAAACGTCTAAAGGTAATTTATTAAACACCGTTTGCAAATCGGTTACTACCTCTTTTCCTTCTACAACGCAGTTTCTCCACTTGCCATTTAAATATATTTTAGCTTCTAAATTTTTGAAATAGCTGGCATCCATGAAATGCAATTTTTTAGTAAATTCTATTTGTTCTCCAGCTAAATCTGCCTCCTTCTTAAACCATGGTGCTACATCACCTATTTTAAGATCTACATCAGTAGCTTTATCACTCATTTCAAAAACAAAATAGTAGGTTCCTTCGCTAATATCGTCACTCAGCATTCTTGAATCATAAGTATAAACTAAATCATCTACGCCTTCAGAATTTTTTAAGATAGGACTTCCAAATCCTCCTGATAAACTTGCTTCTTTTTGAAATCTATCTATTCTAAACTTATAATTTTTTCCACTAATTATCTGCTTTATTTTAGAAAATCCATTATATGGCGGCCAATTAATACCTTTATAGTGATTAAGATCATTACTTTTAAATAGATCATAAAGTTCGTCCCATTTATTCTCACCCCATAATTTATATGCTTGTTCTGCAATTTCTGCTTTAGCTCCACCTGCAAAATCATTCACGGAATTTACAAAATCTTTAAATTTCACATTTTTATAGACCATGTCACCTACCTCATCAATAAACCCAAGCACTCTCCAGACTTCTTCTTGTTCAGTAACTAATTTTCTTTGTGCAGGCGATAAATCATCTATTTTAACTATAAGACTTCTCCATTCGGTATACTGTGCAATTAATAAACTCTTAATAGCCTTATTCTCTTGAAGTAAAGCTTTGGTTGCAGCTGGTAACTTTGATACGAACTTATATCCACCTACAGCTACATTTTTCATTCCAATAACTGCCATACCCATATTGTAGGCATTAATGATTTGTCCAAAAGTACTTTTTGAATCTACTGTTTCGGTGTTTACTGCGATATTTCCAACAGCACCTACTACTTCTGCCATAGCCCAGCCACGACGTACCCATGTTACTTTAGCAGCCAAAGCAGTACCACCACTAAAATAAATAGTAGCTAGATCCAGTGTCGTAACTATACCTTTCTCAATATAATCATTCCTTACTTTATCATCTTGGTATTTTAAGAAAATTGCTGGAACAATATAATGGTTATTTCCTAAATCATTATCTCCTAAAGCTGTTGCTATCAAAGGTAGTTTTCCTTGTTGTGGTACTATTATAATTGGAGTCAAAGGAGAAACTTCTTCTATAATTTCAATATGTTCTTCTTTATTTACTCCACTACCTTTAGTATCAAATGCCTTATAGAAATAAGTAATATACCTATCATTCAACGTGACGTTTCCTGTACTTTCACTATATACTCCTTCATTGTATTTAGAGGTAAATACTGGACTAATTAATGATGATGTATCACTACTATAATCTATTCCTTGTAGATTTATTACTCTTTTTGCGAAATCATCTGTTTCCTTAGGCCATCTGTTCTCTATAGATTTTGGAGCCTGATTAAACATTGTTACTAAAGCCCCTATAAAATTTGTATAGTTTTTCTTATCAGTTAAAAAGTAAACAGAAGCATCATCTATTTCTCCTATAAGCTTTTTTAAAACCTTATTAGTCTCCTTCTCTAAAAATGCATAAAAGTTGGTATAATTATCAGTTCTAATAGCACTCATTAAGCGCAAAATCGCCAATTCAGAACGTTCCTTTAACGCTGACTGCGTTGAAATTGTATTGATAAGGCTCTCAATTTCTGTGTAAGCTAAGTTTCTAATAGCTGACATACAAGCATTATTAACAGAGGTCGCAACTTTTTCTCCATCTGTTAATTTCATTACCGCTCTTAATTCTGCAATTCCATCTTGCATTTCAGAAGATGAGCAATCTCTTAAATCTCTTGACAATAATTCTTGTGCGAAATTATTATAACACGAGCCGTCTTTTATATCAAAAGGAGAAAGCTTCCAATCACTTTCAGGAATGTTTTTTATTTTTTCTAAAACCCTTGCGTTAACATCTTTAACCTTTTCATCTTCTGCATTCCATTCAACTAATACATAATCATAATCACAACCATCACCTCTAGATCTAAATAGATTAACTTTATCGTTTATCGTTTTAGAAACTTTTTTTGCTACAATCTTTTCAGTACCATTAATGAATGCTTTTGCATTTATATCCCATTCATAATATTTATCATTATATTTAATGGTTTTAATAATGTAATTTTTCGCAATTGCTACTGAAACTACTATTCTCTCATTATTAAAATAAAACTCATCTATAAGAACTCCACTTGGTGTTAATGCTAAATGGGCAAATTTATTAAGCTCCCCACTACTCTGACTCTGAAACGCATATAATTTAAATGCAGGATCATTAATCTGTTTCCAATCCAAATGGTTTAAAAGAGTACTTGTGGTACTATAATCCATTAAGAAACTGGTACTGCCTTCGGCTGTTTTATACTGTTCAAAAGGATGTTCTAGCTTAAAGATTCCATGCCCTAACTCATGAGCTGCAGTAGCAAGATTTTCTTTGCCATTATTAGCTTTCGCGAATACATATCCAAATTGTCCATTTAAACGCATATATCCATCTTGTTTTGTGCTAGAAATCTTGTTTGTAATAAACAAAACATAACCGTCACGCGAACCTTGATATGATGCATTTATCTTTAGCTGTTCTGCACTGTAAGTAGAAGTAATAGTATTTTTCTCGGTTTGAATTACATTGCCTGAAACTATCTTATCTATATTAAAAATAGCCTCCTTCTTAAAGTTAATTTTAACTCCAATTTTGCTATAAATCTTCTGTGTTTCAGCAATAATTTCATTTAACTTATTTGCAGAGATATCATCAGTAGGAACCAAGGCCACATTAACATCTTTTGGAGAAATATGCACTAGCATAAATGCGCCAATAACCTGCCATTTATCACCTTGTTTTACGGTTGCTAATATTTGTTCTTCGGCGTACGTTAAACTCCCTTTTACAGTAAGAACAAATATTTTATCATTTCTTGTAAAGTCAATTTTTGCTCCATTCTGGGTTTTAAAAACTATGCTATCGAGATTTATTTTGGCATCTGTAACGGTTACCGTAGCCAACATTGTATCTGAATCACCATTCAAAACGGCTTTATACGGCAAGATGTTATCGCCTGCTTTGGCATACAATTTCTTTAGCGCTGCAGATGCATTTTCTGGCATTACATCAAAAGCATACTTGCTTCCGTTTCCAGAAAAAGCAATCGAAATACCTTTGGCCGTAAACGCTGTGGCTTGACCATTTTTATCTACGCCATCTGTATTTTCTGGCGATGGTTTTCCTCCTTCGGCAACTGCAACACCTTGATTGATTCCATTTCCTTCACTGTCTACCGTGTAAACTTTTGGAGGAACAACAACTTTTCCATCTTTATCAACAACACCGCTGTCTGTAATTACAGTATCTTTTCCGCCAGGAATAGTTATCTGCTCGCCGTCAACACCATTTACAACTATATCTCCATTAGCATTAATGACAATATCTTTAATTACAAAAGGAACTTTTTCTTCAATTTGTCCGCCTTTGCCCTCGCCAGTGAAATCTTCGATATCGGTAACATTTTTCCAATCTGGGTTATAGCTCGTTTCTACAACACCACTGATCAATTGATAATCGGTATTGATCACAATATCCTTAAATTCTACTGCAATCTTAGTATCGGCTAAATAAGGAACAGTGATATATCCGAGTCCAGAATATGGGCTGTTTTCTCCTCTAAGTTCTAAAATAGTTACAGGAAAGTCACCAGCTCTAAATGTCTCGCTTTGAATTAAATTGGTTAGCGGTTTTTGATTCTGAATATTGATTTGCGGAACGATACCACAATTGTATGCAGGAACACCACTACTTTCTGTTGGTGTGGTAAAAGTGCTTATATTAGAATAAGTAAACGACTGAATTCCGTCTTCAGCCGGATCACAGCTCGATCCCACTCTAAATTCATAGGTTACCCCTGGCTCTAAATTGGTAATTAAACTTTGTTTGTTTAAACTATTTGACGAGAACCACTGTGCATTACGAACACCTTGTTTTTTATATTGTACCTGATAGCGCGTATGCTCTGGCACTCCTTCCCAAGTTATTTTTACACTTTTCGAACTTTGGGATTCGCTTAATAAAAATGTCGGCGCGGTACATGAAGCCGTATATTTAAAAGAATATATTTCGCTGTATCCGTCATTTTTAAAAACAGCATTTTCTGAAAGTCCCGTTGTCGAAATCGCTCGTACTCTCCATGCGTAACGCAAACCTGGAGTAAGTATTGGCATGCTCAGATTGTACAGAACAGCGGTTCCAAATAAAGTTTCTTCGTATAAAGTCGGCGACATTTGAAACCCGATTTGAGGATCTAATGTTGGATCTAGAAGCTGTTTTAGCTCAAATTTATATGAAACGTTTGTTGCGTTGATCTGACGCGGCGTCCAAGTAAATAAAATATTAGGAAACTCTGTCGAAGCAATTTGTTCGTTTTTTTGTGGTGTATTTAATAACGGCGGATCATTTAATATCAGATATAAACTAGCACAGCTTTTTTGAGATATTTTTTGGTTCGTTACAAAATCGTACATCTCAAAACAAAAATTGTACATTCCTTCTGGCAACGGGTTTGCATATTGCGCTGCAGAGATTCCTTGCAGGTTTTCTAACCTAAAAAGCGATGCAATATCAACATTGGTTAAGGTTTGCAGTTCCCCTCCATTTATATATATTGGCCTTTGTTCCTGTGCATAATCAGAGGTTTGAATATTTAATCCGTTGCCTTGTATGTACAGCTTTAAGCGTACTCTTCTTTGCGAGATAGAGATATCGGTTGGATTAATCAACAATTGCATCTTCGTATCCATGCTGGTAGCATAATCGGAAATTTTGACGCTATACGGACTATTGAAAACTGGTGTTAATTGAACTGGATATAATTGTGCATATCCAACTGCATTAAAAAACAGAAATAGAACAAATAAATATAGGTTGTTGAAAAGGTTCTTCATTTTTTAATTGATGATAATTTTTTTAACCAATGTTTGCTGTCCCGTCTCCAATACGACAATATATACTCCAGATTGTAGTGAAGTATTAAAATCTACTTCGTACTTTTTCTTTCCTGAGTCTTGTTTTTGAATCATCGTATTTTGTCCAGAAGAGGAGAACAGTCTTAAATTTATCGCACTGTTGTTTTCTAAATTTACAATTGCTTTAAAATTACCATTGCTCGGATTTGGGGTTACAATAAAATCTATAATAAATTGAGATACCATTTCGGTATTTGGTAATGTACCGCGTTTTTCTACCATGATGTTTTTGGTAAAAACTGCATAACACTCTCCTTGTGTCTGTTTTAAACCAATTGAATACACTCCAGCTGCATCAAACTTTAAAGTCACGTATTTTTCTTTTTGCTCTACAACTTTTACTCCGTTTGGAATAACCCAGTCTGTGCTTTCTCCAAAAGGATTGCTGGTATTAACCAAAATTACTTCCTCGTCTAAATAAGCTTGAGAACTCAATAAAAATTCTGCGCTAATGGCCATCTGGCTCGTTTTTATCACAATTTCATCTTCGCCAATACAACCTAAAGCCGTAGTAGCTTTTACATGATATGTTCCTGCTTTTGACACATTAATTTTTGCTTCATTTGAAGTGAATCCGTTTGTAGAAGTCCAACTATATTTTGCTTGCGGATCTTTTATTGAAGCATCTAAATCTAGACTTTGGTCAATACATAAAGTTCGATCTGGACCAACGTTGACAATAACTGGCTCAGGATCTTTTAAAACAAATCGCTTTTTGTAAACGCAACACTCTGGACAAGTAATCGTAACTTCATAATTTCCAGCCGTAAGATTATTTAAATCTTTGGTAACTGCTCCTGTATTCCATAAATACGTATAAGGCAAATTACCTCCTGTAACATTAAGTTCTATAGATCCGTCGTTTCCTTTATAGCAAATAGGATTTTTAACCGTTTCCGTTGATAGAATTCCGTTAGGATCTCCCACAAAAATACTTCCCTGAACCACGCATCCTTTTGCATCTGTCGCTATTACAAAATAATTGTTTGTGGTAATGTTTTCTATTTTAGAAGTTGTTTCTCCGTTTGTCCATTCGTATGTATAAGGTGGCGTTCCACCTGTTACATGCGCTTCTGCCCAACCGTCATCTCCAGTTGTACAGCCTACATCAAACTTCGTAAAGGTTAATTTCAACTGATCTGGTTGTGGAATATACTTCTCAGCATCAATCTCTTTGACTAAAACATTATTCACATAAGTTCCCAATTTTATTCCGTTGGCGTCTTCAATGTTTAGTGCATAAGTTCCTTCAGAAAGATATTCAGCTGTATCTCCTGTATTATTCCAGATAGCCCAAGAACCATTAGCCTGTTTTTTCTTCCAAGTGTAATAATAAGGTAATCCATTATTTTTCTCTTTATTAAGCTGAATACCTCCTGTTACATTCGCTTTTAAAATTCCGTCTTGCGACTCATCTCTTTGATTGTCTAGAGGATTAGCATCAATCTCGTTTCCAAATTCGTTGCTCACATTACAAGAAATAGTGCGAATCACTTCAAACGTAACTTCAATCGGATCCGGATCGTCTAACTCTGTAACAGAACTAGCCACGGTACAACTCGTTTTATTTGTTGCCACGTTGTAATTAGCATCACGCACCGTCAAAGTATAGATTTCCTCAGAAAGACCTGTTAACGATATTGTATAAGTATTATTGCTAAAGCTTGTACTTGTGCTGGTCTGCGTTGTTCCTTTACTATTTTTCCATTCAAACCAATATGTATTGTCTGTAGCGATAGTTCCGCCTGTAACCTCTACAACAATTTTTCCGTTTGTTGCTTTATAGAAACTCGGATTTACAACCTCTGTATATTTAATCGCAAGCGGCGCTTTTGGCTGATCGATAAAAACTTCAGCGTAAGCCGTACAGCCTTTTTTATCTGTTGCAATTACCCAATAATTTCCTGTTTTTAAAACGGTATTTTTATCCGATTTAACTTCATTAGACCATTCATAAGTGTAATCTCCGCTTCCTCCTTCTGCAGTTGCAGTTGCCCATCCGTCATTACCTCCATTACAAAAAACATCTCCTTTTGCTATTTTCACAGACAATACTGGAGGCTGCTCCATAAACTGAATAGAATCTTTTGCGATCCAACTTCCATTTGTGTAAGTTCCTAAAATAACATTATTTCTATCTCTGACATTAAGAGCATAATTTCCGTGAGAGAGGTTAGAGATGATAGAATCTTGTACCGCTAAATCTTTCCAAGTTCCATTGTCTTCCTGTTTTTTCCAAGAGTAATAATAAGGCAGTCCATTGTTTTTTTCTAATGAAAGTGTTGTTCCTCCTGTAACCTGCGCCATTAAAATTCCATCCTGCGATTCGTCACGCTGATTATCTTTTGGAGTGGTATCTGTCTTATCTCCATATTCATTTTTAGCGTTACATGAAATACTCTGCACAATTTTAAAAACAACTTTTAAAGGGTCTGGTTCTGTCAATACTCTTTTTGATTCTACAACAGAGCAATTAACAGTCTGACCAGTCGCTTCATCGTAATTTTGATCTTTTATTGTTAAAAAATAAGAATCTGCAGGCACATTGTCTAAGGTGATAAAGAATTCTCCATTTACACTTTCAGTTGTCACATTTTGCAATACTCCAGCAAGATTTCTCCATTCGTAATTGTATAATCTGCCATCACTTGGGATTGGTTTTAATACTGTTCCCCCTGTTATCTTAGCTACAATTTTTCCGTCGCTTGCTCCCGAAAATGTTGGTGTTGATATTGTTGGATAATCAATTGTTACCGGAAAATCAGGCTCGGTTATTTCGATATCTTTTGTAGCAAAACATAGATTTGAATCTGTAACCTCAACGGTATACATTCCTTTAGTTAAATTTGTTATTTTTTGAGTTTTTGCTAATTCTTTTCCTTTGTAATACCAGATGTACTTGTAATCATCCTTAACTCCATATTTTTCAGTAAGAGTTCCTCCAGTTACATTTACTAATGCCCACCCGTTATTACCTTCATAACAAGATACATTTACTGAATCAAATAACAATTCAATCTGTTTTGGTTCTAAAATTTCTTGAGTAGTTGGACTAGCGGTTATTAGTTGAACTGTATCGTAAGTTCCCTGCACTATTCCATTAGCATCTTTCACATTTACAGCATACAAACCTTCCGAAAGATTGCTTGCTGTAGCTGTTTTATAAGTTGCTAAATCATCCCATTTATTGGTATCGGCATTGTATTTTGACCAGAAAAATTGATATAGTAAACCACCATTATCTGCCGGATTAAATGGCACACCTCCTTCTACAGTTGCTGTTAAAATTCCATCTCCTGCTTTATTTGCAATGACAAGCGGATTTAAACTTTTTGAATTACATGAAATAGGCTGCGTGATTGCTAATTTTATTACTATTCTTTTAGGCTGCGTCAAACTATCTAAAGATTCAATAACAGAACAGCCTGCTTTATTAGCAGCTAATAGGTAATTTTTATCTGTTACTGTTAATTTGTATTTATCGTCTGGAGCATTTTCTAAAGTAATATTATACGTTTTATCTGCCGAATTATACGCACCTGTTGCGGGCACGGTATCTCCGTTGCTATTTTTCCAGGTAAAATTATATGAGTTATCGTCTTTTATTGTACCACCTGTTACTGCCGCTACTAGTATACCATTTTTAGCTCCATAAAAAGTGGGGTCTTTCTTGAAGGTATATACAACTTCTAATGCTTTTGAAGGTTCTGTTATTTTTTGCTCAATTACTTTTTCATCCCCTAATTCTATTACACCATTTACCATTACTTGCTTTCTGGCCACACAACCTTTCATATCTTTTACCTTGATATAATAGGTTCCAGCTGCTAATCCTGTAATTGTACCTGCGCTATTATTAGGAAAAGGAACCCAAACATCTGGCGTTGTATCATTAGGATCTGTTTTTATAGAATAAAAATCATATCCTCCAACATCTCTAGTTCCTCCACTAGGAGTAATAGTTATACTACCATTATTTACCCCATAACATAAAATATCATTCCCCTTTACGGTATAATCCAATGGAGATGGTGCCCCTATGGTAAATGGATATGGCGTGCCACCTAATTCTGTATACTTTGAATAAGTAATACTACCATTGTAAAAGCCAGTCAATGTTAATTGATAGTTTCCCCTACGAAGTCCAGAAAGCACATAGCTGTTGTCTGCTTCTAATTTTTCAATATTGGGAAAAGTTTTGGTATTAGGGCCAGATATCACTATAGAAAATGTTTCACCAGGATATAGTGGTCTATTAAATTGAAGTTTTAATTTTCCATCCTCACTTCCCAAATCATAACAACTCACCTTCTCAGGAGCTGAGGAAAGAATTTTTGGAGCACTTAATCGAACAGAGTAAATCCCTACCCCGTAAGTAGTCGTACCACATGGTTTTAGTCTAAAGTAAATTTTCTGACCATGCTTTAATCCTGCATCTCCTGAAATAACTTCATTTGCATTTGTACTTATAGATGCCGTGCTATATTTTGTAAAATCTTTCCAATCGGTCGTATTATTATAAGAAGGATTAAAAGTATATTGCCATTTATAGTAGCTTGAATCGTACCCAGTAGAACTATTGATAGTAATATTTTCATCTGTAGGCAAAAAGTCAGGAGAGCCTTGAAATACATCTAAAACGGGATCAATTCTATAATTAAATTTTATATGTGACATTCTAGGAGAATAATCTCCATCAAAAGAACCATTGGCACAATAGCTATCTATATTAATCGATCTTGTACGATTAGCATCAGTTCCTGTTCTAAAGTTAACAAAAGCAAAACACTCTATGGAAACCGGCTTAGAAGGATAATCAATAATTGGCACATCAAAATTGACTTCTTTGTCGCCATTATTTCGAATACTTCTATAATACATTTGTTTAGTCGACCCATCTTTAAAACGAGCCGTTATGATAATTCTAGAGTCTGTATTGTTTTTAACCCCCGCATTAATTGAATAATTAAGGTTAGAAATTTTTACAAAATACTTCGTCTGAGCATAACCCAATCCGCAAACCAATAAGATGACAAATAAGTAAAATTTCTTCATAGGCTTAATAAATAACTGTTAAGGTCTCTGCTTTTGCTGGACTATCATTTTCTAAACTTGGGACCAGATGGTATTCGTATTCTTTATTAATTTTCAAATTTTTATCTTCTAAAGTAAAAACCGTTCCGTTTAACTCTTTCCATAAAGTTGGCGGAAGCCCTTTTTCATTTTTATAGATACTAAGGCCTAAAACCTTACCTTTATTCTTTGCATAATCCCACGAAAGAACTATTTTTCTATTTTCTCTATCTGCTGTTCCTTGCGAAAATGTAATCACTTTTACTGGTGTAAAATTCAACACACTAACCGTGATTACCGAATGATCTAGTGAAGACCATAGATTACTTTTATCCTTAGCCAGAATAGCATATTGATAAATCTTTTTGTTTTCTATTCGATCATCTGTAAATTCCTGAATCGTATCATTTATTTGTTTGATTTCCACCCATTTTTCCTGTCCCTTTTCTCTTCTTCTTAAACTATGGCTGACAACATCTTCACTATAGCTTCGTATCCATTTTAAGTGTACTTTGCCATCTTTGTTATCATAATCTTTAAAAATAGGTGCGGCTGGCGGAATTTTATCGGGTTTATCCAATACCAGAATATCAGAAGGATCAGAGATATTATAACGCATATCCTCAGCAGCAATTCTATAATAAACTTTGCTGTTCGTCATTTTTAAACTCACGCTGTCTTTATACTCTGTACCGCTGTAAGATTGATGGTAAATATCTACAAACTCCTCTCCTGCCGTATTGGCTTTTAGTATTCGGTATCCGCGCAGATCTTTTTCTATATTGGCTTTCCATTTTAGTCTAACCGTTCCAAGACTATCAATTACTCCTTCCAGTCCGATTGGTTTGGCTGGCGGTATAGAATCGACTGGCTGTACTAGCATACTTTGAGAAGTTAATCTCTGATTGTTTTTTCCAACAACCGAAATGGTGAAATAATTGGATGGATACAGTTCTTCTTTAAACTTGAGTTTCCTTTCAGAAGGCGGAATAATCTTAGAAACAACCTTATACGGTCCTTTATCGTTATTTGCTAAATTAATTTCATAACCTTGAATAAATCCTTCTGATTCTTTCGGATAATCCCATTCAAGATTCACTTCATTAGAATTTATAATCGCATAATCTACCAATCTTGCCGGAGTTACTACAGCGGCAACACCTGTCGCTGTTATAGGTTTTGTAAGTTCTCCTTTTTCTCCAAACGAAGTTATACCGTATAATCTATAATGATAAACTTTGTCGTTTACACTAAGTGTATCAACAAAGTACATGTTTTTGGACGGATTCTCGTCTTTATCGTTTAAGTTAACTAAAGCGGTATTTGATATTGGCGTATAATTGATTCCGTCTGAAGATTTTTCTACCATAAACGAGGTATAAATTCTTTTGAAGGTTTCATAATCCCAAGAAAGCAGTACTTTTCTATCGTCTGGAACAGCAATAAAGTCTGTTGGAGCAGGCAGAACCGAATAATCTTTTAGACCAATCATATAGGAAGCTTCTTTTACCTGCGGACTTTCAAAAACCTTTACTTGGTAAGCATATACTTCATTCTTCTTTACGTCTGTGTCTACATAACCCCAACCCGCTTTTACGGCTCCTTCAAAACTCATATCTGCAGCATATAAAGCAAAAGTATATCGCTGATCTAGTTCGTCGGCCATATTAACTATTTTTGCCAAATCACCTTCTTTTGCACTTGTTACTTCAAAACTTTCGCCATAAATAGATTGGGCAATAATAGCCGCATTATTGTCTTTCTGTACAAAATCAATCCAAGAATCTAGTGGTTCGGGAGTTAATGGTTTAGAAGTAAGAAGTACTTTCTCAGGTTTAGGCAAGACATTACCGTCGCGTAGAATTGTAGTTCTGGTAATTGTGAATCCTTTTTTATTAGCTTTCTGCCATTCGGCTGGAGAATTGATAGCCCAGCGAACTAAAATTTTATCCTTTTGTGCTCTGGCTTTAACCACAACAGCAGGACGTTTAGTCTGTGAATAGGATACCGATATAAACAATAAAAAGAAAAAAATAAACTTATTTGGGGACATAAGATGTAATTATTTCCATATTAAAAAAACAAAAGTAATCTTTTTAATTATGATTTAAATACGGTTTCCCGTACTGCAATGTAACAACACATAAACAGAAAAACATAACAACCTTACAAATAGCAGATTACATTAAAATTTACCACTTTTTTCCTACGAATTAAAATCAAAAAAATATCATTTATAATATCTTCTTCTCCTTTTTTACAGACTAGATATATATTCATAGTATAATAAATCTGGATATATTGATATAGCCAGTTTCAAATGACCGCTTTCCTTTGCTTGCGGATACAAAAATATGATCGCTAACACCTTAAACCCAAAAAAACATAAACACCTGATATAAAACAAATTAAACTTAAAACTTATCCTATAAATCTTCATTAAAAAAGAATACCTTTACTTGTAATAATTGTTTGCATAATTGCCTTAGACTGATTCAAAAGAAATTTACCCTTTAACTAATTTCTATCGTTTTTAATATGAAAAACAATTTTATCAGATTCCTAATTCTATTGCTTCATTTAAATGTATTAGGACAAACTCAAAAAAAAGAAATTAACCAGCAGCTTCAGACTTGGGTTTCTATCAATACGGTTACCAAATTTGCAGAACATTGGGGTGTGATTGGCGATTTTCATATCAGGCGAAATGATTTTGTAGCCGATCCCAGTTTTTATTTTATAAGAGGAGGCATCAGTTATATTCCAAATTCAAATATTTCCTTAAATCTAGGATATGCGCATATGTGGCTTGCGCCGTCAAATCCAGAATGGAGTACTTTTGCAGATGAAAACAGAATTTACCAACAGGCGCAGTTAAACACAAAATTTGGAAATGTAAGCATCTTGCAGCGCTTACGGAATGAACAGCGCTGGCAGGAAAAAATGGTCAATGATAGACCTAGCGGCGATTGGCGTTTTACAAATAGAATTCGTTATCTGATGAGTTTTACTTTTAGAATCTCAGATAAGAAATCATGGCCTCAAATGGTTCTCTCAGATGAGATTTTACTGCATTTTGGAGAAGAAGTCGTTTACAATACTTTTGATCAAAACCGCTTTTTTATCGGAATCAGAAAGAGCATTAATCCGAAATGGAGTTACGATTTTGGTTATATGAATGTATACCAGCAAAAATATTCTGGCTATCAATATGATATGAATCACACCATAAGATTGTTTTTTTATTTGAGTACCAGCATCAGGAAAAAAACGCCTTCTGAGATTGAGAATTCGGGCGATGAGTAAATTTATTTTTTAAATTAAAGTACTGTTAAATCTGAAAGATTCAAAAAACTCAAAAGCTCTTTTCTCTGCATAAGAATACTCCGAATCACGAAGCGGAAAAGCACAGTGTCCACCGTATTTTGGTGTTTCCAGATAAACAAACGCACTGTCTTTGGCAATAGTTCTTGGGTAACATCTTTCGCCCAGAAAAGGATCATCTAGCGAATTAATAATTAAAACTGGAGTTGTAATATTTTTTAGAGAAAACTCTGGAGAAACACGTTCATAATAATCATCACGACTCGCAAAACCATGAAGCGGAGCCGTAAAATATTGATCAACTTC
Source organism: Flavobacterium sp. LK-23 (assembly GCF_058135255.1). Taxonomy (NCBI): domain Bacteria; kingdom Pseudomonadati; phylum Bacteroidota; class Flavobacteriia; order Flavobacteriales; family Flavobacteriaceae; genus Flavobacterium; species Flavobacterium sp. LK-23. The sequence goes on from NZ_JBYUVT010000004.1 coordinate 113,366, forward strand.
ATCAAAAGTAGAGATATTATCTATTTGATCACGGTTGATAAAATCAGGAAATTGAGCCGCTTTGTATTTCAATTTCTTTTTAATATCAATGGTAAAATTCTTCAAATAAACTCTGTTAAAACCTTGCTTAAGCACCTCTGCACTTGTGGCAATGTGGGTTGGCACCGAAATTGAAACGGCAGCTTTTATGCGCTCATCTATTTTTGTCCATCCCAAATAATTTAAAAGTTGAACGCCTCCCATTGAATATCCTATCAGATAAATATCTTCAAATCCTTTTTTCAAAGCAAACTGAACCACTTCGTCCAAATCATCAACTGCACCGTGATGATACAGCCTTGGAAGACGATTCATTTCTCCGCCACAAGTACGGTTGTTCCAAGCAAAAACGGAAAAACCTTTCTGCTTGAAATAGGCTGCGCAGCTGTTATTATAGGTTCTACGCGAATCACCTTCTAAACCGTGGCATAAAATAACGGCCTTTTTTGAGCCATTTAAAATATAATCGATATTGATAAAATCTCCGTCATTCAATTCATGCTTTTCTCTTGTATATTCGGGCACTTCAAATTTCTTAATCAGTGCAGCATAAATGGTAGAAACATGCCTATTGCGATGAATAATAGAAGGAGAATTATATTCTGATTGTTCAATTAGTGGCATAACAAAGAATTTTGTGGTAATTAATACAAAGCTAAGAAATCATTCAATATGTAAATTAATTCGTTCTTTCTATTTTATCTTTTTAGTAATTCCCTAAAAAAACATATACAAAAAAATCGAAAAAAAGTTATTTTTAAATCTATAACACAAAACTGCAAAAACTATTGATTATTTTTAAAGTATAAGATTTTACATCGTATGTTTGTTTTTTCAAAATACCACAAATTAATTTAAAAATAAACTGCTGTTAATTTTTAAAAACAGTTTAATGTTGTAGCATATTAGAAGGAAAACAAATTGTTAAATGTGCTAGAACACTGCGCTTGTCCTGTCATCTCTCGCTTGAATGTTTACTTTATTTGTATATTTGTTAAATCGATTTTTAAAAACAAAATCCCTCTAATGTTTGAACTCTTACCGGTAGATCCAAAAACAATATTTCTACTTTACTTTTGGGGCAATCTGTTTACCTGCATTCTTATTTTTAGTTTTTCATTTTCATATGCCACTAGCGATAACCGAAAAACTTTAAAATGGTTTGGCTTAGGCAAATTAATACTAACTCTTGCTTGGGTATTGGCGCTTTTGCGAAATATTATTCCTGATTTTGCGTCTATTAACATTGCCAATTCTATGATTCTTGGCGCTTGCTGCTTTGAGACGATGGCTATGCTATCACTTATTAAAACTCATGCAAAAAAGCATTATCGGTTTCAAATAGCAATTACCGCAGCATCAATAGTATTCTTTAATATTGCTACAATTTTTGACGCATCTATGAATACTCGCGTCATAATTGGCGGTATTGGCATATTTTTTATCTATTTATTGCCAACTATAACTTATTTTACAGAAAAGGAAAAAAGCTTTTTTAAGACTTTTTATGTTATGTGTTACATATCATTTGAAATTCTAATTGTAATACGAATTGTTCACAGATATTTATACCCTCAAGATCTTATTATTTCCAATGACACCTTTGATAGCTTGTACAGCATTTGCCTATTTTTATTGACTTTAATTGGCATCGTAGGCTTTTTGCTTTTGGTAAAAGAAAAGCAGGATCATAAAATTAAAAAGCTTTTAAACGACAAGAACCAATTTTTTTCTATTATTTCTCACGATTTAAGAGGCCCTTTAGGCTCTTCTGTTTCTCTTTCTGAAATTTTATTGGAGAATATTGAACAATACAGTCGAGAAGAAATTAAAGAAATTTCAGAGCTCCTGCACGATTCAAACAAGAACATTTACAAATTACTAGAGAACCTTCTGGATTGGTCTCGAGTACAAACTGGAATGATTGCCTTTAATCCTAAAAATGTGCTTTTAAATGCCTTGATTGAGGAGAATATAGAACTAAGCCGAAATGTAGCTTTAAATAAAAACATCAACATCACGTTTGAATCGGCTTACCTTGTCGAAGCAGAAGTTGATAAAAATATGATTAGCACCATCTTACGAAACTTGCTAAGCAATGCGATTAAATTTACAGACAAGAACGGTGAGATTAAAGTCAAACTAGTCCAAACAAATCAAAAAGTAGAAATTTCTATTACAGATAACGGAATCGGTGTTCCGGACTACATAAAAGAAAAACTATTTAAAATTAACGGAAAGGTTCTTCAAAAAGGAACAGAAAACGAACTAGGCAGCGGACTCGGATTATTGCTTTGCAAAGAGTTTGTAAGCATTCATCAAGGAACAATTTGGGTAGAAAGTGAACAAGGAAAAGGAAGTACATTTCAGTTTACACTTCCTATAAAGGTTGTTTAAATTCTAATACTGAAATTCCAGATTCCAAATTTAATCTGGAATCTGGAATTCAAATCTTTAAATATTATTTAACTACAGTAGCTTCCAACTCTACTTTTAAAGTTTCAAAAAGACTTTTCACTTCCAAAACTGTACTAGATTGCCTGATTTCGTTGCTTTGAATCCAGTTTTGCATCACATCGAAATTTTCAAATAAAGCAGCGCTATCTGTTGTATAAATGTTAAGCCTTACGATATTCTTCAATTCATAATTGGCGTTAAGAATTACCTTCTCCAGATTTTCTATTGTTAGCAGCAACTGACTTCTCATATCTGCATTGCTCGAAATTCCATCATCATCAATAGCAGTTTGTCCCGAAACATACAATGTCCCATTTGCATTGCTTACCTCTACTGCCTGAACATAATTTCTGGCATCCTGCCATTTCCACGGATTAATTATTTGTTTTTCCATCTTTTAAATTTTTAAAATTAACAGATGCAAAAATCAGCAAGCCTTTCTTTTATTAGGTGTGACAAATATCACTATTTTAAAAAAGACGGCTCAATGTCTCGCGGGAAACTCCTAAAAAAGATGCTAAATAACTTTTAGGAACACGCTGTAGCAACGACGGATTTCTAAGTAGTAACTGTTCGTATCGCTCCCGTGCATTTGACGTTAGAAAAGACAAAATCCTAGTTTGTGAACCAATGTGACCAGCAATAGATTTGCGAAGAAAAAAACGCTCCATTTTCTGCAAATCCGAACAAAGTTTTTCGAAGTTTTGCAAAGAGAGACTATAAGCAATTGTATCTTCTATACATTCTAATGAAAGTGTAGCTTTACTTTGTGTATAAAAAGCCTGAAAATCTGTTTCCCACCAATCTTCCATGGCAAATGAAACAATATGTTTCTTAGCATCCTGATCTTCATAAACCAATTTTACAAGTCCTGAAATTATAAAATAAACATCTTTTACATCATTTCCTTCTTCAATAATAAGATCGCCTTTTTGAAAATTCTGCACAGCAAAATGAGAAATTATAAAAGATGCTTCTTCGTCTGACAGAGGAACTACTTTTTCAATATGAGTTTTTAATAATTGCTCAGGATTATTCATAAAATTGTTTTGATATAAAGATATGAATAGTGACTTAAAACAAAAAAATCCAAATTCCAGTTTAAATTGGAATTTGGATTTTTAAATATTGGTATTTTATAAACGTTTAGTCTAATACAAAACTTACGCTAACATTTGCTGTAATTTCGATTTCACCAACTGCAAGAGTTTCGTTTGAAGCACCCATTGTGTCTGCTTCTTTCATTCTCATAGCCGCAGCATACATTGGCTGTGGACGATAGATTTGAGAATTGTCTGAAATGGTAAAAGCTTTACCCACTTTTTGTCCTAAAACAGAAACATATTCCTCTGCTTTTGTTTTAGCATCTTTCATTGCTAATTTTCTAGCTTCAGACTCGTATTGTGCTAATTTAGAGGTTTCAAAAGAAACTTTGTCGATTCTATTAATTCCTTGCTGAACCAAACCTTCCATTAACTCATCGTATTTAGCTAAATCTTTCACTACGATTTCTACTGTTTGTGTAGCGTTATAAGAAGTTTTCTTTTTCTCATAATCGTACTGCGGATTAAGAGCTACTTGTTTTGTTTTGAAATCTGCTGTTGGGATATTCATTTTTTTGATGAATTTTAAAACAGCGTCCATCTTTTCGTCATTTTGTTTTTTAACGTCTTTAGCATTATTCCCTTTTGTTTCAACCGAAGCTGAAATACAAACCTGATCAGGTGCTACTTTTACTTTTCCTTCTCCATTAACATTAATTAGAGGTACTTGTTTGATTTCTTGGCCGTAAGACATAGTCATAAACATGATTGTTAAAAATAATACTAGTTTTTTCATTTTTGTTAAATTTTAATATTTAAAAAAGACATTTCAAAAGTTATGCCAGCATTACAATTTCCCCAATTTTGCCATTCCAAAAAGTATCAAAATCGGAATCGCAAGAAGAATAACCATTAGGGTATGATCTGTAAGAAGTGATGGCATTTTGATCAAAGTAATCAAATATCCTCCTATAGCACCTCCAAAGTGTGCTGTGTGCCCAATATTGTCATTTTTGGCTTTCATTCCGTAAATGGAGTATAATAAATACACTATTCCAAAAATATAAGCCGGCATCGGAATCACAAAAAATATTCCAAGCATCATGTCGGGCTGCAATAGTATTGCGGAATATAAAACTCCCGTTACAGCGCCAGAAGCACCAACTGCACGATAACTATAATCATTCTTGTGAAATAGCATGGTAAGAAGACTTCCAAAAATTAAACTCCCGAAATAAACTAAGATAAAAGAAAAGTTACCGAGCCAGTTTAAAACTACAGGAGCAAAAAAATACAAAGTCAGCATATTAAAAATCAAATGCATCATGTCTACATGCAAAAAGCCAGAAGACAACATTCTAATTTGTTCTCCTGAACGAATGCTTCCGACATGAAATTCGTATTTTCTAAAAAAATAAAGATCGTTAAAACCTTTGTAACTAATAACAACGTTCGCAATGATAATCGCTATTAAAATAATATTCATAAGTAATAAGTATTGTGAATTATGATTTGTAAATATAATCATTCTTAAAGATAAGTTAGCAAGAATGCAAAATAGCAGTCGATAATCATTTTTAATTTATCTTTGCCAAAAAAAATTACATGCAGTTTCTTGTCTATATTTTAGCCTACCCATTACTTTGGCTTATCTCTATACTTCCTTTTCCTATATTTTACCTATTTTCAGATTTTGTCTGTTTTTTGGTTTATAGAGTTATTGGATATCGCAAAAAAGTAGTTCGCGAAAATCTTGCCCTTACTTTACCTCATTTAAGCGATGCAGAGAGAAAAGTTATAGAAAAGAAATTCTACAAGCATATGTGCGATATGTTTTTAGAAATGATTAAAACCATGAGCATGTCTCCTGAAGAAATGGAACGAAGATTTCATGTCACTAATATTGATCTGGTTCGTGATTATGCCAAAAAAGGAAAAAGTGTAATTCTAGTGGCTTCACATTATGCAAGCTATGAATGGCTTTTGACTATTAATCCGAAACTTGGATTTCAGGGCGTTGCTGTTTACAAAAGATTAGCCAACCCTTATTTTGATAAATTGGTTCGAAAAATTCGTTCTAAATATAATACAGAAATGATCGAAACCAGAAAAGCAATTCCGACAATGGCTCAAAACCAGCGCAATGGAGTTTTAAGCCTTTATGGCTTAGCAAGCGACCAATCGCCAAAAATGGAAAGGATTTTTCATTCGATGAAATTTATGGGAGTTGAAGTTCCTGTGCACACAGGCGCCGAAACATTGGCGAAAAAATATGATTTAGCAGTTCTATTTGTGGAAGTTAAAAAAGCTAGAAGAGGCTATTATGAAGCTACATTTATTCCTCTTGCTGATAACCCTAAAGATTTTGAAAACTTTAAAATCACAGAAATGTATTTAAAAGAAGTAGAAAAACAAATTCTAGAAGCGCCAGAATTTTATTTGTGGACGCACAAAAGATGGAAACACCGTATTGAATAATATTTCAAAAATAATTTACTGAAAAGTCCGAAAATCAAATGTTGTTTTTCGGACTTTTTATTAAAATTCATTACGTTAGGAACATCTCATCGGTAGAACCAGATTGCAAATGTTATTGTAATTCCATACAAATTCATTCCGTTAGGAATGTCTCGTCGGTAGAACCTAGATTGCAAATGTTATTATAATTCCATACAAATTCATTCCGTTAGGAATGTCTCGTTGGTAGAACCAAATTATACACAGAGGGCATCGTTCCGTAGGAACGTCTGATTAATTGGGAAATTGAATTCAATCCCATAAAATCAGGTGTCCCTACAGGACACAAATTCAAACATCACCATTTTTTTTACCAACGAGACATTCCTAACGGAATGTTTTTTTTATAAAAAAGCCTCTTTAGATATTTCCAAAGAGGCTTAATTATTTAAAAAACTAAAATCTTAGATTCCAGCAATTACTTTAATTTCATCAATAATTCGAAGTGCTAATTGATCTGCAGCATCTTGAGAAGGCGCTTCAGTATAAATACGAATAATTGGCTCTGTGTTTGATTTTCTTAAATGAACCCATTCTGTCGCAAAATCAATTTTTACACCGTCAATTGTCGAGATATCTTCATTTTTGTATTTCTCTGTCATTTGAGACAGAATCGCATCAACATCTATTTGTGGGGTCAATTCGATTTTATTTTTACTCATGTAGTATTCTGGATAAGAAGCTCTCAAAGCAGAAACTGGCATTTTTTTGTTTGCTAAATGCGTTAAAAACAAAGCAACTCCTACCAGACTATCACGTCCGTAGTGCAATTCAGGATAGATGATTCCACCGTTACCTTCACCACCAATTATGGCGTTATTTTTCTTCATTAACTCGACTACATTCACCTCTCCTACTGCACTTGCTTCGTAGCTTCCGCCGTGGGCTTTCGTAACATCTCTTAAAGCACGAGAAGATGACATATTAGAAACTGTATTTCCTGGAGTTTTACTCAAAACATAATCTGCACAAGCCACCAACGTATATTCTTCTCCAAACATTTCTCCGTCTTCGCTAATAAAAGCCAAACGATCAACATCTGGATCTACTACGATACCAAAATCAGCTTTTTCTTTTACAACAAGCTCAGAAATATCAGTTAAATGTTCTTTTAATGGTTCTGGGTTATGAGGGAAATGTCCGTTTGGTTCGCAGTATAATTCTACAACTTCAACGCCCATTAATTTTAGCAATTTCGGAATAATGATTCCTCCAGATGAATTTACACCATCAACAACCACTTTAAATTTAGCTTCTTTAACCGCTTCGATATCAACCAATGGCAAGTTTAAAACTTCATCGATATGAATATCCATATACGCATCATTAGAAATAACTTCACCTAAACTATCTACATCAGAAAAGTCGAAAGCTTCAGCTTCAGCAATTTCAAGAATTTTTGCACCATCAGCGCCACTTAAAAATTCTCCTTTTGCATTTAATAATTTTAAAGCATTCCATTGTTTTGGGTTGTGAGATGCCGTTAGGATAATTCCTCCGTCAGCTTTTTCCAAAGGAACAGCCACTTCAACAGTTGGAGTTGTAGAAAGTCCAAGATCGATAACATCGATTCCTAAACCAATTAAAGTATTCACTACTAAATTATGAATCATTGGTCCAGAAATTCTCGCATCACGACCAATTACCACAGTCAATTTATCTTTAGCAATATTGTTTTTTAAGAAAGTTCCGTACGCCGAGGCAAATTTCACTGCATCAACAGGAGTTAGATTGTCTCCCACTTTTCCTCCGATCGTTCCACGGATTCCAGAAATAGATTTTATTAGAGTCATTTTTGTGAGTTAGGGTTATTTTTTTACAAATATAAAAAAGTTACCGAGTTACTAAGGCGCTAAGTCTCTAAGAATTTAAATTTAATCTATAAGAAACTACTTATTTCTCGTTATTTTTATAACAAAATGATTTAAAAAAGTTTTTATACATTTACTAAAATAACTCAGAATCTTAGACTCTAAGGTTCTTGGCAACTTTCAAAAAAATGAATTTCTTAGCCCACATATACCTTTCTGGAGAAAATGATCTGATTAAAATAGGGAATTTTATGGCTGACGGAATTCGCGGGAAACAATTTGAACATTTTCCTGAAGATGTGCAAAAAGGAATTTTACTGCACCGATTCATAGATACCTATACCGATTCTCACGATATTTTTAGAACCAGCACCAAACGTCTTCATGACAGATACCATCATTATGCAGGCGTAATTGTCGATATTGTTTATGATCATTTTTTGGCCAAAAACTGGACAAAATATTCGGATGAGGAATTGGAACTTTTCGTAAAACGGTTTTATCATTCTTTGCATGATAATTATGAGATTTTAACCGAAAAAACACAAGGTTTAATGCCGTACATGATCGAAAGAAACTGGTTGGTAAGTTATCGTACAACAGAAGGAATTCAGCATATTTTGACGCAAATGGACAGAAGGTCGAAAAACATTTCTCAAATGCAGTTTGCTGTTGAAGAACTTATTGAGTTTTATGATGAATTTGAAGAAGAATTTACCCTTTTCTTTGAAGAAATGAGAGTAAAAGCCAAAGAAAAACTGCTTTCTCTTTAGCCCAATTTAATTTTATTGCAAATGAAAAAAATTACACTTTTAATCGCCCTTTTATATTTAAATAGCAGCAATGCACAAGAAGCTTTTTCAAAACCAACAGGATTGGTTGTTACAAAAGCAATGGTTGTTTCTGCTCGCGAAGAAGCTTCTAAAATTGGTGCCGACATCATGAAAAAAGGAGGAAATGCTTTTGATGCCATGGTCGGAACCGAATTGGCTCTTGCAGTTGCTTTTCCGTTTGCAGGAAATATAGGTGGCGGCGGATTTATGGTTTACAGAAAAGCAAATGGTGAAGTGGGTTCTTTAGATTATCGCGAAAAAGCGCCACTTGCAGCCACAAAAGATATGTTTTTGGATAGCGAAGGAAATGTTATAAAAGGAAAAAGCACGCAAACGGCACTTGCCATTGGTGTTCCTGGAACTATTGCAGGTGTTTTTGCTGTACATAAAAAATACGGAACAATGCCAATCTCTAAAATTCTGGAGCCTGTTATTGCTTTGGCAGAAAGAGGTGTTATTGTAACGAAAAAACAGGAAAAAAGTATAAAAGATTATCATGAAAGCATTGTAAAAATTAACGGCGAAAATTCACTTGTATCGGGCAATTTCAAAGAAAATGACACGATCAAGTACTTAGCTTTAGCAAAAACTTTAAAGAGAATTCAGAAAAAAGGAAGAAATGAATTCTACAAAGGCGAAACGGCAAAAATCTTAGTCGATTATCTTCAGAAAAAAGGCGGTATTATCACGATGCAAGATTTAGCTAAATATGAAGCGAAATGGAGAAAGCCGCTTGAGTTTACTTATAAAGATTTAAAAATCATTTCGATGTCTCCTCCAAGCAGTGGTGGAATTTGTCTCGCTCAAATCTTAAAAATGCTTGAACCTTACGATTTAGCAAAAATGGGACATAATTCTCCAGATGCCATTCAGGTGATTGTTGAAGCCGAAAGAAGAGCGTATGCAGACAGAAGTTACTTTTTAGGCGATCCCGATTTTGTAAAAATTCCGATTAAAGAGTTATTAGACGCGAACTATTTGCGCGAAAGAATGGCAAGTTTTAATCCTGAAAAAGCAACTTTATCTACTGAAATTAAAGAAGGAAAAGTTAATTATGCCGAAAGCACAGAAACCACACATTACTCTATTGTAGACCAATTCGGAAATGCAATTGCTGCTACAACAACTTTAAATGATGGTTATGGTTCTAAATATTACTGTGACGAATTAGGTTTCTTTTTGAATAATGAAATGGATGATTTTAGTGCTAAACCTGGATCTCCAAATATGTTTGGTTTGGTTGGAAATGAAGCCAACAGCATTGCTCCGCAAAAACGTATGTTAAGCTCTATGACACCAACAATTGTAGAAAAAGACGGAAAACTTTTTATGGTTGTGGGAACTCCAGGTGGTTCAACCATTATTACTTCTGTTTTGCAAACGATATTAAACGTTTACGAATACAAATTAAGCATGCAGGAAGCGGTAAATGCTCCTCGTTTTCATCATCAATGGTTACCCGATTTAATAACTTTCGAACCTAATACTTTTGAAACAAAAACTATAGATCAGTTAAAAGCTAAGAGTTACATTATCAACGAAAAACCAACTCCAATTATCGGAAAAGTAGATGCCATTTTGGTTTTACCTGACAATAGATTAGAAGGAGGAGCAGATTTTAGAGGAGACGATACAGCGGTTGGTTTTTAAAGTGATTCTTGATTTTATTTTTTTTAAACAAGATTAAAATCTAATTTTGTAAGATCGATAATTTTTAAAACATAATGATAAAAAAATATTTCAGACGACTTGAAAGTATAATTGCTTTGGCTCAATCTTTAATGACACCAAAACAATTTTTGTTTTTATCTAGTGTTTTAACTGGAATATCGTGTGCATTTGCGGTAATTGTCCTTAAAACATTCGCACACAGCGTTTTTTCTTTTGCAACTTACATCAACGGAATTCTAAAATTGAGTTTCATCAATAGTATTTTGCCTATTATTGGTATTACACTAACGGTTTTTGTTGTAAATAAAGTTCTTAACGGAACTATCCAGAAAGGAACTTCACAGATACTTTATGCTGTTGCCAAAAAAGCAAGTATTATTCCGAAAAAGCAAATGTATGCCCAGATTGTGACCAGTTCGTTAACGGTTGGTCTAGGAGGTTCTGCTGGTTTAGAGAGTCCGATTGTGATTACAGGAGCCGCTTTTGGTTCAAATTTTGCTCAAAATTATAAGTTACAATATAAAGACAGAACGCTTTTAATTGGCTGTGGCGTTGCGGCCGGAATTGCTGCCGCATTTAATGCGCCAATTGCAGGAGTGCTTTTTGCTATAGAAGTCTTATTGGTAGATGTTAGTATCTCTGCCTTTACCCCTATTATGATTTCTGCCGCAACAGGTGCTTTGGTTTCTGCCATTGTTTTGGACGAAAGCATTTTATTAAGCTTCAAAAAACAAGAAACATTCGATTATCATAATATTCCATTTTACGTTCTTTTAGGAGTTCTTACTGGATTGGTTGCTATTTATTACTCGAGAAATTTCCAAAAAGTAGAGCATTATTTTGCCAAACAGCAGATTAATCCATATAAAAAAGCTTTGATTGGTTCATCGTTATTAGCATTATTAATTTTTATTTTTCCAACACTATTCGGTGAGGGTTACGAAAGCATTAAAACATTATCTGATGCGGATCCTGGACTTTTATTGGATAATACTTTGTTTGCCGATTTTAGAAATAATCAATGGGTACTTCTTTTATTTGTTGGAGCAACAGCAATGGTTAAAGTTTTTGCTTCTGGATTAACTATTGGGAGCGGTGGTAACGGAGGAAACTTTGCTCCATCTCTATTTTTAGGATCTTATTTGGGCTATTTCTTTTCTAAATTGGTTACAATGATTGGCTTATCTAAACTTCCTATCAGTAATTTTACAATGGTTGGAATGGCTGGAATTTTGAGCGGTTTATTTCATGCGCCACTTACTGCTATTTTCTTAATCGCAGAAATTACTGGAGGCTATGGACTAATGATTCCGCTTATGATTGTCTCTTCAATCAGTTTTGCTATTTCTAAGCGTTATGAAAAGTATTCGCTTGACGTAAAAGGTTTAGCTAAAAAAGGACATGCTTTTACGAGCAATAAAGATTCTAATATTCTTTCTACTTTAGAAATTGACACTATCATTCAGTGCGATTACTTAACCGTTCATCCAGATGAAAACCTAAGCAAATTGGTAGATTTGATTTCACACTCTAATCAAGTTGTTTTTGCGGTTGTAAACAATGATAAAGATCTGGTTGGAGTGGTGCATTTTAATGATATTCGAGAAATTATATTTAACTCTTACCGTGTAAAATATACTTTCATTAGAGATGTAATGAAAGCACCAACTGCTACAATTTCTACACTTGACAGCATGGAAATTGTAATGCGCAAATTTGAAACCTCAAAATCTGCTTTTCTTCCTGTTTTAAGAGACGGAAAATATCACGGATTCATTTCAAAATCGATAGCTCTTGAAGCATATAGAACAAAACTCCGTTCTATGACAATTGAATAGACTTAATATCGGATAAGTTAAAAATTTTTATTATCCGATATTAAGAAGTACCTTTGTAGGATTATGTTTAATATTGACCTAACATACAGAGAAGAATTTCAATCAACCTTTGATCGATTGTACCAAAAAAGGCAGGAACTGCAAAACAGCAGACCATTGCCTACTATTGCTTTGAATAAAATACGAGAAAGTCTTTCTTTAGAATGGACTTACAATTCAAACAGTATCGAAGGGAATACACTTAGTTTGAGAGAAACCCAAATGGTTATTCAAGAAGGAATTACCATAAAAGGCAAATCGCTACGAGAACATTTTGAAACCCATAATCATGATAAAGCTATTGATTACCTCTACTCTATTGTAGATGAAAATTATAAGTTAAGAAGTATAGATATTCTCTCTATTCATGGTTTGGTAATGCGTTCTATCGAAGAAGATTTTGCAGGAAGAATTCGCAATGGAGGAGTTCGAATTTCAGGAGCCAATTTTATGCCTCCAAATGCCAATAAAGTCTCTGACTATTTAGACGAATTAATCGATTTTATCAATGCAAATCCTTTAGGTTTAAACGATATAGAACTCGCCACGATCTATCATCATAAACTTGTCTGGATTCATCCTTTTTTTGACGGAAATGGGCGCACGGTTCGATTAAGCATGAATTTATTATTGATGCGATGTGGTTTTCCGCCGGCTATTATTCTTAAAAATGATAGAAAAAAATATTATGAAGCACTCAATCAGGCAAATAATGGCAATTATCAGAAACTAACCCTTTTAATGTGCCAAGCCCTAGAAAGAACACTCAATATTTATCTAGGTGCAATGCCTGGAAGTCCTTATGATTATCAATCGATTCAAAACATAGTTAGTGAACCTGACACACCTTATGGACAAGAATATGTCAGTTTATTGGCCAGAACAGGAAAAATTGACGCTTATAAAGAAGGCCGAAATTGGTACACCACAAAAGAAGCCATAGAAAACTACATGGCAACCCGAAAAAGAAAGCGCTAGTTTATACTAGCGTTTTTTGTTACTAATTGTAACATAAAGTTTTGCTATCGAGCACTAAAAGAACAAATCAAAGTGGTAACTTTGCGTTTTGCTCAAAATTATGTTAGATAAAGACAATACTATTGAAGTTCTTGGTGCAAGAGTTCACAATCTTAAAAATATCGATATATCTATTCCGCGTGAAAAACTGGTTGTAATTACTGGTTTATCAGGTTCGGGAAAATCTTCTTTGGCTTTTGATACGATTTATGCCGAAGGACAGCGTCGTTATGTTGAAACTTTTTCAGCCTACGCGAGGCAATTTCTTGGCGGATTAGAGCGTCCTGACGTTGATAAAATCGACGGACTTTCGCCTGTAATCGCGATTGAACAAAAAACAACTAGTAAAAGTCCGCGCTCTACAGTTGGGACTATTACTGAAATTTACGATTTCTTAAGGCTTTTATACGCGCGTGGCGCAGATGCCTACAGCTACAACACTGGCGAAAAAATGGTTTCGTATTCTGATGAGCAGATTAAAGATCTGATTATTCAGGATTATAATGGAAAACGCATCAATATTCTTGCTCCGGTTATTAAAGCCAGAAAAGGTCATTATGCGGAATTATTCCAACAAATAACCAAGCAAGGATTCTTGAAAGTTCGTGTAAACGGAGAAGTTCAAGATCTTGTTGCAGGAATGAAATTGGATCGCTACAAAACACACGATATCGAGATTGTTGTAGACAGAATGGTGATTGAAGATAATCCAGATACACAAAAAAGATTATCTGAAAGCATCAATACCGCAATGCATCACGGTGAAGATGTCTTGATGATTTTAGATCAAGATTCTAATGAAGTACGTTATTTCAGTAGAAATTTAATGTGTCCTTCAACAGGAATATCGTATCAGAATCCAGAACCAAATTTATTTTCGTTCAACTCTCCAAAAGGAGCTTGTCCACATTGCAACGGATTGGGAACGGTACACGAAATCAATGTTAAAAAGATTATTCCAAATCCGAAATTATCTATAAAAGCGGGTGGTTTTGCTCCGCTTGGCGAATACAAATCGTCTTGGATTTTCAAACAATTGGAAACCATTGGAGAAAAATTCGGATTTAAAATTACCGATGCAATTGAGAAAATTCCTGAAGAAGCAATGCAAATGATTTTGTATGGTGGAAAAGATAAATTTTCTATCAATTCTAAAGATCTTGGCGTAACGAGAGAATATAAAATTGATTTTGAAGGAATTTCTAATTTCATCAAAAATCAATATGACGAAAGCGCTACAACCAGCATAAAACGTTGGGCAAAAGATTTTATGGACGAAATTAACTGTCCTGTTTGCGATGGCTCACGTCTTAAAAAAGAAGCCTTATTTTTTAGAGTAAATGAAAAAAATATCACCGAATTGTGTGATATGGATATTTCAGATTTAACAGCTTGGTTTCAAGATTTAAATAGCCATTTGACAGATAAACAGCTTTTAATCGCTTCTGAAGTGGTAAAAGAAATTAAAGACCGTTTGAACTTTTTAATGAATGTTGGTTTGAATTATTTGGCTTTAAGCCGAAGTTCAAAATCGCTTTCTGGTGGTGAAGCACAACGTATTCGTTTGGCAACACAAATTGGTTCTCAGCTAGTTGGAGTTCTTTATATTTTGGATGAACCAAGTATTGGTTTGCACCAAAGAGATAACGAAAAATTGATTCATTCTTTGGAACAATTACGCGATATCGGAAACTCGGTTATTGTTGTTGAACATGACAAGGACATGATCGAAACGGCGGATTATGTAATTGATATTGGACCAAAAGCGGGTAAATATGGCGGAGAAATCATCAGTATTGGAACTCCAAAAGAAACTTTAGCTTCGGACACTATTACCGCTCAATATTTGAATGGTAAAATGAAGTTTGAAATTCCGAAGAAAAGAAGAAAAGGAAACGGCAAATTCTTAAAACTGACTGGAGCAACAGGAAACAATCTTAAAAACGTTTCGATTGAAATTCCGTTAGGGCAATTAACTTGCGTTACAGGAGTTTCAGGAAGCGGTAAATCGACTTTGATTAATGAAACGCTATATCCGATTTTAAATGCGTATTATTTTAATGGAGTAAAGAAACCGCAACCTTACAAAAAGATTGAAGGTTTAGAACATATTGATAAAGTAATTGATATTGACCAAAGTCCGATTGGAAGAACGCCACGTTCGAATCCGGCGACCTATACAGAGGTTTTTACCGAAATCAGAAATCTGTTTACTATGACTTCTGAAAGTATGATTCGTGGTTATAAAGCGGGACGTTTTAGTTTTAACGTAAAAGGCGGACGTTGCGAAACCTGCGAAGGTTCTGGTGTAAGAACAATCGAAATGAACTTTTTACCAGACGTTTACGTAGAATGCGAAACGTGTCAGGGAAAACGTTTCAATAGAGAAACTTTAGAAATTAGATACAAAGGAAAATCTATTTCGGATGTTTTGGATATGACGGTTGATGAAGCGGTTCCATTTTTTGAAAATATTCCGAAGATTTATAGAAAAATCAAAACTATTCAAGATGTTGGTTTGGGTTATATTACCCTTGGTCAGCAAAGTACAACGCTTTCGGGTGGTGAAGCGCAACGTATTAAACTGGCTGGAGAATTATCTAAAAAAGATACTGGAAATACATTTTATATACTAGACGAACCAACAACAGGTTTACATTTTGAAGACATTCGCGTTTTGATGGAAGTAATCAATAAACTGGTTGATAAAGGAAATACCATTCTTGTAATCGAGCATAACATGGATGTTATAAAACTTGCGGATTATATTATAGACATCGGGCCAGAAGGTGGAAAAGGCGGCGGACAATTGGTTGCCAAAGGAACTCCAGAAGAAGTGGCTCAGAATAAAAAGAGTTATACAGCTAAGTTTTTGAAAAAAGAACTAACTTAGTATCATTATTACAAATATTATTTTTATGAACAGTTTAAGCTTGAAAGTAGATTTAGATTTTAAAGAATTGATGAAAGTTGTAAAACAATTATCATCTGCTGAAAAATTAAAACTCAATGAAGTGATTTGGAAAGACGATAATATTGAAATCCCTGAAGAACATCAAAAAATAGTTTTAAGCAGAATTGAAAAAAGCAAAGCGTCTCCTGAAAGAATGCTTGACTGGGATGATGTTTCAGATTTACCAATTCAATAATTTTTGAAATGTACAATATTAAAATAGATCAGGAGGCTTTAAATGATCTAACACAAATAGTTAAATGGTATAACAACCAGTTAGAAAATTTGGGGCTTCGTTTTCATAAGCAAGTTAAAACTCAAATTAACTCATTAAAAGCTCAACCACATATTTGTGCTATTCGTTATAAAAATATTCGTTGCATGATAGTCAAAAAATTTCCGTTTATGATTCATTATTCAATTAATGAACAATTAAATTTAGTGGAGATTTTCTCAATCTTTCATACTAGCAGAACTCCTGAAATTTGGAACTCAAGAACTAAAAAGTAACAGATATATTATTTAAATAATCCAAAAAAAGCATAATCACCTGATAATGAACCAAAATTTTAGACATATCCATTGTCCAAACATTACTTTTGGATTATAAATCCTGTTTTTTATAACAATTCTAGAAAAAAGCGTTAATTTAGTGTCCGCTTTTTCTGAAAAACTCAAGCTTTTTAAAGAAAACATGTTTCAATTAAGCCGAATGGTTTATTTGAAGCCAACTGCCCTAGCCCTGATGGGAGCGGCATCTCCCGATTTAGAAAAACAAGGCTTTTTAGCCGTAGTTTTTGTTTATCGGGAATATAGCGGACAGCAGGAAATAGCTCCTAACTCCGAATATGCTTAGGATGACAATTACAGGGACAAAAACATAAATAAAATAATAAATTAAAATACCTAAAATGAGATTAGAAGATTTTGATAATGATGAAGATAAAGTAATTCAGGATCGTTTAAAACAAAGAACGTGGAATGAAATTAAAACCAATGACAGCTGGGCAATTTTTAAGATTATGTCTGAGTTTGTAAATGGTTACGAGGCAATGGGGCGTATTGGTCCTTGTGTTTCTATTTTTGGATCGGCAAGAACAAAACCAGAGGATAAGTACTATGAATTGGCTGAAAAAATTGCTTATAAAATCAGTAAAGCAGGTTACGGTGTGATTACAGGAGGTGGTCCTGGAATTATGGAGGCTGGAAATAAAGGCGCGCATTTGGGCGGAGGAATTTCGGTTGGTTTAAATATCGAACTTCCGTTTGAGCAGCATTTTAATCCGTATATTGATCATGACAAAAACCTGAATTTCGACTATTTCTTTGTGAGAAAGGTAATGTTCGTAAAATATTCGCAAGGTTTTGTGGTGATGCCAGGTGGTTTTGGAACTTTAGACGAAATGTTTGAAGCTATCACTTTGATTCAGACTAAGAAAATTGGAAAATTCCCGATTATTTTGGTTGGAGTTGAATTCTGGTCTGGCTTAATCGAATGGGTTAAAACTGTTTTGGTTGAAAAAATGCATACTGTAAGCCCAGAAGATTTGAATTTATTTAAAATTGTAGACACTGAAGACGAAGTTGTAGAAGCATTGGATAAATTCTACAAAAAGTACGATTTAAGTCCGAATTTCTAAATTTAATTTTCATGTGTGAGATTAAATTTCGCTGTGAACATCATACTATTTATCATTAAATTACGTAAATATCATAAAAATTGAAAGCTGTTTTTTTAAACAGCTTTTTTTATACTATTTTTACAAAAATCCGAAACCGCAATATGTCTGTAATTTAAGTATGTCTGATAATTTTTAAGCCACTATTTGAAAGCACTTTATAAAATTATTTGCCTCGTTTTAGCTTTATCATTTTCGATAAAACTAACTGCACAACATCAATCTAAGATGGAAGTGGCGGTAAATCTCGAACTTAAAACACTAAACATAAAACAAGATCTTACGTATCACAATACTACAAATGATACTTTGGCTTCGATTGTTTTGAACGATTGGAATAACGCTTTTGCTGATAAAAACACGCCTCTAGCAAAACGTTTTTCTGATGAATTTTACAGAGGTTTTCATTTGGCAAAGGCTGCCGACAGAGGAAAAACGACAATTATTAACCTAACAGAAACTAATTTTTCGGCTCTGGAATGGGAAAGAAGCAATCAGGATCCTGACTATATTACGGTTAAGCTGAATCGCAAACTGCTTCCTAACGAAAAAATCGTTTTACATCTTAATTATATTGTAAAAATACCAAACGATAAATTCACGCATTTTGGTTTTGATCAAAATGGCGGCATGGCTCTTAAAAACTGGTTTATAAGCCCTGCCCGTTTTGAAAATGGTCTTTTTGTAAAGTATAACAATTTCAATCTGGATGATATTGCCAATGCGGTGAGCGATTATGACGTTGAAATTAAAATTCCGTATCCATACTCTATTACTACCGATTTAAATTCGGTTTCTAAAGATACCAGCAATCAGGGTTACAATATTTATTCTTTCTCTGGCAGAAACAGAACCGATTTTAGTCTTTATATAGAAAAACAAAATAGCTTTAGAACATATGATAATGGTTCTCTACTGGTTGAAACCAATTTAAAAAATAAAAAAATAGACGAAATTCAGAAAGCAATTATCATTAATCGTGTGGTTTCTTATGCTGAAAAGTTTATTGGCAAATATCCGCATGAAAAAATAACCGTTTCTCAGATCGATTACGACAGAAATCCTTTTTACGGTTTAAATCAGTTGCCTTCTTTTATCAGTCCGTTTCAGGATGATTTTATATTTGAAATTCAGTTTTTAAAAACTTTTCTAAACAATTATCTTAAAAACAGTCTTCGCTTAGATCCTAGAAAAGACAATTGGATTTATGACGGAATCCAGATTTACGCCATGATGAAGTACATGGAAGAACATCATAAGGATGAGAAAATGCTGGGAAGACTTTCCAACATGAAGCTTTTTAAAAGCTACAATATCACGAATCTGACTTTTAATGAGCAGTATAGCTATTACTATATGCTAATGGCTCGTAAAAACTTGGATCAGCCACTTGGCGATCCAAAAAACACCTTAATAAAATTTAACGAGCAAATTGCCAGTAAATATCGAGCTGGTTTGAGCTTGAGTTATTTAGATGATTATATGAATGATGATATTGTTCCTAAAAGTGTCAAAGAATTTTACAATCTCAACCAATTCGGACAATCGAATCGTTATGACTTTGAGAAAATCTTAACCCAAAAAAGCCCAAAAAATATCGATTGGTTCTTTAAAACCATTATTGATTCGAGAGATATTATCGATTATAAATTTTCGAATGTTTCGAGAACTGCAGATAGCGTTACATTTTCGGTTAAAAATAAAACTGGCATCTACGCTCCTATTCCGATTTACGGAATTAAAAAGAAAGAAGTCGTTTTTAAAGAATGGATTGAGCCTACCAAAAAAGACTCTGTTTATGAGTTTAGCCGTAAAAATGCAGAAAAAATTGTCATTAATTATTATAATGAAGTTCCGGAATACAACCAAAGAAACAATTGGAAATCTCTAAAACATGTTGCGCTCAACCGTCCTGTTAAATTTAATTTTGCTAAAGATTTAGAAGATCCAGACTACAATCAGATTTTATACATTCCGACCTTAAACTATAATTATTATGATGGTATAACGCCAGGAATTCGTTTTCATAATAAAACCATTTTAGACAAGCCTTTTAATTTTGATATTAATCCGGCGTATTCTATAAAAGCAGGAACAGTTTCAGGTTCGTCTGCTTTTTCATGGAATCAATATTATAGAAACAGCACCTTATATAATGTTCGATATTCTATTAGTCAGAATTATTATCATTACGCCCCAGATGCAACTTATTTAAGATTAAATCCGATGGTGCAGTTTCGTATTCGAGAAAAAGATTTTAGAGATAATAGGAAACAGCTGTTTTTAGCTCGTCAGGTTATTGTAAATCGTGAAGCAAGCACCTACATTACAGATAATTCAAAACCAAACTACTCGATCTTTAATGCCCGCTATTCTAATACGAAAACAGAATTAATTGATCATTTTAATTTTATGACTGATTTGCAATTTTCTAGCGGTTTCGGAAAAGCTTCTGGAGAGGTTGAATACAGAAGACTATTTGAAAATAACAAAAAGCTAAATTTAAGACTATACGTTGGAACTTTCTTGTACAACACAACAAATTCAGATTATTTTAGTTTTGGCTTAGACCGTCCGACAGATTATTTATTTGATTATAATTTATTTGGAAGATCAGAAAGCACAGGCTTTTTTAGCCAGCAGTATGTTATTGCTGAGGGAGGTTTCAAATCGCAACTTGAACCTGCATATGCAAATCAATGGATGGCAACTTTGAATGCCAGTTATGCCATATGGAACTGGGTTGAGATTTATGGTGACATTGGTTTCTTAAAAAACAAGCATAAAAGTGAGTTCTTTGCTTACGATTCTGGAGTCCGTTTAAACTTGGTTCCTGACTACTTTGAACTCTATTTTCCTGTTTATTCTAATAATGGATGGGAAATATCACAGCCTAAATACAATGAAAAAATACGATTTATAATCACTTTTTCGCCAAAAACTTTAGTTACTCTTTTTACCCGAAAATGGTTTTAATCAAATAAATTTTAAACAAAAACTTGCGAAATTATCAATAAAATTAAATTTCATATAAAAATAACATAAATAAAATACGTAGTTTTTAGATTTGAATACAAATAATTAAATTATATTTATTTTAAAGAATTATGATTATTGATTGTTTTTAAGTAATTTCGCGACATAAACAACATGACGCTACAAGATTATGATAAAAGAAAAAAGCAATACTACACTGACATTTGAAGACTTCAAAACTGAGGTATTGAATGACTATAGAATTGCGGTAACAAGCCGTGAATGTAGTCTTTTAGGTCGAAAAGAAGTATTAACAGGAAAGGCTAAATTTGGAATTTTCGGTGATGGAAAAGAAGTTCCGCAGCTGGCAATGGCAAAAGCTTTTAAAAACGGAGATTTCCGTTCTGGATACTATCGCGACCAAACTTTTATGATGGCTATTGGTGAATTGAATGCGAAACAGTTTTTTGCCGGTTTATACGGTCATACTGATTTAGCTTTTGATCCTATGTCTGCCGGAAGACAAATGGGCGGACACTTTGTAACGCACAGTTTAAACGAAGATGGTTCTTGGAAAGACTTAACCAAACAAAAAAATTCAAGTTCAGATATATCTCCAACAGCAGGACAAATGCCAAGATTACTTGGTTTGGCACAAGCTTCAAAAATTTACAGAGAGGTTGACGGAATAACCATCAAAGATAAATTTTCTGTTAACGGAAACGAAGTGGCTTGGGGAACTATTGGTAACGCAAGTACCTCTGAAGGTTTGTTTTTTGAGACTATAAACGCTGCGGGAGTGCTACAAGTTCCGATGGTAATGAGTGTTTGGGATGATGAATACGGAATTTCTGTTCATGCTAAACATCAGACTACTAAAGAGAATATTTCTGAAATTTTAAAAGGATATCAGCGTGATGAAGATTCTAAAGGTTATGAAATCTTTAGAGTGAAAGGCTGGGATTATGCCGAACTGGTTTCTACTTACGAAAGAGCCGGAGCAATTGCGCGTGAAGAACATATACCCGTTTTAATTCACGTAAACGAATTAACACAGCCGCAAGGCCACTCTACTTCTGGTTCTCACGAACGTTACAAAAATGCAGAGAGACTGGCTTGGGAAAGAGATTTTGACTGTATTCGTCAAATGCGCTTATGGATGATTGCAATTAATATTGCATCTCCAGAAGAATTGGCAGAAATTGATTTCGAATTAAAGAAAGAAGTTTTAGAAGCTAAAAAAGAAGCTTGGAACAACTTTATTAATCCAATCATCGAGGATCAAAAAAACCTTCTTACTTTATTAGAACAAATTGCTGATGCAAGCATTAACCATAAAGATAGAATCAAGAAATTAATTTCTGAATTAAGTGCGATTAAAGCGCCTTTAAAGAAAGAATTATTGGTTTATGCTAGAAAGATTCTTCGTTTTATCGAAGTTCCAAACAGCAAAGTTCTTTTATCAAATTGGATTACAGATTTTATAGCAGAAACTCAGGAAAAATTTAGCAGTAATTTACATTCTGAATCATCTAAAAATGTATTTTCAGTACAGGAAGTTCTTCCTAAATATGCTGAAAATGCAAAACCAGATTTAGACGGAAGAATGATTCTTCGTGATAACTTTGATGCTTTATTTGCCAAATATCCTGAAACTTTAATTTTCGGTGAAGATGTTGGAAACATTGGAGACGTAAACCAAGGTTTAGAAGGGATGCAGGAAAAATACGGAGAACTTCGTGTTGCCGATGTCGGAATTCGTGAAGCGACTATAATTGGTCAGGGAATCGGAATGGCATTGAGAGGCTTGCGCCCGATTGCTGAAATTCAGTATTTAGATTATTTATTGTACGCTATTCAGATCATGAGTGATGATTTAGCTACATTACAATACAGAACAGTTGGAAAACAAAAGGCACCATTAATCATTAGAACTCGCGGACACCGTTTGGAAGGAATCTGGCATTCTGGTTCTCCAATGGGAATGATCATTAATGCTATTCGCGGAATCCATGTTTTGGTTCCGAGAGACATGACACAAGCGGCTGGTTTCTACAACACTTTGTTAGAATGTGATGAACCTGCTTTGGTTATTGAATGTTTGAACGGATATCGTTTAAAAGAAAAAACACCGCTGAATTTTGGTGAATTCAAAACGCCAATTGGAGTTGTAGAAACGCTAAGAGAAGGTTCTGATATTACTTTAGTTTCTTACGGATCAACTTTAAGATTGGTTATGCAAGCGGCTAATGAATTGGCAGAAAAAGGAATTGAGTGTGAAGTTATTGATGTTCAATCTTTACTTCCGTTCGATATTAAGAAAGACATCGTAAAAAGTGTTGCCAAAACAAACCGTCTTTTAGTAATTGATGAAGACGTTCCTGGAGGAGCTTCAGCATTCATTTTACAGCAGATTTTAGAAGAACAAGATGCTTACAAACATTTGGATAGCAAACCACAAACTTTAGCTGCAAAAGCGCACAGACCTGCATACGGAACTGACGGTGATTATTTCTCTAAACCTTCTGCAGAAGATATTTACGAGAAAATCTACGATATGATGCACGAAGTAAATCCCTCAAAATATCCTGCTTTATACCAGTAATTTAGATTATTTTAGATATTAAAAAAGCTCCAAGAATTTGGAGCTTTTTTTTGTTTTTTACTCAAAGTGACCGCATAGTTTTGTCATTTCGACGGAGGAGAAATCTCCGCGAGAAACTCCACAATGCTAATCAATCTTTGTCGAGCTACTTGCAAAGATTTCTCCTCCGTCGAAATGACAAGATTGTGGTAATATTATTCAAATTAATTAAAGATCCTTCAACATTGCTCGAGCTCTTTCCAAATCCTCGGCCGTATCAATTCCAATTCCAACATGCGTCGTTTCAACCATTTTGATGCGTTTTCCGAATTCTAAATATCTTAACTGCTCCAACTTCTCAGAAGCTTCTAAAGATTTCATTGGAAGGCTGTAAAAGTCTAACAAAGCCTGTTTTCTGAATGCGTAAATTCCGATGTGCTGAAAGTATCTTACCCCAACATTTTTCTCTCTTGGATACGGAATTACAGATCTTGAAAAGTACAATGCAAACTGCGACTGGTCTACAACCACTTTTACATTATTCGGATTATTGATTTCTTCTTCCTCTGTGATTTCGCGCATTAATGAAGCTAGATCAATCTTTTTATCTGAATCATTTTTAAAAACCGATAAAACCTGCTCCAATGGTCCAGCTTCTGTAAAAGGCTCATCACCTTGTACATTCACTACAATATCAACATCTAGATTCGCAACGGCTTCTGCAATTCGATCACTTCCAGATTCATGTTCTTTAATGCTCATAATGGCTTTTCCTCCATTAGAAACAATTTCATCAAAAATCAGATCAGAATCGGTTACTACAAAAACATCATCAAACAATTTTGTCGAAACTGCCGCTTCATAAGTTCTTAGAATTACTGTTTTGCCTCCCAAATCCTGCATTAATTTGGCAGGAAAACGAGTTGAAGCATATCTGGCCGGAATTACCGCTATTATTTTCATTTCAAATATATTTTAAGCAAAACAAATGTAGACATTCAAAATTAAGTTTAAAAGAAATTGCATTACCAATAGATTTCATCCCTTTTAAATCGATCTTTTTAATTTTTCTCTTTTTTAGTGGTCATTTTGTAAGTATCTGTTAAATAACAATTTAGTAGTCAAAATTTATCAATTTAATCACGAATTGTAAGATTTTTTTTAACTATTTTTGTGTGATTTTTAATACAATAAAAACATATCCATCTAGTATTAAAACCTTTACAAATACCCAATTCTAACTAAAATTTAGAAATCATGAAAAAGGAAATTAGAATTTCAACTCCAAAGCAAAACAGCTCTTCTCAAAGCAAGACTGCACACATTGTAGAACTCATTGAACAAATTACAAGCTGTTATCCTCACAAAATTGCCCTAATTGACGATTTAAAAAAGATTACTTATCAAAATCTCAATGAATCAGCCAATCAACTAGCGCGATATTTACAGCATAAAGGTATTAAATCAGGCAGTAAAATAGGAGTTTGCATACCTCAATCGGCAAATCGAATTATTGCATTTTTAGCCATTTTAAAAACAGGAGCTTCCTATTTACCTATTGACAGCGATTTACCGCAAGCTCGAATAAATATGATGACTGCTGATTCAAGAATTGATTTAATGCTCACATCAAATTCTTTATTAGATAAAATTAAAAGCCCCGAAACCACTTTTACGGCATTAGATGTACTCATTGAAAGTGAAGCCTTTAAACAATTAACCAAAAAAAATCTCCTTATCCCTATTTTGCCAAATGATCCAGCCTATATAATCTATACTTCAGGAAGCACAGGAATACCAAAAGGAGTAACAATCGGGCATCATTCGTTGTCCAATTTTGTGCAATTTCAGTCGGATCTTTTGGGGTTATCAAATGAAAATATCACGCTTCAATTTGCTTCTCCTAGTTTTGATGCTGCCATAATAGACATTTGGGTACCTCTTATTAAAGGCGCTTCTATTTATTTATATCCAAACAATAAGATGGTAGGGGAGCCACTTTTAGACTTCATTGTAAAAAACGATATTGATACTATTCCGTTACTGCCACCAATGGTTTTAGCTTCGCTTCCTCACAACAGGCCAATTGGAAAACTTAAAACGATAGCGATTGGCGGTGAAGCTTGTAGTGAAAACACTATAAAGAACTGGTATAATAAAATTCGACTGATTAATAGCTATGGTCCAACTGAGGCCACGGTTGCAGTTAGCAATTACGAATTTAAAACTGAAATAAATCCGAGAATCATAGGAACAGCAATGCCTTTTGCTTCTTTATTAGTTTTAGACGAAAATTTAAATATCTCAGATAAAGGTGCAGTTGGCGAGCTTTACATTGGTGGAGATCAATTGGCTCTTGGTTATTTAAATCGTCCTGATGACACCAAAAAAGCTTTTATAACCACTCCAAATTGGCTTTTGGAAGAAACAAATTACAAAGAGAAAATCTATAAAACAGGAGACATGGTCGTATTAAGAGAAGATGGAAATCTAGAATTTTATGGCCGTAAAGACGATCAAGTTAAAATAAGGGGCTACAGAATAGAACTGGCTGAAATTGAGCATAATATTTCCAAACTGCCTCAAATTTCACAAGCTGCA
Source organism: Flavobacterium sp. LK-23 (assembly GCF_058135255.1). Taxonomy (NCBI): domain Bacteria; kingdom Pseudomonadati; phylum Bacteroidota; class Flavobacteriia; order Flavobacteriales; family Flavobacteriaceae; genus Flavobacterium; species Flavobacterium sp. LK-23. The sequence continues at coordinate 139,424 of NZ_JBYUVT010000004.1, forward strand.
TTAAAAGTGCATAAAAAAGAAAATGGTCTTCCTGCTTTGGTGGCTTTTATTCAATTGCATGCTCAAAAAGAGGACGAAACAAAATCGTTACAAAATATAAGAGCAAAACTGCAGCAAATTATGCCAGCTTACATGCTGCCGGATAAATATATTGTAATAGACAAAATGCCGCTGACACATGCTGGAAAAATTGACAAAGCGATATTAGAAATTCCGGAAAATAATACCAGAAATAATACAACACCAAAATGGAAAGACGACAATCTTACTGAAATTGTAAAACATATCTGGAAAGATTTATTGTCTCTTACAGTTATAGAAGACGATGATGATTTTTTTGAATTAGGCGGTCATTCCCTACTTCTTGCACAGCTCCATACTAAACTTCCTGAACCCATTCGCCACCGTATCAGCCTTCCCGAACTTTATATTTTTACGACCATTTCTACATTTGTACAAGAAGTTGAAAAACGAATGAAAGAAACAGAAGTTTCTCAAAAAAGAAAAGCCGAAGAAATGGTCAATGAATTAATTAAGGACGCTGAACTGCATATCGATTTTACAATAAAAAAGGCACCAGATCCGATAGTTTTAGAAAAACCAAATTCAATTTTTCTTACAGGTGTAACTGGTTTTGTAGGTTCGCATTTATTAGAAGAACTTCTGCATCATAACACTGCAAAAATTTATTGCCTAGTTCGAGCCAAATCTCAACAAGAGGGTTTAGAACGAATAAAAGAAACTTTTGCCAAATTTAAACTTCCGTGGTCTCCTAAATATGATGATCGGGTTATGACAATGATTGGCGATTTGTCGTTACCGCTTTTTGGCATGAATACAGAGAATTATGGCTTTATAACCGAAAATATAGAAGTCATTTATCATTCCGGAAGTTCCGTTAGTTATGTCCAGCCCTATCCGCTTATTAAAAAATCAAATATTGACGGTCTGCATAATGTGATTGATCTTGCCGTTACCAACAAAATCAAATATTTGGTTTTATTATCATCTATGGGCGTTTTTAGCTGGGGAAGACCCTTTACAAAAAAAACATGGATGTACGAAGATGATTCAATAGATCAAAATATGGCAGCTGTTTCTCGGGATTTAGGATATATAAAAACCAAATGGGTAATGGAAAGCATTGCCGAAAAAGCAAAAATGAAAGGTTTGCCTATCATAAATTTCAGATTAGGATTTGCCGTTTGTCACAGCACTTCGGGAGCTACCGTAATGAATCAATGGTGGGGAGCACTTATTAGAAGTTGTGTACAGCTCAAATCATTTCCGTTGGTTATGGGCTTAAAAGACGAGTTAACAACCGTAGATTATATGTGTAAAGCCATTACACACATAAGTAAAAAGAAAGAAGCTGTTGGTCTTAACTTTCACCTTTCTCCTATGGCTGAAAATGATGTTTCCTTAACCGATTTTTGCGCCAAAATGAACGAGTATTATAACATAAATCTCGAAGGAATGGAATATCATCAATGGCTTAATCAATGGAAATATGACAATAATCTGCCTATTTATCCTTTATTAAGTTTGTTTACAGAAGATGTTCATGAAGGCAAATCATTGGTAGAAGCTTATGAGAATACTTATTACTATGACAGAAGCAATACCAAACTTTTTTTAGCCGATTCGAATTTGAATCCCCCCGTATTTGATAAAAAATTAATGACGCCTTACTTAGAATTTATGGGCGTATTTGAAGAATTGAATTCATAAAATAAGTGGGATAGCATTAAACGATGTTGTCCCCTTTTTTTAGTTTTTTATCCACTAAATCATCTTTAACATCTTGATCTATATCTACTATACTTTTCTAAATGAAGAGAACCATAAAAACCTATTAAAAAACGAGCTTCCAAAATTCTCTGCCGATTTTATAAAAAAAATAACCCGTTTTAGAAAATGGCAGGACGCACAATTATCTCTTTTGGGGAGAATGCTACTTTTTAAAAGCATAAAGGAAATTTACAATCTGGAACTTAGCCCAAAAAGCATTGCGTATAATGATTATGGCAAACCTTATTTTAAAGGAAATCTTGTTCATTTCAGTATTTCGCATTCGGGAGAAATAGTAGTTTGCGCCGTAAATGATCATTCTGAAATTGGCATTGATATCGAAAAAATGTCTAATCGCAATATTATTGATTTTGAACCCTTAATAGATCAAAAAGAATGGCTTAAAATTAGCACTTCAGAAAACCCTAAAATTTCATTTTACGACTATTGGACAAAAAAAGAAGCAACCATAAAAGTTTACGGAGAGGGTTTCGGCAGTGATTTTATTCACTTTGAAACTTTAAATAATACACTCCCAATCAAAACGGTTAGATTCTATTATAAGAAAATCGATATCGATAAAAGCTACATGTGCCATCTAGTTTGCAAAACAGATTTAATCGATACTCGTGTAGTCAAAATCACTTTTTAATAAATTGAAGCATGCATTTATAATGGAACCGTTCAAATTTCTGCAAGCCTTTATATTTTTCCAAAGATTAAAAGGATTAAAGTAATTTCAAAAAAACTTTACTCTATCTTTTAATAAAAAATCTGTGAAAATCTTTTTAATCTGTGGCAAACAATTACTCTTCAAAGCTCTCGTCTTTAAATCCTATCAAATATAGCTTATTTTTGGCACGTGTCATCGCCGTATAAAGCCATCTAATATAATCAGTATCAATTCCGTTTGGAAGAAATGGCTGTTCGATAAAAACGGTATTCCACTGCCCTCCTTGCGATTTATGACAAGTTATCGCGTAGGAGAATTTAACCTGCAATCCGTTAAAATATTCGTTTTCTTTTACCTTTTGAAATCTTTTATATTTGGTTGGCTCATCTTCATAATCTTTCATCACTTCTTCATACAAACGATTCGATTCTTCATACGTTAAAGAAGGCGATTCGCTTGCTAAAGTATCTAGAATTAAAACCGTCTCAAAAGGTTTTTGCTCTGGATAATCGACCATTCTTATTTTTACTTTCGCAAACTTAAAACCATACAATTCTTTTATTCCGAAAAGTTCTAAAACTTCAATAATATCTCCGTTGGCAATAAATCCAGCTTCGTCTGTTTCTTTCAGCCAGAAATAATTGTTTTTTACTACCATCAAAAAATCTCCAACCGAAAGTTCGCTTTCTTTAAATAAAATTCGGCTTCTGATTTGCTCATTATATTGATTGGCACGTTTATTAGAACGAACAATAAAAGCAGTATCTTCAATGCTATAATTGCTGTATGCAGTATTAATCGCATCTTGAATATCGTAACCGTCAGTTAGTCGAACAATGTCTTTAAACTTCTTTACATTGAATTTAAATTCGGTTATAAAACTTTCTTTCAACAATTCACGTAATTCTGTTGCGTTGAATAAAATTCCTGAACTTTCTTCCTGACGCATTACTTCGTCCAATTCGATATGTTCAATTTCTTTGTCATAATGAATGCCCAAAGTCTGAATATCTAGTGCTGGACTAATATCTAAATTTACTGGAGGCAACTGAGCAGTATCTCCCAAAAGAATCATTTTGCAATTGCTTCCAGAATACACATAATTAATCAAATCGTCTAGAAGCGAACCGTTGTCTAATGTGCTATCTGAAATCATCGAAGCCTCATCGACGATAAAAATGGTGTTTTTATGTTTGTTGACTTGCTTGGTAAAAGCCACTCCGCCTCCAGAAGATTTCTTCGGGAAATATATTTTTTTATGAATCGTAAAGGCCGGATTATTCGAATAATTGGCGATTACTTTTGCCGCACGTCCTGTTGGTGCTAACAAAACATATTTTTTATTGATCTCGCTAAGATTATTAACGATAGTAGAAATAACGGTAGTTTTTCCCGTTCCCGCATATCCTTTCAAAACGAAAATAGTGTCGTTTTGGGGTTCGGTTAGAAAGATTGCAATTTTCTGAAAAAAAATATCCTGTTTGTATGTTGGAGCAAAAGGAAATCGTTTTTGTAAAGTACCGTAAAACTGTGCAGAATTCATAGAGTAATATTGAAATACAAAGGTCGACTTTTTTAATGGCAATGGCAAAAATCAATTGCAATGGCAAAATTCAATATCAATAGCAATTTCAATAGCAATGGCAATGGTAAATTCAATATCATTAGCAATTTCAATGGTAAAGTCAAATTAAATATGAAAATTAAAATACTATCTAAAACCTAAATTTAATTACAACCTTAAATAATTGACAATAAACAGAATGATAATATTCTGCTAACTTTCTTGTAATATTAAATTTTGAAATTGCATATTAATTAAGTCTTTTTCATTGATATTGAAATTGACATTGTTATTTTTTTTATTTGTAAGTTTGTGGTCGCTTAAATTCTTTCTTGATTTAAAACAGGTAACGAATTGTAAATCAACTATGTCATTACAAAATACTAACATTACTTCAAAAAATTACAGAAAACTTTCTATTCAGGTTTCACTGACTGGATTTTCATATTGCTGTTTTGATACTTTAAATAATATCATCACTTCTTTTAAGGAAATAAAGTTTGATACTAGCAGCAAGACATCGCGAATTGAAGATTTATTCAACGATGCTTTCAAAAGCAATCCCGAATTAAAAAATACTTACGATGAAGTAATGGTTATTCACAATAATAATCTTTCGACTTTTGTTCCGACTGCTTTGTTTGATGAGAATTATTTAGGAAGTTATCTGCAATACACTACAAAAGTGTTTGATACCGACTTTTTTACTTTTGATCAAATTCCGAATTATCAGATGAACTCGGTTTATATTCCGTTTGTGAATATCAACAATTTCTTAATCGATAATGTGGGATCTTTTGATTATAAACACGCTAACAGTATTTTGGTCGAAAAACTTTTGGATAACTCAAGAAATAACGACGATAAGAAAATGATCGTCAATTTTAATCCTGAGAGTTTTGAAATTATTGTAGTCCAGAATCAAAAACTTTTGCTTTTTAATTCATTCGAATATAATACGCCAGAAGATTTTATCTACTATATTTTATTTACAGCAGAACAAATGAGCATGAATCCGGAAAGTTTCAAATTAGAATTATTAGGAACTATTTCAGAAAATGATCCATTTTATGCCATCGCTTACAAATACGTGCGACATATTTCTTTTATGGATGTTTCAAAACTGAAGGAAAGAAACAGCTTTACAACCGCTCAAAATCAAAAACATTATATCTTATTTCAATCATGAGAATCATTTCAGGAAAATACAAAGGACGCCGAATTTTTCCGCCAAAAAATCTACCTGTAAGACCAACGACTGATATGAGTAAAGAAGCATTGTTTAATGTTTTGAATAATCATTTTAGTTTTGACAGCTTAAAGGTTTTAGATCTTTTTTCGGGAACTGGCAATATAAGTTATGAATTCGCTTCACGCGGAAGTGCTCCCATTACTTCTGTTGATGGCGATTTCGGATGCGTAAAATTTATCAAACAAGTTTCATCAGAATATGATTTTGATATTGCTGCAACCAAAAGCGATGTCTTTAAATTCTTAGAAAATTCTAAAACTACTTACGATATCATTTTCGCAGATCCACCCTACGGATTGGATCAGGCAACTTTTGAGAAAATTGTTTTAACCGTTTTTGAACGAGATTTATTGGAAGACGACGGAATGATGATTATCGAGCATTCAAAATACACTAAACTGGATCATATGAGTAATTTTTCTTTCCAGAAAAGTTATGGCGGTTCTTTCTTTAGTTTTTTTGAATTGAATTCGACCGATGAGGATGAAGAATTACCACATGATGCTTCTAAAAAAGAATCTGAAGAAGATGAAGGGTAAATAAAAAGCAAATATTAAAATATTAAAATCCCAAATTCTAAACTCGGCACTTCTGAGAAAATTGGAATTTGGGATTTTTTTGTTTGGAATTTTACCTAATTCGGCTTTCACTTTCATTTACGCTCTTCTGCTTATATTCAGAATCTTTTATTTTTCCGAAAGAATAACGAACTGCAATAGAAATCTCGTTGGCATCGACTAAATATTTAAATTTGGAATGGACATTATTCACCGTAAAAGTATCAGTATAACTTGTCGCTTTAAAAATATCATTGTAATTCAAGGTACAGCTCCAGTTTTTACCAAATGTTTTGGCCAAAGACATATCGACCACAAAATTAGCTTTGCGTTCAAAAATCCCATCATTTTGTTTGGTTGTTCCCCAGAAAGAAAAAACGAAACTAAAATCTTTTGGTAATTTGAATGTATTGTTTGAGTAATAATACAAATAAGGCTTTGAAGGATGCAAAAGCGCCGTATCGTCTTCCACCTTACTTTTTACAAAAATTAGAGAGTTGGTTGTTTTCCAGAATTTATAGGTAAACGGAAGTGTAAAATCTATGGTAAAACCCGTTTCTCTTTTATAATTAATATCCGTGATCATTAATACATTGGTTTCCTCATTGAACACAAAACTCGGATTGGTTACTTCTTTCGTCTGATAATAACTCAATTTTAAAGTTTTGTCGTGATACTGAAATGAGCTTGAAACTTCGTCTACAAATGCTGGTCCTAAATTTATGCTGCTCCCATATAAAAAATACGGATTTATATACGTCGCAATCTGACTTAAAGACGAATAATTAGGCCTCACAATACTTTTTAAATAATTTACATTAATGCTTTTTATGCTATCAATAGGAATTGTAAGATCGGCTTTAGGAAACAAATTGGTGTAGTTTTTATCTATAGAGGGCGAAACTTGTGTTTTAAACTTGGAGTACACGTTAGTGTTTTCTGTTCTTAACCCGAATGAAAAATCGATTTTTTTCAGCTTTCCCGAAAACTGAACATAAGCGGCGAGGTTTTCTTCTTTAAAATCATAATCTGAAACTTCGCTTTTACCCTCTTCAAAATCAAAAATGTCAGCATTTGATTTTGATTTCGCTTTTAAATACAATCCGCCGTATTCCAGAGTCATTTCATTTTTGAACTTTTTCTCCAAATCGATCCTTCCAGAAAAAACATCCACATTAAATTTCTGATCCCGGTTTTGCGACAATTTAAAATCGGTTTCATTAAAATTATTTTGCACCAAACTCAACAAATGCTGATTGTAGTTGGAACCCTGAAAACCTATAAACAACTTAGTATCAATAGCTTTTATATTCTTTGAGTAATTGATGAATGAATTCATGAAATTCTTAGAACTGGAATTATCGCTAAAAGTGAAGACATTATTTATCTCATTCTGATTTTCATTAAAAGTGAAAGTGTTGATATCGAAAGTATCATTTCGCATTTTGCCATTTATATTAACCGACAAATAATCATCTTCATTTATTTTATAAAACACACCTCCTCCAAAAATATATTCCTTTACATGCGAATTTGCTGTCACATCATAATTGGAAACTATGGAAGCCTTCGGGATTTCATATTCCAAACTATGATTTTCCCACGGATTTCGTAGATTGTAATTAAAATTGGCTTTCCATTCTAATTTATCTTTTTTAAAGCTAGAATTAAACCCCAAATAATTATTGTAATTTCTTTTAAAAGAAGCCACTTCAGAAATTTCGGTTTTAAAACTATCTTTTTTACTTACTTTTCTCGTAATCAGAATCACAGCACGGCCTTCGGCTTCGTATTTAGAAGAGGGATTTTTAATAATTTCTACTGTTTTAATATCGGCAACAGATAAAGCATTTAAATCGCTTATCGTTCCTTTTTGACCGTCTATATAAATTAACGGATTTCCTTTTCCGACAATCGAAATACTTTCGCGATCACTGCCTATTTGAACCGATGGCAGTTTTGAAAGCAAATCAATCGGATTTGGAATTGTACTGTACACCGAATTGGCAACGTCGATCTTTACATTTCCGTTTGCGTTGCTAAACATTTTTTTCTCCTTACTGATTACTACTTCCTTTAATTCATTTGAAATCGAATCCTTTGGTGTTTCATTCTGAGCGTTTGCCATAAAGGAAAGACAAAAAAGCAACAGAGTAATAAGCAGTTTTAAGGGCAGGCAAAAATTCATTTAAAGTATATTTTTAGTTAATGGAAGTGCAAAAGTGCTTTGAAAACCCAGTTCTGAAAGTTAATCGTAGGTTAATGCAAGGTTAATCTCCTATTTGTTGGCTAAAAACTGTATTTTTGAAGCGTCATTTCAACCAATATGAAGCAAAGAATCAATTTATTAATCGGATTTTCTGTCGTAGCGCTATTTGTGCTTATGACGGTACAATGCTATTTAGTAAAGACAGCTTACGAATATAAAGTAGCGCAGTTTCATACGCAGATTAAAAACGAAATTGCTCAAATTACCAATAATTACAGCGATATCGATTCGGCTTTGGTTTCTAGAAAAGAAGTGCTTTACAAAAGCCTTTCAGAAAAATACATGAAAGGAAAAAAAAGTAAATTGGACATTAAAAATGGCGTTTTGAATGCGCAATCTCAAAACATAATAACTCAAAAAATCAAACGAAAATTGGAGAAAGATTTACCCGATTTTAAGATCGATTTTGCCATTGTTCTAAACAAATTTATTCTTTACAAAAACGAACAGGAAGCGGATACTATTTTCTCTGAAAAACCTTTTATCCAGAATAAATTGTACGGAAATCTGGCTTCTTTAAATCATGCCTTTTTAGTAAGAAGTTATGTTGGAACAACAAACGGCACTTTTGAAAATGAGGAATATAAATTATTGACAGAAGATTCGATGTACGTTTCTGTTATTGACTGGGAAATGATTATTCTAAGAAGAATGACGTTTATTCTCATCCTATCTCTTTTATCAATTCTGACTTTAATTACGCTTTTTGTTATAGCTTTAAAAGCTTTAGTCAAACAGAAAAAAGTCAGTGATGTAAAAACCGATTTCATCAATAATATTACGCACGAACTGAAAACTCCATTGGCTACTTTGGGGATTTCGACAAAGATTTTAGCGCAGAAAAACATTCGTGACAACGATGAAAATTTCAATTCGATTGTAAACACCATTTCGCGCCAGAATAACCGTCTTCAGAATCTGATTGATCAGGTTATGGCAAATTCTTTGGCAGAAAACGAAATTGAACTTCAAAAAGAAAAAATAGAAGCCGAAGATTTTCTGCTTTCTATCGTAAATGATTTTAAAATTACTTTTCCTAAAATCAATCTTAAAACCGATTTTCAGACTGAGAAAACTATTTTGGTTTTGGATAAATTTCATTTGACAACTGCTTTCTTAAATGTTCTCGAAAATGCTGTAAAATACGGATCAAACACCATTACAGTAAAAACAAAAATTGTCGAAAAACAATTTTCAATCAGTTTTGAAGATGACGGAATTGGAATTGCCAAAAACAAACAAGCGTTTCTTTTTGATAAGTTTTACCGAGTAGAACAAGGCAACCTGCACAACACAAAAGGTTTAGGTTTAGGTTTGTATTATGTTGACCAAATCGTAAAAGCGCATCAAGGTTCTGTAAACGTTATTAGCGATTTAGGAAAAGGAACTCAGTTTACTATTTTATTAAAAGTTTAATCCCTTTATTTTGAAAAGATTACTATTAGCCGAAGACGATTTTGACTTTGCGGCGATTTTAAAACAATATCTAGAATTGCATCAATTTGAAGTAATCTGGGCCGAAAACGGCGAAATAGCTTTGGACTTTTTTAAAAACCAGACTTTTGATATTTGTGTTTTTGATGTAATGATGCCGAAAATGGACGGATTTTCATTGGCTGAAAAAATAATTACCATTAATCCCGAAATTCCATTTATTTTTCTAACCGCAAGAAAACTAAAAGAAGATAAAATAATTGGGCTAAAACTTGGCGCAGATGATTATATCGTAAAGCCGTTTGAAGTTGACGAACTGGTGCTGCGTTTGCAGAATATTCTAAAAAGAATCGAACAAAAGAGAAGTCTGGACGGAAATAACATAATCGAAATTGGTTCGTATATTTTTGATAACGAACGTCTGACACTTAACAATAAAAATCATGTGCAGCAGCTTACAGAAATGGAAGCTTCTCTTATCGAATACTTGTATTTAAACCACAATCAGTTATTAAAAAGAGATCAAATTTTAATGTCGGTCTGGAAAAAAGACGATTATTTCTCCGGGCGAAGCATGGATGTTTTTATCAGCAGACTTAGGAAATATTTTAATTCAGATCCGAAAATCAAGATTGAAAGCGTTCGAAATATTGGATTGGAGTTTAAAATAGAAAAATAGCATCCTGTAAATCATATAATTTTATATAAGCAATTGTATAACAGCGATTAACTTATTGAAAATTAACTTTGTTAGAGAACTTTTAAATCTAACAATCATGAACCTAAAAAGATTTTTCGGTGGGTTGCTTACAATCCTCGGAATTGTAGGACTTATTTATACGGCAGTTATTTTTGCCGGCACATCTGGAGAAACCAGAGATATAAAATCGCTTATTATTTACGGAATATTAGGAATTGTCTTTTTCATGTCGGGCATTAGTCTGGTGCGAACAACGAAGGACGAAGCTTAATTTTTTTTTATTTTGCCACTAAGGCGCTAAGGCACAAAGTTTTTTTATCTCGCAAAGTCGCAGAGTCGCAAAGTTTTAAAAATTAATAAAATACTTTGTGACTCTGCGACTTTGCGAGCAATTTTTAAGCCTAAAGAAAAATAAAAACTTTGTGAGCAAATACTAATTGTAAAACTTAATTTGGATAGCGTCCAGATTTAGTTGGATGGTCAAAAATTAACGAAGAAAAAGGCTTTAGCCAAACTAGAAGATGTTTGGCTAAAGCCTTTAAAATTTAATTCATCATATCCTCCAGCTAAAGCTGAAGTCAATTCATAAAAATATTTTCTTTCGAAACTTCGGGATTGCAACTTAATGGACAATTTTAAACTCAAAGAAAATAAAATCTTTGCGACTCTGCGTCTTTGCGAGAGATAAAAAAACTTCGTGCCTTAGCGCCTTCGTGGCAAAATCACTCCGAAACAGGATCAAGATTCAGTTCTGTAAAATCTCTTTCTGTTTTCGAGATTATTATCGTTGCGACTGTGTTTCCTATTAAATTGGTAATCGCTCTGGCTTCGCTCATAAATTTATCTACTCCCAATAAAAATGCTAAACCTTCAACGGGAATTTTATGCAAAGCGGTTAATGTAGAGGCCAAAACAATAAACCCGCTTCCGGTTACGCCTGCTGCACCTTTAGAAGTAATCATTAAAATTCCGATAACGGTCATGATTTCGAAGAAACTTAAATGAACGTCATATAATTGTGCAATAAACAGCACCGACATCGAAAGGTAAATTGAAGTTCCATCCAAATTAAAAGAATAACCTGTTGGAATTACCAATCCTACAACCGATTTACTGCAACCCATTCGTTCCAGTTTCACCATAATACTTGGCAAAGCAGCTTCAGAAGACGATGTTCCTAAAACCAATAAAAGTTCTTCTTTGATATATTTTAAAATCGAAAAAATATTTATTTTATAATATCTCAAGATACTTCCAAGAACAAAAAAAACAAAAAGTGCCATAGTCAAATAAACACAAAGCATCAGTTTTCCTAACGGAATCAAAGTGGCAAGACCAAATTTACCAATTGTATACGCCATTCCGCCAAAAGCACCAATTGGAGCGAGATACATTACATATTTTAATCCGAAGAAAACCACTTTTGAGAATCGTTCCAGAACTAAAATAGTCTGCTCTCTTTTCTGATAAAAATTCAATGCAATTCCGCAGATAATAGCAGCCAACAAAACCTGTAAAGTAAAATTGGATAAGAAAAACTGCAACCACGAAAAATGTTCGGAAGCTCCTTTTGTATACTGACTTGCATCTCCAAATGTCAATCCCGATTTATCAATTTTTCCTGGCTTAAATATGTAAGCAACAGCGACACCAATTGCTAATGCAACGGTCGAAACCACTTCAAAATAAGTTAACGCTTTTACACCAATTCTTCCCACTTTTTTTAGATTTCCCATTCCCGAAATCCCTAAAACTATGGTCAAGAAAATAATCGGACCAATAAAAAGAGAAATTAGCTGAATAAACTTTTTGCCCAAAAATTCCATCTTCACACCATTTGCTGGAGAAAAATGTCCGAGTAAAATACCCGAAATAATAGCAATTAAAACCCAAAAAGTAAGATTGGTTGCAATGGTTCTGAAAAGGCTTCTTTTGGATTTTGAAGAAGAATTTGGAGTGGCAGTATTCATGAAAACAAGTTAGATAGTTTCACAAATATATAAAAAATGCAGACCTGTAAGCCGGATTCTGTTCTTGTCTCATTTTGCAACGATACAATACCTTATCATTTATCTAGATCCAGCATTACTACTGGACTCAATCTACCTACCCTTCGGCAACGAACGAGAAGCCCTTAAATGCCGATATACTTGGTATTTCACCGCATAGAGTTTACCTGGTTTCACTACAGCATTACCTGTACATACTTTCTGCTGCACTTGTCCTAATCCCTTTCGGAACCGACGGGCGTTACCCGCTATGCTTCTCTATGGTGTCCGGACTTTCCTCCCTCCCGATGAATCGGGACGACGATAAGGCGGTCTGCGCTGCAAAAGTAGGGATTTAAGCACTAACAATAACGATTTTAAATTTCAGATTTTATGAATTTTATCATAACATTTTAATTTTAAAATAGTTATCTTTAAAAATCTATAATTTAAATTCAGTTTATCATGAAAAGAATGTATCATTACGCAACTGTTTCAAAGGCTTTAGATCAATTGAATGAAAAAGGATTTACGTGCGATTTTAATCGAAATGCAGATGCGATTAAAAAGAATCCTGAGAAATTTGAAATTGTTCATGTGTATCGATACGAGGGTGAGTCAGACCCAGCGGATGAGGCAGTTGTATACGGAATTAAATCGACTTCGGGTAAAAAAGGAGTTTATGTTGCTGGCTTTTCGGCAGATTCAGATCAGGAAACAGCAAAATTTTTATTTGATTTAAGTATTAGGGGAAGGTAGTTTTTTTTAGAAGCATATTCCTGCTATTCGCTTGTATCTTTTCCTTGCTAAAGGAGCAAGAAAAAGGATACCGCTACTATCAGGGCTAGGCATTCTGTTTCAAAAGAAAATTTATCTTTTTACATTTTCAAAAAGTAACTATAATTTTGTCATGCCGAGGGGCGATAATTTCTAATCTTTTGCAGAGTTTTCAGTTGAGATCCCTCGTCCCTCGGCATGACATAAAATGAGAAAAATCTCTCCTATCTTTACACTTATTGCGGTTACCCTTCTTAAAACTTACTTTTTAAATCCATTCTTCCATGAAGGATTCTAACAATCTCAATTTCATTACTTGAAATAATGTGATAAAAGAGAATATGCTGATTTGATTTATACCCTAACAATTTTGCTGTTACACTATCGTATTTTCTTCCCAAACTCGGGTTTTCAGCAATCTCCTGACAGGAATCCAAAAGTAATAGATAATATTTATCAGCCTGCTTTTCTGACCATTCATCAAAAGTATAATTCCAAATATCAGTTAAATCTTCGACTGCTTTATTCGTCAAATAATATTTAGCCATTTTTTCTTTTTGCTTTTAAACTTTCAAGATGTTTCTTAGGATCAAAGTTTTCAGCGCGTCCACTATTAATCCCATCTTGAACTGCCTGTTTTAAAATAAGCAAACGATTCTCTTCTTCTTCCAAAAGACGTAATCCAGCTCTCACTACTTCACTGGCATTCTTAAATCTTCCTTCAGAAAGACTATTTTCAATGAAATTTTCAAAATGATTTCCAAGCGATATTGAAGTGTTTCTTCCCATGACTTTTCTTATTAACAATGCAAAGTTACCAAAAATTGGTAACTATTCATCCTTAATCTTAACTAATTTGTTCCTTGCAAGACATAAAATCACAACAAAAAAGTCCATCATCAAGACGGACTTTTATAACACAACATAACAAATTATGCTGTTGGTATTTTCAATTTCCAACCTGGTTTAATCAAATCAGGATTTGAAATAATGTCTTTATTCGCTTCAAAAATGTCGTTCCATGATATACCGTAAGCCGCAGCAATTTTAGATAACGAATCGCCTCCTTTTACAATATATTCTTTTGTTGTACCTTCTATAACAGCAATATTCATTACAACATCTGCCGATCTGTATTCAGGATCAATTTTTTCGTACGCATTCCAAAGTTTATCTTTGTCAGCTGCAGATTTAACTGTACCATCAACATAAAGCACATTATCCTGTTCTCTTACCTGCAAATTAGCAATTCCAATTTCGGATGCTAAATTTATCACTTCCCTGTATTTATCTTTCAAACTCATAACATCCTTATTTAATAGTTAATTTATTGTCTACTTTTTTAGGATGCAATTCCTGAATACTTTGCATTAAAGGCTGCAATCTATCTTTTGCAATTTCTCCCGAAAGCGTAACAACGCCACCAACAACAGTTGCACTCACTCCATCGTAAGCATCGACTACTTTACTGACAGCTTTATCCAAATCGGTATCCGAATTAATAATAACAGTCGCCGCCGCAGGTTCTTGATTGGCTCTGGCGAGTTCGCAGGTATTGACAACAGATTTGACACCTTTGGTTGCTCTTACGCTTTTTTCAATATTTTTCTTGAACATTTCATCGTCACAAATACCTGTAATTGTAGCCACACCTTCGTGTACCGCAACTTGAATATCAGGATCATTTACTTTTTCATTAATTGCTTTTTCAATATCAGCATCGTTAGTTTTACAGGATACCAAAGCAACAGTAAGGCACATTCCTAATAAAATGGATCTCATTTTCATAATATTCTCTTTTAATAATTTGTACTTCTAAAATTAAAGAGATTAATTAGCAAATGATTATAGGATATTATGATGAGATTTATATGTTTTCAATTAATCTGGGGTTATTTAGTAACATAAAATGAGAATAAATTTTTCGATTAAATCACAACAAAAAAAGTCCATCATTGAGATGGACTTTTGCAACACACCATAAGTAAAATTATGCTGTTGGTATTTTTAACTTCCAACCTGGCTGTATGATGTCTGGGTTTTTAATAATGTCTTTATTGGCTTCATAAATAGTCTGCCATGAAACGCCATGCGCTTTTCCTATTTTTGATAAAGAATCTCCACCTACAACAGTATATTCTATCGCAACTCCTTGAGAAACTTCAATATTCATTACTACATCTGCCGATCTAAAATCAGGATCTATTTTTCCGTAAGCAGCCCAAAGTTTTTCTTTATCATCTGCAGATTTTGCTGTTCCGTCAATATACAGCACATTATCTTGTTCTCTTACTTGCAAATCAGCTACTCCTAAATTAGAAGCTAAATCTGTTAACTCTTTGTATTTATCTTTTAAACTCATAACATCAATTATTTAATAGTTAATTTGTTTTCTACTTTTTTAGGCTTCAATTCCTGAACACTTTTTATCAAATTTTGCAATTGACTTCTTTTGATATCACCAGTAAGTGTAACCACGCCATCTTTAACTGTTGCCGTTACACCGCTGTAGGTTTTTACTACCTCATTTACTGAAGTGGTTAAAACTGCATCCGGATTAATTTCTACAGGAGCTGCAACTACAGGTTCTGGAGCTGGAATCTCACAATTGTTCACTACCGATTTAACTCCTTTTATTCCTTTTACTATGCTTTCTGCATTTTGTTTGAAAGCGTCATCCTTACAAGTACCCGAAATAGTCGCAACACCTTTCTCTACAGTCACTGAAACTCCAGGTAATTCGCTTAATTTTGCAGTAATTTCCTTTTGAATATCTGCATCTTTAGGTCCACAAGCCACTAATAAAAAAGCAAAACTCATTCCTAATAACATCGATTTAATTTTCATAATGATATCTTTTTTAAATTAATTAATCTTCTAAGTTAACGAATAAATCAATCAAGTATTACATAATAATCTTACATTTTTAAATATTATTGATTTCTTAAAATTAGCTCATAAAAAAAGTTTTGAATCTTGCAATTCAAAACTTCTATGACTTCATAAAACACAAACAACTATTTATAAATCAATTACCAATAACAAAGATAAACCTCTAAATAGTTACTTTGCCCAAGCTTTACATTTTACCGTATCGCTGCTGTTCAGAAAAATAGATAATAATTTTTTTTCCATTCTTTTTATATGGGTAAAACAATTCATAATTTCCTTTACTAGAACTATATCGTAATTCCTGACTGTTTTTACTAAAAACTTCATTCAGGTAAGCTCTTTCTTCTTTAGTCGTCTTATAAATATAATTTACCTTTTTAGGCTGTATGCTATCATTTGAATCTAAACTTTCATTGTAATAGGCATTAAAACCAAGAAAAACAGGCGAGTCTTTAATAGAATCTTTTACAATTAAGGTTACGCTCGGAAAGTTTTTATCTGTTTCAGACAAAACTCTTAAAATGCCAGTGGTTTCCTTGATATATGCTTTAGAAAAAGTATAATTTAGTAGTTTATCACTATTTGACTTGTTTGACTCTATGATTGATTTTGCAGAATCAATTAGCATTTTTTCTTTTTTAGCAGAAGTTAGATAATTGCCTCCAAAAAGTATAATTAGAATTAACGGAAAAATTAAAAGCAAAGTCAAAACCTTACGTCTAGTCGATTTGACATTTACTTCGTCTTCATTTTTTCTTTCGGCAATTCTTGTCAAATTAAACATTAGATTCACTATTAGAGATCCAGCCATAAGGGCAAGAATTCCGAGAATGCTTAAATAAAAACTTTCGGTCATATTTTCTCTAAATACTTTTAACCCGAAAACTTCAATTACGATAAAAGTAAAAACCCAATACAATAATAAAAGTATAGACGTAATCCCGATAATATTGCTTAATCTGACAATTTGTTTTGCGTTCATGAATTATAAAAATTATATTTTTTTTGAATTAAAGCTATTTTAGTTTCGGATTAAAAATAGTACATTTTTTATTACAAAAATTTAATTTACAGATGAAAAAATTAAGCCTAAAAAGATTATTATTGTATTCAAAATTGACTTTATGAAATTGAAATATCGATTACTTTTTACAATTTTATTGATTGCCAATTATGCTTTTTCTTGTGATTGCAAGCCAATTGACCGAGAGAGCATGGTAGAAATAGGATTAAAATATGAAATTGTGTTTTACGGAGAAGTTATAAAAGTAGATTCAATAAAGAAAATTTATACTTTTAAAATCATAGAACTCTTTAAAGGGAAATACAATTCTCAGTTCATTACTCAAAAATACTCTGGCAACTGTTCTAATGTTCCATCTCTAAAACAGCTTTGGATTGTTTATGCCAATTTTAATGACGACAACACTATCGAAGTGAGCGGTTGCTCTCCAAGCACTGGATTTAGACCTTATGGAAGTAACTCCATGCCTCCTCCTCCAGAAATCAAAATCTCTCAAAAGATAGATGATCAAATAAAATCACTGTCTTTTTATGTTTGGGATCTGAAATTTGAAAATCGAAATTTACAAGATTGGATATATCAATTAGAAAAGTTGCGCGCCTATAAAAATGCTCAAAAAGAAATTTCTGATAAAGAAAGAACAGAAACAAAATTGGAAACTTACAGTCAATATATTATCATTTCTTTGATTGTCAACATCGTATTATTTCTGAGTTTACTCTTTGTTATTTTGAAGAAAAAGAATTTCGCCAAATAACTAAAATCGGTTTTAAACAACGAAACAAAAGTCATATATTTGCTATCGAATAAAAAAGAATATGGAACAATTTGTAGTATCGGCACGTAAATATCGCCCGCAGACATTTAAGGATGTTGTGGGGCAAAAAGCCATTACCAACACTTTGTTGAATGCTATAGAAACCAATCACTTAGCTTCTGCTCTTTTATTTACAGGACCACGTGGAGTTGGTAAAACTACCTGCGCCCGTATCTTGGCTCGAAAAATAAATCAGCCTGGATATGATGATCCTACCGAAGATTTCGCATTTAATGTTTTTGAGCTAGATGCCGCTTCAAACAACTCGGTTGATGATATTCGTAACCTTATCGATCAAGTTCGAATCCCACCTCAAACTGGACAATACAAAGTATATATCATTGACGAGGTTCATATGTTGTCTTCGGCAGCTTTTAATGCTTTTCTTAAAACATTAGAAGAACCGCCAAAACATGCTATTTTTATTTTAGCAACAACAGAAAAACATAAAATTCTTCCAACGATTTTATCTCGTTGTCAGATTTTTGATTTTAAAAGAATTACCGTAAAAGATGCTAAAGAACATTTGGCAGATGTTGCTGAAAGTCAAGGAATCGTTTTTGAAGATGATGCACTGCATATTATTGCTCAAAAAGCAGATGGTGCTATGCGTGATGCTTTGTCTATTTTTGACCGTGTAGTTTCTTATTGCGGTACCAATTTAACGCGTCAGGCTGTAACTGAAAACCTAAACGTTTTAGATTACGAAACTTATATTTCGATTACCGATTTACTTTTAGAAAATGAAATTCCGAAGCTTTTATTGGCTTACAACGATATTCTAGCTAAAGGTTTTGACGGGCATCATTTTATTGCTGGTTTGGCTTCGCATTTTAGAGATTTATTAGTAAGCAAAACGCCTTCGACTATTGCTTTATTAGAAGTTGGAGAACAAGCGCAGCAAATGTATGCAACGCAATCGCAGAAGTGTTCTCAAGAATTTTTATTAAAAGGAATTGACATTGCAAATGATTGCGATTTAAAATACAAATTAAGTCAGAATCAACGACTTTTAGTTGAATTATGCTTGATGCAATTGGCCTCTATCAACTTTGATGGAGAAAAAAAAAAGCTGAGCAATTCATAATTCCGCCCATTTACTTTAAAAACGGAGGCTATTCTATAGTTGAAGTTGCAAGTGTAAAACCCCAAACTTCAAATTCGGAAGAAAAAAATAATGTCAATGCTAATTCAAATAGCAATGATACTCCTGTTGCTGCAACTATTTCAAATACAGCACAAATTCCTGTTGAGACTCCAAAAGTTCAAACTCCAGAAGTTCCAAAAGCAGATGCAAGTGGCGCTCCTAAAGTTTCTGCTTTTTCTCTTGCTAGTATCCGCAAGAAAAAAGAATTGGAGGCTAGCACAAAATCGTATGTTAAACCATCTTCTGTTTTACCAACTGAAGAGTTTAACGAAACCGACATGCGTCTTCATTGGAACAAATATGCGGAACGTTTAGGCCAAAAGGGACTTAGAATCATGGAATCGATTCTATTGATTAGTGATCCTGTTTTGAACGGAACAACAATTTCTTATGAATTGCCAAACGAAGGATCAAAACTAGAATTTGAAAGTCAGATGAACGGTTTGTTAGGGCATTTAAAAGGTCATTTGCACAATCACGATATTACTATTGAAGTAATTGTAAATGAACAGGCTGAAACGAAACGAACTTACAACAACCAAGATCGTTATAATCGTTTCTTAGAAATCAATCCAAACATCGAGCTTTTACGCTCAACATTTGGATTGGATTTAAAGGATTAATTTTTTTTAATAGCCACAAATTCACGAATTTTTCTTTTTAAATTCTTTTTTTTTCTATTTCATGTTATTAAAATAATTACTCAAATTATTTATTTTTGAACCCTAAATTGTAAACTTTATCTAGCCACTTTTTTCTTTGTTCATCATTCGAGCCTTTTACAATTCCGATGTAGCTTACTTTAACTGGTTTTATACCGCAGAATTCTAAAGTTGATTTTTTTAATTGATTAACACTTGGTCTCCCAAAAAAGAAACGATAATACCAGCTTGGCTGATCTAGGGTTGTAATAATGTGAGCTGTTTTGCCTTTTAATAATTTATCCCACCAAACTGAATTTTCACGGTATTGAAAAGCAATTCCAGGCAAAAATAATCGATCGATAAACCCTTTCGTTATCGCTGGAAGTCCACCCCACCAAACGGGATGAATCCAAACTAGATGATCTGCTCTTTTTATTTTCTCCCAAGATTCTAATAAATCGGGTTCTAAATCTGTTCGTTTTTGATAACCGAATTTAAGATTTGGGTTGAAGTTTAAATTGGCAATTGTGATGGTTTCTACTTGTACACCGGAAGCAATTGCACCTTTTTGATACGATTCTGCAATTCCGAAATTGAAGCTTTCGGCATTTGGGTGTCCGTTTATAATTAGTATTTTTTTCATGTGAAATGTTTTATCAAAAATACTATTAGTATATTTTCTTTTACTAGACAAATGTCCTGAAAAGTCCTTTCGCCACAGATTACACAGATTAAAAGGATTTTTTAGACCATTGCTTTTCTAATTCTGCTTAAATGCCTTGGTGTAATTCCTAGATAAGAAGCTAAATATTGTAAAGGAATTAACTGAATATACTTTTGATGATTCTGGCAAAGTTCTTCGTAACGCTGTGCTCCAGATAATTTCTGAAAAGAAATCATTCTTTTATGCAGGTTTACAAATTCTAATTCGGTTAATTTTCTGCCCGTTTCTTGCCAATTGAATCCTGACTGGTAGAGTTTTTCTAAAGCTTTTCGGTCTAGAATTTGCAATTCTGTATCGGTTAAAGCCTGAATATTTTCCTCTGCTTTTTCTTCGGTAATAAAACTGGCGAAGGAAGCCATAAACTCATTTTCGAAAGCAAAACAATTGGTAATTTCGTCTCCTTTATGATTGACAAAAAAGGAACGGAGAATTCCTTTTTCAATAAAAACTATTTCGTTGCAAACCTGATTTTCAGTCAATAAAAGCTCTCCTTTTTTCAATGTGCGAAATGTAATTAAATCGTCTAAAAGACTTAATTCATGAGCAGAAAAATCTTGAATGGACTGAAAAACAGATTTCATAGATTATTCGTTTGAAGCAAAAATGTTCTCGATTCTTTTGTCTGGAATAAGCCATAACAATGCCACTGTAAAGTAAGCGGCTCCAGAAATCCACTGATTGTAAAATGCAGTAACAATTCCGATTACATATAAAAATAAAGAGATTTTTCCTTTATAATCTTTTTTAAGCACTCTTCTTAAAGCAGAATCTTTTCTTTCGCTACACATAATGGTATATTGCAAAATAATATAGGAGATTGCCGAGAGAAGCAGCACGACGCCATACATTGTCATTGCAGCCTTTTCAAAATTATGTTCGCCCATCCAAGCGGTAGAAACTGGGATTAAAGAAAGCCAAAATAAAAAGTGCAGATTACTCCATAAGATTTTTCCGTTTACCTTTAATAATCCATGAAGCAAATAGTGGTGATTATTCCAATATATTCCAACATAAATAAAGCTCAAAATATAACTTAAAAACTTCGGGATAAGCGGTTTTAAATCTGCAAATTGATGTCCTTCTGGCGCTTTAATTTCCAAAATCATAATCGTAATAATGATTGCCAAAACGCCATCACTAAAAGCTTCTAGTCTGCCTTTATTCATTTACTCAAAAATATATAAACATTAAATTTTACCGAAATACATTGCTTTTACAATACCATCAGAAAGTCCGATTTTAGGAACATAAATCTTAAATAGAACTATAAAATTCATAAAAACAAAATACACAAGATTATTTTTTCAAAATCTTACCATTATAAAATTTATTATTACCATCCTTAACCATATAAATATACATCCCACTTGGTAAACCAGCCGGCAATATTCCATGATGAGCAAATTTAGCAACTTCAAAATTTTCTGAATAAACTTTTTGTCCATGTACATTAAACAATGAAATATTTTTTATGCCTGTTTCACTTTCAAAATTTAAAAAATTTACGATGACGCTTGGATAAACAATTAGATTGTTTTTATTAGAAAAATAATTATCGTCTATAGATAATGTCTGTCCAAAACTTTTGGCTCCTATATCAACAATAGAATTATCTAAATCTTTACGACTAGGATCTCCAGCATCAATAGCTATTGAGGAAGATAATAATTCACAAAAAGTTGTATCTGATGATGATGTAGAAGAAAATTGAGGATCAGAAAATAAATTAAAATAGGTATCTGAAGGAGTTCCATTATTGTTCTTCGTAATTATGCTTCCGACACCAATAGGCAAATTATTATTTCCATTTAAACTATTCGCATAAAATAAGTTATATGCAACTTGAGATGGCTTCGGTTTCCCTTCCGAATAAATTGCATATATATTATTATAAGCTAAAATATTAGAATTGACAATAGGAGCAATATTAGTCGTCTCGTAGTTATCCAAAAAAATCCCATAATTAGTAAAAATTATTGTATTATTAAATATACGAGGATTATTTCTAGGCACACTAATACCGTGATTAGAATTGAAAATAATATTTTTCTCAACTAAAGTATTAGTACCAGATAAACTTATACACATCTGACCGCAATTACCAACAGTATTATTAATAAGCTCCGTATTTAAAGCATTCGATCTCACTAATAGTCCACCTAATCTAGTATTATTTATTTTATTTCTAGAAATTTTAGACACTCCTTCACCATCTACAATAACTGCCCAATCACTATTATAAATCTCATTATTAATTATAAAATTAGAAGAACTACTTGTAATACTTATAGCCGTTCCATTTGTCTCTCTTATGATACTGTTAGAAATATTCGCCTTTCCTAATACTCTAATCATTCCATTCCAATCTGAATTCTCTTTTCCATATTCAATAACAGAATAATTCATAACCGCTTCTCCATTAATAACTATCTGATTCCAATCATCTCTAGATGGAGGAACTTTAGATGATGAAAATTTCACATAATTATTTACATTTCCATCAACATTTAATTTTCCATTAACAATCAACGAATATTTCCCTTCAAATTTTATTTCTGTACCTTCTTCGATATTTAAAACCTTATTAAAATCAACAGTAATGTTTCCTACAATTTTATAAGTATTCTTTTTTGTCCAATTTCCTTCTACATAACCAGATATAGCAACTAAAGTTTTTGAAGACATAGTATAATTATCAATTATTAGATCTGACCCAACAAAAACATTATCAATTTGGTATGTTTGGTATCCTTCTTTTGAATAAACAACATTATAAATACCATTAGCTAATTGCACTTTAAAATATCCACTTAAATCAGAATAAGTTTCTGCAAAAATTGCGCTTGGAGATACTGGTGAAAAAGTTATTTTTATATTTTCAAAATTTGATTTGTCATCAAGAAAAGCATTTCCAGAAACTTCTGAAGAATACGAATTAAAATAACTAAAGAGAACAAACAATAATAGTAGTTTTTTTATCATATGCAGAAATTATAAGGTTAAAAAAATATGGGCATAAAAATATAAATTTACACCCATACTAAAAATTATTAAGTTAAGTATTAAATTTTACCGTAGTACATTGCTTTTACAATACCATCAGAAAGTCCGATTTTAGGCACATAAATCTGGCGTGCACCACTCCATTTCATCGCATTCAGATAGATACGAGTGGCATGGATAATTACGTCGGCACGGTCGGAGTTTAAACCTAATTCGGCGATTCTCTGTTCGTAAGTCAACGAATTTAAAAATGCATACTGCGAGTTAACATAAATGTACGAAAGCGGTTTTTCTTGCTGTTTTCCAGACATTTTAAACAACTTATTGATGTTTCCTCCAGAACCTATCAGTGTTACCTCATCGTAATCGGCTGTATTGGTTTTAATCCATTTTTCGATCTCATCCCAAACTGAATCATGAACCATATTATTCAGTAAACGAACAGTTCCCGCTTTGAAAGATCTTGAAGTAATCATTTTTCCGTCAGAGAATAAGGTAAACTCGGTACTTCCACCTCCAACATCCACAAAAAGATAGGTTTCGTCCGATTTAATTAAATGATGCAAATCTGTAGAAGCAATAATTGCGGCTTCTTTTTTACCGTCGATTATCTCGATTTTAATGTCGGCTTTTTTCTTAATTAAAGCCACCACTTCTTTTGCATTATAAGCTTCGCGCATTGCAGAAGTTGCAAATGCCATATAACGCTCTACTTTATGTACTTTCATCAAAAGGTTGAATGCTTTCATGGCATCAACCATTCGATCTATATTTTCTGGTGAAATTTCTCCAACTGTAAAAGCATCTTGTCCTAAACGAATTGGTACACGAACAAGGGAACTTTTGTTAAACTGCGGTTCTTTGCCTTCTTGTTCCACAACGTTAGCGATCAAAAGCCTCATGGCATTCGAACCGATATCTATCGCTGCAAACTTCCTAATATTAATCATGCTCACTTTATGATTTGAAATTGGTATTTATTATTAATTTACTTTTTGAGGAACCTCTTCTAATATTGCTACTTTATTCTGATAATATTTATAGGTTTCAAATTGTGCTCTAAATGGGGCATGATGATTTTTCGGCTTATATTTATTATCTAATTTATATGAATGATATCTTACTTTTACGTTTCCTTTCCACGCAATATTGAAGTTATCGATCAATTCTTTTTTAATTTCCAGATCATAAATTGGACAGGTTACTTCCACTCTTCCATCAAGATTTCTAGTCATAAAATCGGCAGATGAAATGTATACTTCGGTTAAACCTGCGTTTCCGAAAATGTAAACTCTCGAATGCTCTAAGTAATTGTCTACAATACTTATTGCTTCTATGTTTTCGCTCATTCCTGGAATTCCTGGAATTAAAGAGCAAATTCCTCTTACTTGAAGTTGGATTTTCACTCCTGCATTACTTGCTTCGTACAATTTATCGATCATTTTAAAATCGGATAAACTATTCATTTTTAATTTGATGTGTGTTTTTCTACCAGCAAGTGCATGCAGAATTTCACGATCGATCAGTTTTATAAATTTAGTCCTTGTATAATGAGGAGAAACAATTAAATGCTTGTATCTATGAACTCTATAATTGATATCGAAAAACTCAAATATTTTTGAGGTGTCTTTTAATATTCCTTGATGGCAAGTTAAAAGCGTTACATCGGTATAAATCTTCGCTGTAGATTCGTTGAAGTTTCCAGTTGAAATGAATCCGTAACGGCGGTTTTTACCTTCTTCTAATCTTTCGATTACACAAATTTTACTGTGAACTTTTAATCCTTTAATACCAAAAATAAGTTCAATGCCTTCTGTCTGCATCTGTTCTGCATAAGAGATATTCGAAGCTTCATCAAAACGTGCTTGAAGTTCGATTTGCACTACTACTCTTTTACCATTTTTAGCCGCATTTATTAGAGAACTAATGACTTGCGAATTTTTAGCTAATCGATATAAGGTAATTTTGATGCTTGTAACTTTCGGATCTAAAGCAGCTTCACGCAAAAATTTGGTCAAATAAGAAAACGACTGATAAGGTGCATGAACCAAATAGTCTTTTTTACTGATTTTTTCTAAAATACTACCTTCTAAACTTAAACCAGGAACTGGCATAGGTTCATTTGGTTTGTATAATAAATCGTATCTGCCAAGGTTTGGAAAACTCATATAATCGCGACGATTATGATATCTTCCTCCCGGAATTATACTATCTGTTTCTACAATTTTCATTTTATCTAAGAAAAACTGGAGTGTATCTTCTTCAATTAAATTATCGTAAATAAAACGAACAGGCTCTCCAATACGACGGTCTTTTACAGAAGAAGCGATTTTTTCGAGCATACTTTTACTCAAATCACTATCTATATCTAATTGTGCATCGCGGGTAATTTTGATCATGTGGGCAGAAACACTCTTATAATCAAATATATTAAAGATGTTTTTCAGTTTGAAACGAATAACATCATCAATTAAAATAACATATTGTTTTTCGTCATCAGAAGGAAGTACAACAAACCTGTTGATGGTTTTTGGAATTTCTATTAAAGCATAGCGAACCTCATCATTAGCCAATTCTAAACGAACAGCCAGATAGCCTAAAGTGTCTTTAAGAATTGGAAAAACGGCTAGATCATTTAAAATGATGGTTACTAACTCTGGGCTTAATTTTTGGTTATAAAAATCTTTTAAGAAACACTCTTGTTTTGGTGTAATCTGTGTTTCATTTATGATAAAAATATTCTCAGACTCAAGCTCTGCTTCAATATTGCCAAGAATACGCAAACTTTCAGATTGTTGCTGAATAACGATTTCGGTAATATCTTTAATTAATTGATGCGCAGAAATACCGCCTAAATATTTTTCGCCAGAAATACCCGAGAGGCTTAATCGCCGAATGGCCGCGTATCGAACTCTAAAAAATTCGTCTAAATTGTTTGAAAAAATTCCAACAAAACGCAGTCTGTCTAAAAGTGGCACTGTATTATCTGCAGCTTCTTGAAGTACTCTTGCATTAAACGCTAACCAGCTTTTTTCTCTATCGATATATTTCTGTTCGTACACTGTTATTCTTTTAAATCTTTGGGGAAAATAGTTTTATGTGTTTTGCCCTTATGGATCGTATCCCAACTGTCGGCATCAAATTGCAATGATACAAAGCCCGAAGTTGGAACATTCTCTATAAAAACATCCCCAAATTTATTAACAAAATTTGTAATAGCCTCGTTATGTCCGAAAAGAATAACGCTTTCAAAACTATTATCACACGATTTAATAACTTTTTCGAGTTGTTTTTCATCGAAAGTGTATAAATCATCTCTAAAAACAATACTTTCTAGAGGATAAGATATGTTTTGCGCAAAAATCAAAGCAGTTTCTGAGGCTCTCGCAGCTGTACTGCTCCACATTATATATGTTTTAGGTAGATACTCTGAAATATTTAATGAAACATCATGCGCATCTAAAATTCCCCTTTTCATTAACGGACGATCAAAATCTTTTAATGGTGCTTCCCAGCTAGATTTCGCATGACGAATTAAAATAAGATTTTTCATAAACAGCAGAATTTAAAAACCTGAATTGCAGGCTATTTTTAATTAAGTTCTAATTTACAAAAGAAATTTTAAACCTTATCCTTTTTTTATTTCTGTTAACATTATAACGAAATTTTAACAGGAATAAACAATTCGCAATCTGTTAACAATTACAAAATCATAGAAAACCAAAAATCACATTTTATGTACTTCATCTATAAAATTAGCATTTAGTCGATAATGTGACAGTTCGTAATATTTTAACTAAATATTTGATTATTAGATATTTATACTATTACAAACAAACCATTTTCAACTAATAAATCAAAAAAATGTACGAAAAAATTTCACTTTTTAGAGTTAAAAAAAAGCGTTTTTGAGTCAATTTTTGACAAAAAAACAACACTTCAACGAGTTTTTAGGTTAGTTATAGATAAAAAAATAATATTAGAAAAACTCTAATATAACTTTGATTCTGTTAAAATTTCATAAATACTTTAAAACTAAATCTTAAGTTATGAAAACAAAATCTACTCTTGAAAAAGCAGTAAAATTTGTAAGCAATTGTAAGTTTATTTTTTTCTCGAAGAAAAATATCTTTAGCAAAAACATTTTTAATCTGCTTTGCTTATTAATTACTTCAGTTGCATTTTCGCAAGCTGGTTCGTGTAATTCTGAGATAACTATTGACGGAGAGAATTATCAAAAGTACAATGGCTTTGAAGTTTCGTTTTTACTGCAGGTTAAAAATACTGGAAGTAATACGGATACTTATCAATTATCTGCTGAGAACTTTTCAAATTTTCCAGAAAACCCTGATGGCAGTACTACAAAAAGCAATGTTTTAATGAACAATAGACTGGAGAGCAAAAATTATGTTCCCCTGAATAAAACACTTACACTTTCTCCAGGAGAAACGGCTGAGTTTTATGTAAAACTAAGCTTGGCTGATATTTCTACACTCGATCAATGGAACGGCACTTCGGTCACAGTAACTTCTACCACTTGTCCCGACAGTAAAAGCCAAACTATTGTTCATACCTATATTCCCCCAAAAAAGACAAAAGGTATTGGATTTACTTTGCCAGTATTAGACCTAAAAAATAATACAACTCCCAAAACATTAAGTGCTTTTTACTACTCTATGTAGGTGCAAATCGTTTTCAGTTAGTTAAAATATTATATCAATATTAAACATTTTAATATGAAAAACTTTACTTTCGAAAAAAGAATAAAAATCCTTCTAAGTTTTCTATTAAGCATTTTGTTTCTTAATGTTTATGCTGGAGAAGGAAGCAAACAAACAACTCCCGACATTAATCATAGGGCTTCACTTGCGATAAACAATAGCACTTATGGAAGTTTTGGTAGATATGGTTCGACAGATGCACAGCGATTGTATATTCGAATTCAAAACCCAAATAGCGAAAAAGTATATTTAGGTTTTAGCAGAGCTAGAAGATCAAGTCCAACTGGCACTGAAATTACTTCTAGATTTAGAATCATTAGACCCGATGGAAGTGTAGCATTTGCAAACTATACTTTGGATGGCACCTCATCGAACATAACAGGTACTGAAGCCCAAAGACTTACAAGAGCTCAAAATGGTCCAAATGGTATCGATGGAGTTACTTCTGCTGGATATACTCCTATAGTTTTTAATCCAAATGGCATGCCTGCTGGTGATTACTATATCGAATTTGAGAGCACAACTGATGGTAGCAGTACTGAAATTTACTATAACTATTACGACATTACAGTTGCCAATAGTTCAAACAAATCAATTCCTGGACGTATTTACTCAAAACGCTGGGCTTTTGCTATGGATGATGTTGATACTGACTTTAATGGTGCTTTTTATGTTTTTGCTCCAGATAACGGTTCTACGACTGGAGCCGTTACTCAAAACGGTTTTGTGAATAAAATCAATTTTAATGGTGCAGGTTTCAGACCTTGGTATTTTAATGTGGCTTTTAATAATACAGGCCCTGGAAATTCAGGAAATGCGGCTAATGATCAAAAAAGTATTTACAACGCACCGAATGCTACGCAAATGAGTCCAAAATATGAGGTTTTCTTAAATGATCCTGATATTAATATATGGAAAAATGGAACCTATAACGGTAACATACAAATTAACGGAATTACCAATTGTGGTATTGGCGAAAGCAATATAAACATTAGTGTTTTTAAAAGCGGAACTATCGAAATACTTCTTGACTTTAACGGTGGAGATGGAATTTATACTCCAGGTACAAAAGATGTATTAACTACCCAAACTGTTACAGCATCGGGAGCTCCTCCTTATGCTGTCAGTGTTCCTTGGAATGGAAAAGATGGTTTAGGAAACACTATCGCACAAGGCACCTCAATACCAATAGTCGTTACTTTTGGACAAGCTGCTTTCCATTTCCCGATATATGATGTAGAAGAAAATCAATATGGTTTCTCCTGTACAACCGTTAGACCTGCGGCTCCATCTGGATATGTTTTAAAATTCTACTGGGACGACAGCAATATTACTTATACTGGAGGTACTTTTGATTCAAAATTAAATCTTACTGGCTGTACACCAAATGGTACTCCTCCAAGTAATTGCCATAGATGGAATGGGTTTAACGACAGTAATAATGGTTCGCCTCAATATGGAAATTTAAATACCATCAATACATGGTGGTATGCCAATCGAGACTTCGTAACTTCTAATATCGTTTTACCTCCATTCTACACTGTTGCACTAGGAACAACAAGCAATGTTACTTGTTTTGGCGGTAATGATGGTAAAATTCAGATTAATGTAACAAACGGAACTGGTCCGTTTAAGTATTACATTAACGGAGAAACAACTGTAAATACTTTACAAAGTTTACCTGCTGGAACTTATAACATTAAAGTTGTTGATGCAAATGGGTGTTCTGCAAATATAAATGGCGTTGTAATTACACAACCTGCCGCGGCAGTAACCGTTGCCAAAACTTCTCAAACTGATGTATTGTGTTTTGGAGCTTCAACTGGAGCTATTAATATAACAGCCTCTGGAGGTGTAGCGCCTTATACTTATGACTGGGCAGATCTTACAGGAACAACTGATCCTGAAGACAGAACTGGGCTTATTGCCGGAACATATACCGTAACCGTAAAAGATTCTAAAGGATGTACATCTGCGCCTCTTACTGTGACAATTACACAATCAGGTTCTGCAGTAGCGGTCGCTAAAACTTCCCAAACTGACGTATTGTGCTTTGGCGCTTCAACAGGAGCAATAAATATAACAGCTTCTGGAGGTGTAGCGCCTTATACTTACGATTGGGCTGATCTTGCGGGAACCACTGATCCTGAAGACAGAACAGCATTGCCTGCAGGAACTTATACCGTAACGGTGAAAGATGCAAACGGATGTTCTGCCGCGCCTCTTGCCGTTACAATTACACAGCCTGCTTCAGCAGTAGCCGTAGCTAAAACTTCCCAAACTGATGTATTGTGCTTTGGAGCTTCAACTGGAGCCATTAACATAACAGCTTCTGGAGGAGTTGGGCCTTATACGTACGATTGGGCTGATCTTGCGGGAACCACTGATCCTGAAGACAGAACAGCATTGCCTGCAGGAACTTATACTGTAACTGTGAAAGATGCAAACGGATGTTCTGCCGCTCCTCTTGCCGTTACAATTACACAGCCTGCTTCAGCAGTAGCCGTTGCCAAAACTTCTCAAACTGATGTATTGTGTTTTGGCTCTTCAACAGGAGCCATCAATATAACAGCTTCTGGAGGTGTAGCGCCTTATACTTACGATTGGGCTGATATTGCAGGAACTAATGATACTGAAGATAGAACAGCATTGCCTGCAGGAACTTACACCGTAACCGTGAAAGATGCAAACGGATGTTCTGCCGCTCCTCTTGCCGTTACAATCACGCAGCCTTCTTCAGCAGCAGCCGTTGCTAAAACGTCTCAAACTGATGTATTGTGCTTTGGCGCTTCAACAGGAGCGATCAACATAACAGCTTCTGGAGGTGTAGCGCCTTATACGTACGATTGGGCTGATCTTGCGGGAACCAATGATCCTGAAGACAGAACAGCATTGCCTGCAGGAACTTATACCGTAACTGTGAAAGACGCAAACGGATGTTCTGCCGCACCTCTTTCTGTAACCATTACGCAGCCTGCTTCAGCAGTAGCCGTGGCTAAAACGTCTCAAACTGACGTATTGTGCTTTGGATCATCAACAGGAGCGATCAACATAACAGCTTCTGGAGGAGTTGCGCCTTATACTTACGACTGGGCCGATCTTGCGGGAACTAATGATACTGAAGATAGAACTGGACTTATTGCAGGAACTTACACCGTAACTGTGAAAGATGCAAACGGATGTTCTGCCGCACCTCTTTCTGTAACCATTACACAGCCTGCTTCAGCAGTAGCAGTGGCCAAAACTTCGCAAACCGATGTATTGTGTTTTGGCTCTTCAACAGGCGCAATCAATATAACAGCTTCTGGAGGTGTAGCGCCATATACTTACGACTGGGCTGATCTTGCGGGAACCAATGATCCTAAAGATAGAACTGGACTTATTGCAGGAACTTATACTGTAACCGTGAAAGACGCAAACGGATGTGCTGCCGCACCGCTTTCTTTAACCATAACACAGCCTGCTTCAGCAGTGGCCGTAGCTAAAACGTCTCAAACCGATGTATTGTGTTTTGGCGCTTCAACTGGAGCAATAAATATAACAGCTTCTGGAGGTGTAGCGCCATATACTTACGACTGGGCTGATCTTGCAGGAACCACTGATCCTGAAGACAGAACAGCATTGCCTGCAGGAACATATACTGTAACCGTGAAAGATGCAAACGGATGTTCTGCCGCTCCTCTTGCCGTTACAATTACACAGCCTGCTTCAGCAGTAGCCGTTGCCAAAACTTCTCAAACTGATGTATTGTGTTTTGGCTCTTCAACAGGAGCAATAAATATAACAGCTTCTGGAGGTGTAGCGCCTTATACTTACGACTGGGCCGATCTTACAGGAACAACTGATCCTGAAGACAGAACTGGACTTATTGCCGGAACTTATACTGTAACCGTGAAAGATGCAAACGGATGTTCTGCAGCGCCTCTTGCCGTTACAATCACACAGCCTGCTTCAGCAGTAACTGTAGCTAAAACTTCCCAAACTGATGTATTGTGTTTTGGCTCTTCAACAGGAGCAATCAACATAACAGCTTCTGGAGGTGTAGCGCCTTACACTTACGATTGGGCCGATCTTGCGGGAACTACTGATATTGAAGATAGAACTGGACTTATTACAGGAACTTATACCGTAACTGTGAAAGACGCAAACGGATGTGCTGCAGCTCCTCTTGCCGTTACAATTACACAGCCTGCTTCAGCAGTAGCCGTTGCCAAAACGTCTCAAACTGATGTATTGTGTTTTGGCTCTTCAACAGGAGCAATAAATATATCAGCTTCTGGAGGTGTAGCGCCTTATACTTACGATTGGGCCGATCTTGCAGGAATTAATGATCCTGAAGATAGAACTGGACTTATTGCAGGAACTTATACTGTAACTGTGAAAGATTCAAACGGATGCTCTACTCCACCTCTTTCTGTAACCATAACACAGCCAGGTGCCGCTTTATCATGCTCTGTTGTACAAAATAAACCAGTAACTTCTAATGGTTTAAGCAATGGTGAAGCAACTGTAACTCCAATTGGGGGTACTCCTACTTACACTTACTTATGGGATAATGGCGAGAATACACCTACGGCAGTAGCTCTAAATGCAGGAACACATAGCGTAAAAGTTACTGATGCAAATGGCTGCTTTACAGAATGTACTGTTTTAATTACAGAACCTAATGTACTTTCATGTAGTATTTCGCAAGATAGCGCTGTAAAATGTTATGGAGGGAATACTGGTAAAGCGACGGTAACAGCTGTCGGCGGTAACGGAGAGTATACTTACCTTTGGGATAATGATGAAACTACTGCTCAAGCAGTTGCTTTAACAGCAGGTTTACATTCTGTAAAAGTTACTGACAAATTAGGATATACCACAACATGCGAAATAACAATTAATCAGCCTCAAGCTCCTTTAAGCGCAACAACAACGCAAGTTAATGTAGCTTGTGGTGGCGGAGCAACAGGTTCTGCAACTGTTATACCATCTGGCGGAACAAGTCCTTACACTTACTCTTGGGATACTAATCCTGTTCAGACAGATGCTACAGCTACAGGACTTAAAGCCGGAACTTATAATGTTACGGTTAAAGATGCTAACTTATGTACTATCGTAAAAACTGTAATTATTATCGATGGAGATTCTGTTATACCAGTTATAGATCCACTACCTGCAGTTTCTACTATCAATTGTCCAGCAGAACCTGTTTTTGCGCAAGCAACAGCAAGTGACGACAGTGGAACGATCTCTTCATTGACTTATGAAGATACTACTACAGAAGGAAATTGTGCTGGAACTTATACCAAAACAAGAACATGGACTGCGAAAGATGCTTGTGGAAATGTTTCACTTCCTGTAAGTCAAACCATAATAGTGCAAGACAATTCTGCTCCAACTTGGACAACTCAAGCTGGAACTTTAGACAAAACTATAGAATGCAGCGATGAACAGGCTTTAGCGAATGCTCA
The DNA here is from genome assembly GCF_058135255.1 of Flavobacterium sp. LK-23. Taxonomy (NCBI): domain Bacteria; kingdom Pseudomonadati; phylum Bacteroidota; class Flavobacteriia; order Flavobacteriales; family Flavobacteriaceae; genus Flavobacterium; species Flavobacterium sp. LK-23. Next base: position 172,857 of record NZ_JBYUVT010000004.1, read on the forward strand.
ATCTTTATTCCCAATAGCTAATGATACTTGTGACAGCGATGTTTCTAATATCACTAAAGTAAGCGGACAGTTTACAGCTTCTGAAGGATGCGGAAATGCAGGAACTTACATTAACACTTGGACAGTAAAAGACGATTGCGGAAATACTTCTGAAACTTTTACTCAAATAATTACAATTCAGGATACTACTGCGCCAACATGGGCTACCCAAGCTGGCACTTTAAACGCAACTTTAGAGTGTAGCGATACAGAAGGACTTGCTGCTGCTCAGGCTCAATTCCCAATTGCTTCTGACTTATGCGATACTGATGTTTCTAATATCACTAAAGTAAGCGGACAGTTTGTAGCTTCTGAAGGATGTGAAAATGCAGGAACTTACACCAATACTTGGACTGTAAAAGACGACTGCGGAAATACTTCTGAAACTTTTACTCAGATAATTACAATTCAGGATACAACTGCGCCAACATGGACTACTCAAGCTGGCACTTTAAATGCAACTTTAGAGTGCAGTAACACAGAAGGACTTGCTGCTGCTCAGGCTCAATTCCCAATAGCTTCTGACTTATGCGATACTGATGTTTCTAACATTACTAAAATCAGCGGACAATTTGTAGCATCTGAAAACTGTGGAAATGCAGGAACTTACACCAACACTTGGACTGTAAAAGACGATTGTGGAAATACTTCTGAAACTTTCACTCAGATAATTACAATTCAGGATACAACTGCGCCAACATGGACTACTCAAGCTGGCACTTTAAACGCAACTTTAGAGTGCAGCGATACAGAAGGACTTGCTGCTGCTCAGGCTCAATTCCCAATAGCTTCTGACTTATGCGATACTGATGTTTCTAACATTACTAAAGTCAGCGGACAATTTGTAGCATCTGAAAACTGTGGAAATGCAGGAACTTACACCAACACTTGGACTGTAAAAGACGATTGCGGAAATACTTCTGAAACTTTTACTCAGACAATTACAATTCAGGATACTACAAAACCAGCTTTTGTTGGCGAATTGCCTTCAGATATTACAGTTTCTTGTGATGCAGTTCCAGAGCCATTTAATATGGAAGCTTCTGATAATTGTAACGGAGACTTGCCAATTGTTTTCAGCGAAACAAAAAGCGATATTAAAAACGAATGCGGTACAGAATATACCTTAACTCGCAACTGGTCTACAAGTGATTGTGGAGGAAATTCAATTTCTTATACTCAAATTATTACAGTAAGAGATACAACGCCTCCGACAGGTACTGCACCAGCAGATGTTGCTAATCTGCAAAATGCTGCAGACATTCCAGCAGGAAGCCCAGAAGACATAAAAGATGCGGCTGATAACTGTAGTGGAACTGTAAATATTACTGTAAACGACACTAACAATGGAGGAACGGGATGTAATGGAGAATCTTACATTTTAACCAGAACTTATACGCTAACAGATTGTGCAGGAAATAAAACTGAATTGGTACAAACCTTTACAGTTGAAAATAAAGTTTCTGTGAGCGGTATAGCTACCAATGTAAGCTGTAAAGGAGAAAGCAACGGTTCGATAGCAGTTACTAGCAGTCCTGGAGCTACTGTAGTGATTACAAATCAAAATAACGAAGTAGTTGGAAATACTAATTTACCAGCTGGAACATATACACTTACTGCAACATCTGTAGTAAATGGCGAGAACCAAACTTGTACAGCAACTGCAACGGTTGTAATTACAGAACCAGATTATAGAGTTAAAATATCTGGACAAATCATAAATGTAGATACGAATGCTCCAATTGCCAATGTACCTGTGACATTGATTCCGCAAGGAACAACTACTGGTCCAATACAAATGCGTATTACTGGTGCCGATGGAATGTACAGTTTTACAGGAATGCCTGCCGGAAGCTATTTGGTACAAGTTCAAGATGCTAATTTAAATAGCGCACATCAGCTATATCCTGTTGATTCAAGCTTGTTCTTTACTACTCTTGAAGAATGTGCTTTCCAAGTTCATAACTTTGAATACGGAAAATCAAACCTTCCAGTTCTTGGAGATTATGTTTGGTATGATCTTAACAATAACGGAATTCAAGATGAATGGTACGATGCCAATAATGATGGAGTGGTGACCAAAAACATTCCAGATTCAAATGGTTCTATTGACTATAGCCAATGGGAATGGATTGACCTTAACGGAGACGGAAGCTATACTGGCCCACAAAACAATGGCGAATTAAATGCCGCAGGTTTTGGAAATGCGTTAAGTGCCAATGTAATAATCGATGGTCCAAACGGATATCATGAAGAAGTTATAGTAGGTATCGAAGGATTCTGGAGAGATCGTCCAGAGACAGCAAATCCTTATGGAGACTATACAATCAAATTGGTTAGAGATGCCAACTTTGATACCGTGGCTGCTGCTTTAGGAGCAACTGGTTTAGTAAAAGTTCTTCCTTCAATATCTGGTAAAAACATAACTGCTAAAACAGGTAAAATGCAATTGCATACCGTTTGTAAAACAACAACAGAGAGTGGTTATGTCGTAACGGTAACTCCAGAAGATTTGGTTCATTTAGATGCCGACTTTGGTGTAAGCTGTAAAGATTACAAAGATATTGTTGCCAATGATGATAATGCTGGTCCAATTGCAGGTGTAAACCATACTACAACTAATGTATTAAATGTATTGCCAAATGATACTTTAGAAGGAAATGCCATAACTGCATCTGATGTTATTATTACAACTGTAACGCCAAACGAGTTTTTACAATTAAATCCTGATGGTTCTGTTGATGTACTACCAAATGCTCCTGTAGGAACACTAACAATGGTATATCAAATTTGCGAAGCCGATCAGACAGATAACTGCGACACTGCAACGGTTACAGTTACAATTGAAGCTCCAGTAATGACCGTTACCGCAACTTCAATATGTGTTAATGATGTTCCATATATTGATTATGTAGTAACAGCCGTAAACTTCACTCCTGTAAATGGTGTAACCATTGCTTGGGCAGACAGCAATAATAATGTCGTAACAACAATGAACAATTTACCATTAAGTGGTCGTGTATTGTGGCCAGGAGCGGTTGTAGACGAGCAAGGAAAAGGAATCGATTGGCCAGGCTGGATTTTTGAAAACAACAGATGGATTGAAGGAGCAGATGGATTTGAGAAATTACGTCCAACTACCAATGTAACTTTCACTGTTAATCCAAGTGAGACTATTACAATTAGTTATCCGCCTGCAGATCCTTATTGTACTGCAAGACCAACATTTGCAATAGTGGCTAATGATGATACTCCTGCACCAATAACAGCAAGTGCAACGCAAACTACTGTAGGCAACGTTTTAACTAACGATACATTAAATGGTAGCCCAGTAAATATAAATGATGTAACACTAACCACAACTATTCCAGATCCAAAAGGTTCAATATCTATTAACCCTGATGGAACTACAAGTGTTGCACCAAACACACCAGGTGGCACTTACACTTTGACTTATCAAATCTGCGAAAAAGCTGATTTTGGAAATTGTGATACCGCAATTGTAACAGTAGTCGTTCTTGATCCGCCAGCACCACCTACTCCAGTAGTAGCGAATGATGACAACTTCAATAATATTGGATGTAATTCTTTTGGATTAGTAGGCAATGTATTGAGTAATGATGTAAAAGGAATAACTCGCGCATCACTTGAATTAGTAAACTTTACACTTCTTACAGAAGGTAACAATACTAAAACAGATCCAAACATTACTATTGACAATTCTGGAAATGTAAATGTATCCAGCCTAACACCTGCCGGTACTTATACTTATAGCTATAGAATATGTGATAAATTAAGTTCTGAAAATTGTGACACCGCAACGATTACTATTATAGTAGTTCCAAATGGTGTTACTGAAACCAGATCGACAGCATGTAACGATGATTCAACATTGGTTAACTTAAGCAGCCTACTTCCTGAAGGAAGCCCTACAACAGGAGTTTGGCAAGATAGAAACAATACCAATGCGTTACAAGGAGGCATTCTTAATCCGTTTGGTTTGGCATTAGGCAATTACGTTTTTGAATATGTAATAGCAGATCAAAACTGTCCAAGAAGCATAGTTTTAAACATGGAAATCAATGATGATTGCAAAGTCTTAGCTTGTGGTGATGTGTTAGTGCATAATGCTTTCTCTCCTAATGGTGATAACATGAACGATTTCTTCAAAATTGACAATATTGATGAACTAACTTGTTATCCAGGCAATACTGTTGAAATATATAATCGCTGGGGAATTTTAGTTTTTGAAACTACAAATTACAACAATACAACAAATGCTTTTGATGGAACTTCACGAGGAAGAACAACTGTTAAGCAATCTGACGGACTACCAACTGGAACCTATTTTTACATTATTACATATAAATCTCTAGATGGAAACAACAATGTTCAAGATCATAAACTAGATGGGTATTTATATTTATCTAGATAGCAATTAGAATACGCTGCAAATAAATATTTGCAGCGTATTAAAAAACAATGATTTAAATAGTCAATAGTAATTATTAAATTAATAAAATCTACTATGAGAACAAAATTATTTTTCTTCGTCATTCTGTTAGTTACATGTTCAGGTTATGCGCAGCAAGATGCGCAGTACACACAGTATATGTACAATACAATAGCCATAAATCCTGCCTATGCGGGTTCCCGTGGAGTATTTAGCGTATTTGGCCTTTACCGCACCCAATGGGTCGGTCTTGATGGAGCGCCAGAGACCAGCAGCTTCTCAATCAATACGCCAATAAACAACAGCAGATTAGGCATCGGAGCTTCATTGGTCAATGACAAAATTGGCCCTACAAATGAAAACAACATCTCAGTGGATCTGTCTTACACCATTCAGACCTCTGCAGATTTTAAGCTTTCATTTGGAATCAAAGGAACGGCAAATATCTTCAATTTAGATGTAAACAAATTAAATCCTGCAGATCAGGGCGATCCCCAATTTCAGGATTTAAACAGCAAGTTCTCTCCAAACGTTGGAGCTGGAGTCTACTGGCATTCTGACAAAGCATACATTGGTTTGTCTGTTCCAAACTTTATTGAAACAAATCGTTACGACGACAATGATGTGGCAATTTATAAAGACAGAATCAATTACTACTTAATTGGAGGCTACGTATTTGATCTTGACAAATACCAGTATATAAAATTCAAGCCCGCCATTCTAGCCAAAATGGTTCAAGGCGCGCCATTGCAGGTAGATGTCTCTGCGAATTTTATGTTCTATGATAAATTTATGATAGGCGCGGCCTACAGATGGAGCGCTTCTTTAAGCGCTATGGTTGGGTTTCAGATCACAGACGGACTTTATTTGGGCTATGGCTACGATCGGGAAACCACCAAATTGAACAATTACAATTCAGGCTCGCATGAGATCTTCCTGCGCTATGAATTCTTCTCAAACAAAGGCAAAATGACAACCCCTCGTTTCTTCTAAAAATAAGGCATCATGAAAAACTATACACTACTTTTCGCTACAATCATAGGCGCTTTTTCATTTGGCTGTTATGCCCAGCAGGCAAAAATAAATGCTGCAGACAAAAAATATGACAGCTACGCTTATGTCGATGCAATAAAGACTTATGAAAAAGTTGCGGCCAAAGGCTACAGATCTGAAGACATGTTTAAAAAACTGGGAAATGCCTATTATTTCAACTCAGATTTCCAGAACGCGGCAAAATGGTACGGCGAATTATTTGCCATGAATCCAAACCCGGAGCCAGAATACTTTTTTAGATACGCGCAATCATTAAAATCGGCTGGAGATATCGCCAAAGCCAATAGGCTTTTGGAAGAATTCAATGCCATTTCAAAAAATGACAGCAGAGGAAAGCTCTACAGAGAAGACATAAACTATCTGGACCAGATTAAAGCAAATTCTGGGAGGTATCAGATAGAAGACGCGGGCATTAACAGCAGATACTCCGATTACGGGTCATTTGTCTACAACAACAAAATTTACTTTGCATCTGCGAGGGATACGGGAAATTTTATACAGCGCAAACACAAATGGACAGGAGAATATTTCACCAATATTTATAATGCTGATCTGGATCCCGCAACGGGAACCGCATCAAAAGTAAATAAGTTTAAATCGGCTATTAATACCAAATTTCACGAAGCTTCTCCTGTTTTCACCAAAGACGGAAAAACAGTCTATTTTACCAGAAACAACTATATTGGCGGCAAGAAAGGCAAGGACGAAAGTAAAGTCACTTTAATCAAGCTTTATAAAGCGGAACTGGGAAAAGACCGCAAATGGACCAACATTGCCGAGCTTCCATTCAACAGCAATAATTACAGCACAGGCCATCCGGCTTTGAGCCCAGACGAAAAAACGCTGTATTTTGCTTCCGATATGCCGGGATCTTTTGGAGAGTCTGATCTGTATAAAGTAACTATAAATTCAAATGGCGGCTTTGGCCCTCCGCAAAATCTTGGAAACACGATTAATACGGAAGGAAAAGAAACGTATCCTTACTTAACTTCTGAAAACGAGATCTATTTTGCGTCTGACGGACATCCGGGTCTGGGAGGATTGGATGTTTTTGTGGCCAATATTGACAATAGCGGAAAAGTGGGCAACATTCAGAATGTTGGAGCAGATGTCAATTCTCCAAAAGATGACTTTGCATACATTATTGATCCTGAAACCAGAAGAGGATTTTTCACTTCCAACAAAGATGGCGGACAGGGTTCTGATGACATCTACAGGTTCTTAGAAACAAGAAGGCTCAAATGCATCCAGCAGCTGTACGGAATAATATCGGATGCAGAAACAGGGCTTGCGCTTCCGGGAGCAAAAGTCACTTTGTATGATGACCAGATGAACATTAAAAACTCTGCCGTTGCAGACGGTTCCGGATTATACACTTTTGATGTCGAATGCGGAAAAACCTATTTCGTAAGAGCAGAAAAACCTGAATTCGCTACAAAAGAAGTAAATATAACTATAGATAAAACAAGCGGCAAGACCAATCTTCCGATTGCACTTGAAAAATCAACCTGTAAGGTTACTGTGGGCGATGATTTAGGAAAATGTTTCGGAATCAAAATGATTTATTTTGATTTGGATAAATCTAATATTAGAACAGAAGCGGCGTTGGATCTAGAAAAAATACTCGTTGTTTTAAACGATAATCCAAGCATGAAGCTGGATATCCGCTCGCATACAGACAGCAGAGCATCGCACCAGTACAACGAAGCTTTATCGGATAGAAGAGCCAAATCGACCATTCAGTGGCTGATTAAAAACGGAATAGCCCCTAATCGATTAACTGGAAAAGGCTACGGCGAAACTGAACTTGTAAATAAATGCGCAGATGGTGTTCCATGTACTGAAGCAGAACATCAGGCTAACAGACGAAGCGAATTTATTATTATGGCTTTATAAACTAAAAAAACAGATAAACAAAAAAAGCTGCCTCTATGGCAGCTTTTTCTAATTTAAAAAGTCGTTGCAATTCTATGAATCACAACGTTTTCTAAAAAACCAACCTGTTCAATATATTTTTAAAGCTTCACAAATATGTTAGTGTAATATTTTTTTCCTGTAGCTGGATCTGTGGTTACAGATAACCCAAAATGAGTATAATCGCCAACTATATTTTCTTTGTGCCCTGGACTATCAAGCCAAGCTCTTACAGCGGCCTCAGGAGTTTTATAGTTGTAGGCAACATTCTCTCCAACTCTTTTAGCTCCCAATACATTAGTCATATTAGTAGACCTAGCAACAAAATCGTTATGATCTACAACATTATTCTGAATCATATATTTATTATGCTCTTCACATTTATAAGAGATGTGATTAATTCTTTCCAGAGAATTTAAACCAATACTCAAACGGTATTCGTTTAGTAATCTCATTGTCTCTATTTCGGTATCGTTGTATGTGTAATTTGCAACAAGTGTTTCTGTTGGAGTAGTAGTTTCCAAGCCAGCTTCAGCGGAATCAGCAGAACATGCGTTCATTGCGACAAGAATCGCAATGAACAACATGGTGCGCATAATCTTTTTCATAATCATCAGCATTTTAGCGGTTTAAAGTAAATGTTGGGGCAAATCCTTTAAATTTATCTTTGAATAAATTCGTTCGTATTATTGTATACCAAACGTATTCATTTTACCGTTAAAGTGCAAAATTAATCGATGAAATGCATTTATTTTTTAATTTATTATATAAAATTCTTACGTAAAACTACTTTTAAGAAGACAATCTTTCAATCTTCCAAGAAAAATCTGACTGGCTAGTGTAGCGAATTCTATCATGAAGCCTGTTGGGTCTTCCCTGCCAAAATTCAACTTGTAAGGGAGTCACAATATAGCCACCCCAATTTTCAGGTCTCGGAATTACTTTCCCTTCAAATTCAGTTTCTAGTTTTTTTAAGTTTTCTTCTAAAAAAGTTCTGGACGGAATCACTTCACTTTGCTTCGAAACAATCGCTCCAAGCTTACTTCCATCAGGACGAGAATCAAAATAATTATCTGAAATAATCTCAGATGTTTTCTGAGCTATTCCCTTAATAATTACCTGACGTTCTGCTTCCTGCCAAAAAAAAGACAGACAAACATTTGGGTTTGCTTCTATTGCTTTTCCTTTTTCGGAATTGTAATTGGTATAAAAGATAAATCCTTCTTCCGAAAATTTCTTCAATAAAACCACACGCGATTTTGGAAAACCATCCAATCCAATTGTCGAAACTGTCATGGCATTCACCTCCCCGCTTCCGCCAAAATCTTCCACCTCATGAAACCATCGGTTAAAAAGATTAATTGGATCTTCGGGAATGGTACTTTCTAATAATTCGCTTTTCTCGTAAGATTTTCTATAATTACTTAAATCGTTCATGACTTATGATTTATGATTTTAGATTGTTGATTTTAGATTTTAGATTATTGTTTCAAGTTTCAGGTTTCAGGTTCATGGAATCTGAATATTTTACTGTCACACTGAGCGAAGTCGAAGTGCTTTTATAAATAGAACTTGATTTGCAAACGTGGGCTTCGACTTCGCTCAGCCTGACAAACGTGAAATATTAAACCTAAAACAAACCACATACAAACTTGGTACCTCAGAACCTCAGCATCTCAGAACCTTAGAACCTTAAATTAAAACTCAAAACTACGTCCATCATCTCCCAAAAGTACATTTGGGAAAACCGTTTCGGCTTCTTCTTTAAAACGCTCAATTCCGTCGTAACGTGTTGAATAATGACCTAAAATTAATTGTTTTACATTGGCTTTCAATGCAATATTGGCCGCTTCTTTTGCTGTTGAATGCAGTGTTTTTTCTGCCAGTCTTGCTTCAGATTCCAGAAACGTAGACTCGTGATATAAAATATCCGTATTCTCTATAATCGGAATGATCTCTTCGTTGTAAACCGTATCAGAACAGAAGGCATAACTTTTTGTTGGCGGTGGGTCAAAAGTCAATTTTTTATTTTCAACTACAGTTCCATCATCAAGTGTGATATCACTTCCATTTTTAATTTTCTGATAATAAGCCACATGAATATCATAACGCTGAACTGCTTCAATATCTAGTTTTCTTTCATCTGGTTTTTCTTGAAACAAAAAGCCATTGGTATAAACACGATGCTTTAACGGAATCGTTTTTACAATAACCTTTTTATCTTCAAAAATAACTTCACTTTCTTTTGATTCTAATTCGTGAAAAAACAAAGAATAAGTTGTCCAAGATTCCGTCAATTTTAATTGAAGAAGAATTAATTCTTTAATTCCTTTTGGACCATAAATATGCAAATCGGTTGTTCTTCCCAAAAGAGAAAAAGTAGAAATCGTCCCAATCAATCCATACAAATGATCGCCGTGAAGATGGGAAATAAAAATATGATTGATTTTTGAGAATTTAATCTTGTTCTTTCGAAGCTGAACTTGAGTTCCCTCTCCACAATCAATTAAAAACAATCGGTTTTTAATTTCTAGAACCTGCGAAGTCGGATTAGTAAGTGTTCTCGGAGTTGCGGCATAACAGCCAAGTATAGTAAGTTTCATTTTTGATTTTAGATTTTAGAATGTAGATTTTAGATTGACAAAACATTTTAGATTTAGCATTCAAAAATCTAAAATCTGAAATCAGAAATCTAAAATTAAAACCCCAGGTCTCTTTCGATTTCTTCCATTTCGATAATATCATGCGCTTCCAAAAGTGAAGGAACCACCGCTAATTTATCTGAAATAGCATTAAAATCAAGATCGGTTGCAACTATAACAAAAGATTTTTTTGCTTTTTTATGAAGCTTAGAAAGTGGTAAAAAAGCTTTCAAATCTTTTTCTGTAATTGCTACATCAGCTGATAAATCGATTATAATATTTTGTTTTTCAAAGGTTTTAAACTGTTGCGTCACTTTTTCCAAGAAAGCGTTTACATCTCCTTGAGTATCTTTAATCGTAACGGTATGTCCTTTTTGATCTACTTTCATTTTTATAATTTGTGAGGCTTGTATTTTATGATGCTAATTTAGTAAGTTTTTTTGTTGTTTCAAGTTTCAGGTTTAAAGTTTGAGGTTTCAAGTTTCAAGTTTTGTCAGGCTGAGCGGAGTCGAAGCCCAAGTTTGCAAAGCACATTTCGTTAAAAAAAAACTTCATTCAATTCGACACTCATTTCAAAACTGAAAACCGCGACCGCGACTGAATACTAAAACTGAACACTAATTACTAAAAAACTGAACACCAAAAAAAACCTACTGTATCTTAGAAGCCAGCAAATAAATAACCGCCATTCTAATTGCAACACCATTCTCCACCTGATTCAAGATCACCGAATGATCAGAATCTGCCACTTCAGAAGTAATTTCTACTCCTCTATTGATTGGTCCTGGGTGCATGATTACGATTTCTTTTCCTAGCGAATCCAAAAGCGGTTTATCCACTCCATATTGTTGTGCGTACTCGCGCGTCGATGGGAAGAAATTCACATCCATACGTTCGTTTTGTACACGAAGCATATTCGCAACGTCACACCATTCTAGCGCTTTACGCAAATTCGGTTCCACTGTAACACCAAGTGATTCAATATATCTCGGAATCAGCGTTTTTGGTCCGCAAACTTTTACTTCTGCGCCTTGCATCTGCAAAGCATATATATTTGATAAGGCTACTCTCGAATGCAGAATATCGCCTACAATAACTACTTTTTTTCCAGCAACATCACCCAATTTTTCTCTGATCGAATAACTGTCTAACAAAGCCTGAGTTGGATGCTCGTGCGCTCCGTCTCCGGCGTTTACGATACTGGCTTTGACATTTTTAGATAAAAAATAAGCCGCTCCGGGATTGGAGTGGCGCATTACAACCATATCTACTTTCATCGAAAGGATATTATTTACAGTATCAATCAAGGTCTCTCCTTTTTTAACCGATGACTGAGCTGCCGAAAAACTGATTACATCTGCAGACAAACGTTTCTGCGCTAATTCGAAAGAGAGTTTGGTTCTGGTACTGTTTTCGAAGAAAATATTGGCAATAGTAATATCTCGTAATGAAGGAACTTTTTTAATCGGTCTATTAATGACTTCTTTAAAATGATCTGCCGTTTCAAAAATCAGGTTAATATCATTCTCGTTGATATATTTGATTCCTAATAAATGATCTACGCTTAATTCTTTCATTGTGTGTGTTTATATGTTTAATCGTTGAATTGTTTAATCGTTTTTTTCAAATCGCTTAATCGGTGTTATTACCGATTAAACAATTAACCGGTTAACCGATTAAACTTAATTCGTCACAAGGTGAACAACATCTTCACCATCATTTTCTTTCCAGCTTACAATTACTTTTTCACCATTAATAGCATCTACCTGACGGCCTCTATAATCGGGCTGAATTGGCAAATGTCGGCTGAAACGTCTGTCTATTAAAACCAATAATTCAATTTCTGAAGGTCTTCCGAAAGATTGAATGGCAGTTAGCGCCGAACGAATGCTTCTTCCGGTAAACAAAACGTCATCAATAAAAATGACTTTTTTGTCTTCGACTATAAAATTGATTTGGGTTTTATTGGCTTCAAGCGGTTTATCAGTACGACGGAAATCATCTCTAAAAAAAGTGATGTCCAGATATCCTAAAGAAATCTCAGGAACCTTGTATTCGTTTTCTAATATTTGTTTTAAACGTTCAGCTAAAAAAACGCCTCTTGGCTGAATTCCAACTAAAATAGTTTCAGAGAAATCAAGATGTTTTTCGATTAACTGACAAGCCAAACGATGGAGTATGATAGTAACTTCTTTCGAATTAAGTAATACTTTTTGACTCATAAGTGATTGTAATGTTTGGTTGCGCAAATATACGGAATCTGATTTTATTTGTTGGGGTGTTGGGCGTGGAAATGTTTTTTTGAGGAAAATTTTATTTCCTAATAATTTTCATAATTATTTTAATTGACAGCAATACTTTTTTTATTCTGAATTGATTTTAAAATATATTTGAGCTTTACAATAAAATAGTAAATTCATAATTATGAATCAAAAATATTTAAACAGTAATACAAGATATATTTTTTTATTTCTCATTTCAGTTATGACTATAAATTGTAAGAAATCAGAAACCTATATAAACGAATATCCTCTTACTGAAACCGTTAAACGCAGCACAAAAATTACTATTGAACTTCATAAAAAATTAGAAACTGATTCAGGAACAACATTTCCTGTAGTAGATAAACTATGTGAAGTTACAAATAAAAATCAAATACTTGATTTTGAAAAAGTATTTGCAAATGGAAAACGTACTGATTATTGTTGTTGTCCTGATATTAACTATTCTATCAACTTTTATCAAAATGAAGAAAAAGAATATTTTGCTCTTTATCATGTTGATACAACTCAATTAAAAAATAAGGTAAGAATATTTGAAACTGGTTATCAATATTCATATATAGTTGACAAAAATATCTGGAAAAAATATTTGAGTAAAATAAATGAGAGCCATTAAAAAACCCAAAAACATATTTCTATTAGATAGTTTTGGAGCATTGATTACTTCCATTTTACTCTTTTTTACACTTAGAAATTTCAATGACTTTTTTGGATTATCTAAAGATATTTTCGAATACCTTTCTATTATAGCATTCATATTTTTCATTTACTCTATTAATTGTTATTTTTTAGTGAAGCAAAATTGGAAATCGTTTTTAAAAATAATTTGCACCGCGAACATTCTTTATTGTATACTAACATTTGGTATATTAATCTTCAATTATGAAAGCATTTCTATTTTTGGCATTATTTACTTACTGGCAGAAATAGTAGTAATTATTGGGCTTGTCCACATTAGAAATAAAAATCATAAAATCCAAATCCTAAAACATTTCTCAAAAATTCTATAACACATTTTCCTGATTCGTGAAGTAATTTTAAGTATCAATTTAAAACATCAGAATCATGCAAAATAAAATACTAAGATTGTTAATGGTATTTGTAATACTGTTTTCATTTACAAGCTGTGAAGTTATTGGAGACATTTTTAAAGCCGGAATGGGATTCGGGATTTTTATCGTAATCTTTATCATTGCGATTATTATCTGGATTTTTGCAAAAATGTTCGGAAGCAAATAGTGGTAAAATAAACAATAAAAAAATCCCAAATTCCAAATTAAAACTTGGCGTTTGGGATTTTTTTATTGTTTATTTAATTGGAACTTTTAACACATAAACACATCTGACTTTTTTACCGCTTATCTTGGCGGGATTCCATTTAGGAGATAGTTTCAAAACCCGAATTGCTTCGGCTCCTGTTGCATATCCAATATCTTTAAAACAGCGAAAAGCTGATAAAGAACCGTCTTTTTCAACAACAAAATCCATATAAATTGTTCCTTGAAGTCCTTCTTGATTGGGCTTTACAAAGTTTTTATAGAAAAATTTATAGAATGAATCTATTCCTGATGGATAGCTTGGTTTTACCTCAGCCTCTTCTAATTTATATATTTTTTCATTGTTAATTTTGTCTGTAGAGGTCTTTTTACTTTTTATCAAAACGCCGGCTTCTGTATATTCTTTCAATTCTCCTTCAATAGATTGACTGTCTGTAAATCTAGAACTTTTCAATTTTCCATTTGGATAGTATTTCTTTTCTATTTTATAGCTTGTATTTTTCGGATGAGTTAACTTGGCTTCAGTTATATCTCCATTTGAATTCCAAATCTTATATTCATCAAAAATGATAGTTTCTGAAACAAGTTTCTTATTTTCATAATTAGACGTTTTTATTTCTTTTTTATCCCAATTATAATCGATTTGCTCAACTAACGTTCCCAAAGAATCATACTTTTTTCTATTCAGAAATTGATGCCCACTTTTCGCATCCTTTCCAACATTTAAACTCTCTATAGTTTTTCCATTTGAATCAAGTGCAGTCGTACTTATTAACTTGCCATTATTAAGCAATGTTTGTATTCCTAAAGTCCCGTTTGAATTGTATTCTTTAAAAGTTCCGTCTACATTTCCTTTTTCGTTAATATAAAATTGCATTTTCCTGCCATCAAGATTCATTTCATAAAAACCATTTTTGAGTTTAGTTTTATTTGCATTTTCTATACTTATAAAATTATCCGAAAGGAAGCCATTGTTTACATATGAAATCGATGACGAATTAATTTTATTATATTCTTGTGCTATGCCTACATGGAATGTAGCTATCAATAATAGTACTTTTATCCCTTTTTGAATGATCTTCATGCTCACTTGCTTTTTTTTAAAATAAATATATTTTTCTTACACAAATATAGCAACTTATAATTGAATGAAAATTCACACGAAAAATTATTAAGACAAAAAAATCCCAAATTCCAGATTAAACTTGGAGTTTGGGATTTTTTATTAGTATCGAACTCTGTCAAAGTTTAAAACTTTGACAGAGTTGTAAAGTCAAAGATTGGAATTTGGAATTTTAAAAATTAAAGATTGTACATCTTCTTTCTTTGTTCTTGAATTTTTTCATCATCAAGATATTCGTCAAATGTCATGTAACGGTCGATAACTCCGTTTGGTGTCAATTCTACGATTCTGTTACCAACAGTTTGCGCGAACTCGTGGTCATGCGTTGTGAAAATTACAGAACCTTTAAAGTTTTTCAATGAGTTGTTGAAAGCCGTAATGGACTCCAAATCTAAGTGGTTTGTCGGTTCGTCAAGCATTAAAACGTTAGCACGCTCCATCATCATTCTAGACAACATACAACGAACTTTTTCTCCTCCAGATAAAACTCTAGATGTTTTAAGAGCTTCTTCTCCAGAGAAAATCATTTTTCCTAAGAAACCTCTAATAAATACCTCATCACGCTCTTCTTCCGTTTTAGCGTACTGACGTAACCAGTCAACTAAAGTTAAATCATTTTCAAAGTATTTATGATTTTCAGCTGGCAAATATGCTTGGTTTGTTGTAATTCCCCAATCGAAAGTTCCAGAATCTGCTTTTTGTTCGTTGTTTAAGATTTCGTAGAAAGCAGTTGTAGCACGTGAATCTTTAGAGAAAAGAACGATTTTATCGCCTTTTGCCATATTCAGGTTAATGTCTTTGAATAAAACTTCTCCATCTACAGAAGCTGCTAAACCTTCTACATTCAAGATCTGATCTCCAGCTTCACGATCCTGATCAAAAATAATCGCAGGATAACGACGGCTAGATGGTTTAATTTCCGAAATATTTAATTTCGAAATCATTTTTTTACGAGAAGTTGCTTGTTTTGATTTCGCCACGTTTGCACTAAAACGACGAATAAATTCTTCCAACTCTTGTTTCTTCTCTTCTGCTTTTTTGTTTTGCTGTGCACGCTGTTTTGCTGCTAATTGGCTAGACTCGTACCAGAACGTATAGTTTCCTGAGTAGTGATTGATTTTTCCGAAATCAATATCAGAAATATGTGTACAAACCGCATCCAAAAAGTGACGGTCGTGAGATACCACAATTACAGTGTTTTCGTAGTTTGCTAAGAAGTTTTCTAACCAAGCGATTGTCTCGAAATCCAAATCGTTGGTAGGCTCATCCATAATCAATACATCTGGATTTCCAAAAAGTGCCTGCGCCAAAAGCACACGTACTTTCATCTTTCCTTCCATATCTGCCATTAAAGTATAATGATCTGCTTCAGAGATTCCTAAGTTAGACAACATAGACGCAGCATCAGAATCGGCATTCCATCCGTTCATTTCTTCAAACTGAACTTGAAGCTCCCCTATTCTGTCTGCATTAGCATCATTATAATCTAAATAAAGTTCATCCATTTCTTTTTTAACAGCATACAAAACTTTATTTCCCATTAAAACGGTTTCCAAAACAGTATGCTCATCGAACATGTTGTGGTTCTGGTTTAAAACCGACATACGTTTTCCCGGTTCTAAATGAATATGCCCAGAAGTTGGGTCCATATCGCCTGAAATAATTTTTAGAAATGTAGATTTTCCAGCACCATTGGCTCCAATAACGCCGTAAATATTTCCGTGAGTGAATGTGGTATTTACTTCGTCAAACAAAATTCGTTTGCCAAATTGAACTGATAAATTATTGACTGTTAACATGAATGTCTTTTTAATTAATTTGGTGCAAAAGTACGGAAAAAGGTTCAGAGTTGCAAAGGTGCAAAGGGACTAAGTTTTTTTGCTGTTGCTGAGAGGTTCTCGCAGAGTCGCTAAGGCGCAGAGTTTTGTTTCACCAAATTGATTACTACGTAATCTTGTCATTTCGAGGAACGAGAAATCTTTGCGAGTAGCTCCGCAACAAAAAACCAATCTTTGTAGAGTTTCTTGTGGAGATTTCTCGTTCCTCGAAATGACAAAAAATGAGGTTACTTTGTCGATTAACTAGTATGATTTCTCCTTTCAGTCGAAATGACAAAAATGAGGTTACTTTGCCATATAACTTTGTGACTTCGCGACTTTGCGAGATTAATTAAAACTTACAATTTACTTTCCTTCGCCAAAGCCACTTCAAGACTCTCAAAATTAGGAAGCACTTTAGCAATCATTCCTTCTTTGTTTAGGATAAAATGTGTTGGGAATGAATTCAATTGTAACGATTCATTCATATATTCCTTCATATCTGGAATTACAGAATAAGACAATGGTTTTCTTGCCAAGAAAGTTTTTAATTGCTCTACTGAATCTTCGGCTAAACTCATAAAAACAATATCGTTTCGATCTTTGTATTCTGAAACTAATTTATTTACCTGAGGAAATTCTCTAATGCAAGGCGTGCAGTGAATGTACCAGCATTTGATTACAATGATTTTTCCTTTCATGGATTCGTTTGTTACGAGATTTCCGTTTAAATCTTTAAATGAAAATTTTGGAAAAGCGGTTCCTTCCATTTTGTAGTTTTTATAAGCATCAAAACCAATTTGATTGATGGTGGCTTTTATGCTTGAATCTGTTTTTGGCTGAATTTTGAATAGTTTATAAACATACATATTCGCTTCTGATTTCAATCGAACTGGAATGAAATTTCCATTTGCCAGCTGATCTAAAAAAGCTTCTTTTGAGATTTCTTTTGAAGATGAATCAAGTGCAGTGAAATCTCTCGAAAGCATAATTCCTTTATTATAAACCGACCATTGCTCGTACGTTTTCTGAATTTGTAGGGGATCAATTTCTGGATTTCCGAATTTATTTTGAGCTGTACTTATTGTAAAAATAAAGAGTAGTGCAATTAAGCTAATGAATTTCTGCATGGATTCTGAAACAATTGTATTTGATTTCAAAAATAGTGAAAGTTTTTTAACCGCAAAGACGCGAAGGTATGCGCAAAGTTCGCAAAGGGTTTCTCGCAGATTTAGCAGATTTTTTATTAATCTATCTAAAAAACAAGTAAAAAAATCCGTTTTTTATCCGCGTCTTTACGAAGTAAATCCGCCTCATCCGTGTACTACATTGAGTTATTAGTCCATTTATCGAAAGTCATAAAAAAAACCTGGCAGTAAAACTACCAGGTTCATAATGCGCATCTTTAGGCAAAAACCAAATAACAAATTACCTAAAGTGGCATTTTTTAGAAATAAAATAGATTAAAACATAAATAACCAAACTCAATTTTAACCGTCCCGTTTTTTATTTCTAAATTTTCAATTCTTTTTTAGTTTAAAAAGTTCATTACTTTCAATGACTTTTTGTGTCCAGATTTATCTGTTACGATCACGACAAAAATTTGTCTACTAGCAAAACTTGGACTATGAAGCAATACTTCTTTGTTGTTTTGAATATTTCTAGAACTTGTAACCGTTTGTCCTATTGTATTGAATACATCAACCTGAGCAATGTCTTCTGTTTCATTAGATACCGATAAGGTATTGTTTCTAAAATAGGCAACAGTCGTATTGCTTTCTGCTGAAATATCTTCAAGAACTAATGTTTTTGCTGTGGCTTGAGATGCAAAATAAGCTGCATATGCTTTAGATAATTCAGATGAATTACCACAAGAAGAGGCATCCCAATTTACAGACCAAGTCATTAAACCTCTTAAAGAAGGATATGGTCCGCCTGGCTGCATAGTGTATGTTCTACCCGAGAAATTGGTTCCGTTTCTTAAATAATCCATAGCATTAATTCCTTCTGTTGGAGTTAAATAACCGCTACCTGCTGCACTCGGACAAGCTGGTAATGCAATAAGAACTTTTGAGGCTGGCAAACCATCAAAACGCATTCCTGTTGAAGCAATGTTATACCCTTTTATGATCATATCGGTTAAGGCTGTAACCATGTTGGCTTTCTTAGCTGTACCATAATACTGGCCATCTAATCCGTTTTCTCCTCCTGTATTATACAATTGTACCGCTAACAAATCTAACTCGTTGCGTAAGTTTTGAATAATTGGCAAGAACGAACCAAAAGTATCTGTGTAAGTAGTATATCCTCCTTGTACATATTGTGTTTCTGGAGCTGCAGTCAATAAAAATCCAGGGCCATAGTACGCTTTTAATTCTTTGAAAGCATCTACTACGTTTTTCAATCTTGGATAAGCCGAAATACCAGCGTAAGAGATATCTCTTAAACCTCCTGCGCTAAAATTCATCGATCCACCTTCAAAATCAATATCAACTCCATCAAATTGATACTCGTCAATAATGGCTTTTAGACCATTAACAAAAATATTTTTCTGAGTTACATTATCTAAAACAACATGACCATTTTGACCTCCAATAGAAACAATAACAGGAACACCACTATCTCTTAAGGCTTTTATATCGTTTTTCAACAATTGCTTATTGAAAACGCCATTGGTCAAATATCTCGCGTCGTTTGTTGTCAATATTGGTGTATAACCATCGCGATTAACGGTTTCTACGAAAGAATAATCCACTACGTTAAATTTACTTCCCACCATTTGAGAAAAATATAAAAATGGAGCAGCAGTATTTTCCCAAGAATGTGCGTATCCTAAAATAATTTTAGATGGAAGCGGAATAAATCTATTACCACTTATTGTAGCAATTTTAATAGTATTGTTTAATGTAGTTACCGCAGCTTTATTATCGGTTGCTTTAATTACAATTGGATAATCTTGATATGCAGTTGGCGTAAAATTATACGTATACGTATTATTTGTACCAGCTGTCATGTTAAACGTGCCTCCATTTATGGTAATCGTAACACCAGAAACTGTTCCGTCACTATCGACAGCCGTAACTGAAATTGGCACAGCTTGGAAAGAGCTTTGGTATACCGTAGTATTTGATGGTGAATTCCAAGTGACTACAGGTAGTGAATTTGGACAATTTGCACCTGAACATGTTAATGTAAAACTATATGTTTTTGAATCTGTTGTTCCGTTTGAAGCCGTAGCTGTAACAGTTAATGTATGAGAAACTCCAAACTGATTTGCTACTGGTGTCCAAACCGCTGTATAAGTTCCTGAAGAATTGGTAGCGCTTAAGTTTTGTCCGTCTAAACTAAATACAACAGATGAAATTGTAGTGGCATCTGTAGCGCTTAATCCAACACTTGCAACAAAATTAATTGCTGAACCTAAATTTATAGCAATCGCCGAAGCTGTTGGTGCTGTAATAGCAACAACTGGCTTAGTCACAACTGTCGTTTGTGTATTGAAATTATAAACTGTTGGCGCTGTTGGAACAGCAAAGTTTGCTAGATTATTTGGATAATAAGCTACTTCTCCATTTTGCCATGAATTTAATTTTAAACTTAAAATTTGTGTATAACCCGCTACAACTGAATCATCAAAAGCGTAATTTCCTGATGCATCTGTTGTTGCTAGAACGCTTTTCCAGTTGTGCGTGTTATCTGTCCATGGTAAAACAATTTCCACTTTTGCATTTGCTACAGGTGTTGAACCGTTTTTCACCGTTCCGCTGATTAAGTTTGTCGCTGCCGCTAATGCTACTCTAGCCGTTGAACTTGTATTGAAGTTGTACGTTGTTGGACTTGCAGGAACTGCAAAGTTGGCTAGATTATTTGGATAATAATTTACCTCTCCGTTTGACCAAGTATTTAGTTTTAAACTTGTAATGGTTGTATAACCGTCTATAACAGAATTATCAAAACTGTATTTTCCTTGTGCATCTGTTGTTGCCAGAACACTTTTCCACGGATGTGCATTATCTGTCCAAGGTAAAACCAATTCTACTTTGGCTCCTGAAACTGGAGTTGTTCCGTTTTTAACTGTTCCGCTAATTTTACTTGAAGTCGTTACAACATCCTGAGCAAAGTTTAATGTTTTATTGGCATTCAAATTAGAATAAACTGTCGACGCTGGTGTAAATGTCTGTCCTGTTAAAGCTGCAGTTACAGTATAATTTCCGCCAGAAGCTAAAGTCAATGAATATGCCCCAGTTGAATTAGTTGTTGCCGTAACATTTCCTGCTGTAGAAGCCGCCGTAACGGTTACGCCAGAAACTGCAGTACTTCCGTTAAGAACTGTTCCGCTTACTGTGTATGTTACCACTGCTGCGCCTTGAGTGAAATTCAACGTCTTGTTGGCATCAATTGCATTGTAAACTGTTGAAGCTGGAGTATAAGAAAATCCAGATTTTGCAGCTGTAACGGTGAAGTTTAAACCTGCTGTTAAACCTGCAATGCTATAAGCGCCACTTGCATTTGAAACTGCTGTTAAAGTTGTGCTTCCAGAAACTGCTGAAACGGTTACACCAGAAACTGGACCACTTCCGTCTACAATTGTTCCACTTACAGTATAGGTTGGCTGCGTTCCATTAATTACAACTGTTGTCTGATTTACCGTTACATTGTTTAACGATACTGGAACAAAGGTATAACTCGCTTTTAAAGCTGTAAGTGTATAGTTTTGTCCTGAAGTTAGATTATTGAATGCAAAGTTTCCTGTTTGAGAAACTACTGTCTGAATTACCGCATTGCTTGCGTTACGTAATTCAACTGTAACATTGGTAATCAAAGCCGATCCGTTTTTTACAGAACCAGAAATACTTACTGTTCCTGGAACAACACTGCCGAAAGAAGCGTCAACTTGGTTTAATAATGAATTCGGAATTGCACCTCTGGTATCTTGAGATAATTCCCAAATCATACCTCCTGCTAAGTTTTTCGATTTTATATACTGCACTTTTAAGTCCATTGACTGTTTATCTTCATAAGAAATAAACTCTTTTCTAGTAGCATTATATAAATAAGGAACTTTTGTAGTATTATCAAAATATCTTACCCATCCTGCCGAAGCTGCACTTGGTGTAACTTGCATTGTATTTGGGTCTAAATAAGCATGCGAATTGGTAACTGGATTTCCAACTAAATCACAGATTTCGATACTTCCAGATTTTTCACAAGCTCCTGAACCATCCCATGTACCGGTTGGATTTTGAGGATTTGTACATCCAGGAACGATATATCTTGGTGCTGAAACAAATAATCCGTTTGTTGAATTTGCCGCAACGTTATCGAATTTTTTTCCGTAGAAAGGCAATCCCATGATTAATTTATTCGCAGGAAAACCAATTACGTTTAGATATTGATTGGTTAATTCGTCTAATGATTCTGATTGCGTTGCGCCATACAACGGATCATTAGTGTTCCCGCTTGCATATAAAGGAGCATTATAGCAGGTTTTATCATACCAATTTCCTCCAAAATCATATCCGAAATAGGTAATATAATCACAGTAAGTCGAAATATCTTCGCTCATGCCATACTGCGCTCTGTTGTTTGGCCCTAAATACTGTTTAGCAACGTTTCTAACATTGTTTCCAGCAGCAATGGTAACCAATTTATTTGGCATTGCCTGACGCATTGCTTTCAATAAAAGCACTAAATTTTTATTGTCGTCTGGACTGTATTTTTGCGGAGGAACAGGCGCACCATTTACTATTTCTGTACCGTCAGTCCCGCCCGAAAGAGGATATTCCCAATCGATATCAAAACCGTCGATAAAAGGATACGTAGTAATAAAGTTTGCCATATCTGCCGCTAAAGCTGCTCTTGCTACAGGACTTGCAGCAATTGGAGAAAGATCTTGTCCTTTTGTCCAGCCTCCAACAGAAATTAGAATTTTTAAATGCGGATACTTTTCTTTTAATTTCATTAAATCATAAAAGTTTCCTTTTACTGGCGCATCCCACGGAATGCCGCCTTCCATATGCTCATAATCAGCATAAGTGTCTAAACATTTTAATTTGGTATTCTCTGGATGGGCAGGATCATAAGTTGTGCCATAAAAAGAATAATTTAAATGCGTTATTTTACTTCCATCAATTTTAGGAACATTAAAATCCCTAGCATAGATAGACCATTGCGCAAAATACCCCACTACTTTTTTTCCGTGAGCTGGTTGAGCCAACGCTAGTGAGGGAAACAATAACAAAAAGAGCAATCTGTAATAATGTTTCATAGTTAATAAATATTAGTTAATAGAAAATAAATAATTGGGTCACAGAAGTTTTTAAAATCTTCTGGGTTTCGCTCAACTGCAGATTGGAACCCCGCGGTCGATTGGAAATAAACTCAAATTACATTCTATAGATAAATATTACTATTACTGATTCATTCATAATCATTAGTAAATAGCAGTGATTGATATTTATTTATAATTCTAAAAATTAATCTTAAATACAAATGATAAATTTGGGACTAATCATCAATCTATACTCTCGTTTTTTGTCATGTTTTCTGGTATTCTAATTCTTCTATTTGGTTTTTAAAGGTTAATACTAGCCCTCATGGCTTATATTTTTAATATTGAATTAAGTTAAGTGCTGCTTACTTCTGAAATCTTGGCTATAACTATCTCTACCGTGGAACTCCGGCAGAGATAATTAAAAGCCTGATTAATGTAACTCTAAAACACTAACTCAACCAAAATTTATATTAGTTTCTTTAAACTCTCATAAACTGACAATTCTACGTCAGCATGATCTTTTGTATTGCATTTGTCTATTAGACTTTTTAAATCTGCTGGTTTTAAAGTCGATTTATTATCTAATACAAGCAATAATTCTTGCGATGCATCACTTAATTTTTTTGACAAAGGCAAAATTGGCTGCACTAATGGCGCATTGGCACTTAGCGCTGTTAAGTCTTTATTTACAGTAATCCATTTATTAAAAAATGCTGTTACTTTTGCTTTATTATCAGCCGATTTATTTGCTAAATATTGATTTACTGCAGCATCAAACGCAAGTGCATCTTTTGCGTCTGGTCCGCATGCATCTGCAAATAAGGTAAACGGAGAATACATCTGGTACTCTGTTCCTCCTTTGTTACGAGTATATCCTTTTAAAGGCTCGCTAACTTTAGAAAATTCTTCAAGCGACTGAATGTTTTGATTGTTGGCAATATTTCTTAAAATAACATCTTTGTTGCGAATGTGCGTAATGCCTAATTCTTCTAATCTGAAAGAGATCTGCTCTAAACGTTTGCGCATATTTTCTACATCCACTACATCTTCTGCAGACCACAATCTTTCAGCAATAGCAGCTGTTCTTGGCCAAACTCTAGAATCTATCGTGGTTGGTGTAGCCAATTCTGTCCACATTGTAGCTTCTCCACCCAAGATTCTTGCTTTTTCATCGCTAGTTAAATTCGCTCCTTTTGGCATCGGATCATTTAAATAATGGCTTGCTATTGGGTACATTAAATCGATATAATAGCCATTTGAAAGAACGGTTTTGTATCCTTTTTTAACTGCATCTACTAAAGATTGTCCTGCTGGCATTCCTTCATTTGGACCTCTCCAAGAATGTACAATAGCTTCTTTAGATAAATCTTTTGTCAAGATTTCTTCCCAACCCATCAATTGTTTTCCGTGTTTCTTTAACATCGGTGCCAATTGCATGGTAAAATAAGTTTGCAATTCGTGGTTGGTTTTTAAATTATGCTTCTTTTTGAATTCTTGAATCTTCGGATTTGCATCCCAATCTTTTCCTTCGTTTTCATCTCCTCCAATATGGAAATAAGCGCCTGGAAATAATGGACAAACCTCATCAAAAACTTCACTTAATAATTGATATGTTTTAGGATTTGAAGGATCTAATGTTGGCGAAAAAATACCCGCATTTCTTTCAATTCCATAGGTAGCAATTGCTGTACCTTGAATATTTTTTTCGGATGTTCCTCCTGTCAGCGTGATTACTTTACTGCCAATTTCTGGATAAGCCGTTAAAATTGCAGATCCGTGACCTGGAACATCTATTTCTGGAACAATTAAAATACCGCGCTCATCTGCATATTTTACGATATTTTTAATTTCCTCTTGTGTATAATACATTCCATCCGAAGCTAATTGAGTAAACTTTGGATGTTTTTTCATTTCGATTCTCCAACCTTGATCATCAACCAAATGCCAGTGAAAAACATTCATTTTCACAGCTGCCAATGCATCAATATTTCTTTTAATTACGTCAATTGGCTGAAAATGTCTTGAAACATCAATCATTAAACCTCTCCATGTAAATCTTGGGAAATCTGAAATTTTTGAAACTGGAAAATAAAAAGATTTTGAGTTGTTTTGAAGCATCTGCAACAATGTCTCCAAACCATGTAAAGCTCCTAAATCGCTTGAAGCGTTTATTGTTATTTTATTAGAAGTAATATCTAAATGATAACTTTCGTCTTCGTACAAACCAATTTTACCGCTTTTAGTGCAATTGATCTGCAATTCTGCATTTGGAACTTCATTTAGTTTTTCAATAAAACCTTGTTCGAAAAATATACCTGTTCTACCATCTAAGCGGCGCAAAAAACGAGTTACTCCTCCAAATATTCTAGCATTTGGATTTCCTGTAATGTTTACTTTAAAATTTTTAGTTAAATTAAAATTACCTTCATTAATAACAACATTCTGAGGCCAAGGCATAAGATTTAGCTGCTTCTTCTGGACTTGAGCACCTGCTGTTAAACCTGCAAATAATAGTACAAATAGATATTTCATTTTTCTTTTTTTTGGTTGGATAGCTTTTTATAAGTATCCTAAATTTATAAAAAAACAAAACTCAGAATGATTTCAGCTTTTACCTCACTTTGCTATGAGATCAATCTGAATTTTGCTATTTGATTCATTCTAAAATGAATCGGAAAAATTTTTTAGTAATCAAAACGTTTAAAAGCTTCGATCGCTTCATATTCAGCCAAACCTAATTCATCATACAAAATGGCTGTATTTTTATTTCGATCTTCTGCCCTAACCCAAAATTCACGAGAGTCATTACCTTGAAACATCACCCTGTCTTTTTGAGACTGATGGTGTAAAATAGCATGGCGTTTCAACAAAACCTCTGATGGGCTTAATGGAACTGCCATATCAATTTCGTGAATATCCCATTCGTGCCAAGCTCCTCTATACAGCCATAACCAACAGTCATCCATGTACGGTTCTGGTTTAAGTTCTTTTAAAGCGGCAAAAATGGCATTTAAACAAACCTCATGTGTTCCGTGCGGATCTGCAAGATCTCCAGCAGCAAAAACTTGATGCGGTTTTATTTTTGCAATAATATTTTTTACAATAGCAATATCTTCTGGCCCTAACGGATTCTTTTTAACTTGTCCCGTTTCATAAAAAGGAAGATCTAAAAAGTGTGTATTTTCATCTTTCAGTCCAATATATCTTGTTGCTCCGTAAGATTCTCTTCTTCTAATCAATCCTTTTAATTTTCGCACTTCCAAAGAATCGATCTGATTTTCAGATTTATTATTTAGAAATTCGATTACTGATTTGAAATTGATATCTGATTTTTCATTTCCGATAAAATCACTCGCAACTTCTGCAAATTTTAAAGCTTCATCATCTGAAACAGCAATGTTTCCTGAAGTCTGATATACTACGTGAACATCGTGTCCTTGTTTGATTAATTTCGAAAATGTTCCTCCCATAGAAATCACATCATCGTCTGGGTGTGGACTAAAAAGAATAATTCTCTTTTTTGCCGGATTTGCCCTTTCTGGACGAAATGAATCATCTGTGTTTGGTTTTCCTCCTGGCCATCCGGTAATAGTGTGCTGCAAAATATTGAACATATTAATATTCATATCATAAGCAGAACCTTCTTGAGCCAAAAGATCAGACATTCCGTTATTATTATAATCACGGTCTGTCAATTTCAGAATAGATTGTTTTGTTTTTTGACATAACCAAACAATCGCTTTACTTTTTAATTCAGGAGTCCAAAGACATTCTCCAACTAACCAAGGCGTTTTGAAACGGGTTAATTCTGAAGCTGCCGACTGATCTAAAACAAAAGTTGCGTTTGGATGATTCTGTAAAAATGTTGCTGGAATTTCTGAACTGATATCGCCTTGAACTGTTCTTTTTATAATATCTGCTTTATTTTGCCCCCAAGCCATCAAAACAATACGTTTTGACCTCATGATGGTTGAAACCCCCATTGTTATGGCACGTTTCGGCACATTATCTATACCATTAAAAGCAGATGAAGCATCGACTCTAGTGATGTGATCTAAGGTAATAATTCTTGTTCCTGAATTGATATGCGAACCTGGCTCGTTAAATCCAACGTGACCCGTTCTACCAATTCCAAGCAATTGAAAATCAAGTCCACCTGCATTTTTAATATTCATTTCATAATCGATACAATATTGATTGATTTCCTCAATTGCTACTGTACCGTCAGGAATATTAATATTTTCAGGTTTGATATCAATGTGATTAAAAAGATGCTCATGCATGAAATAATGATAGCTCTGATTGTTCTCCTTAGTCATTGGATAATATTCATCCAAATTAAAGGTGATAACATTGCTAAAACTAAGTCCTTCTTCTCTGTGCATTCTCACTAGTTCCTCATAAACTTTAATAGGAGAAGAACCTGTTGCTAGACCTAAAACACAAGATTTATTTTTCTCCTGCTTAGACCTAATTAGCTGCGCAATTTCCTGGGCTACAATTACAGAAGCATCAATCGAGCCTTTAAAGATTTCAATATGAATTTTCTCAAATCGAGTTTCTTCAAATTTTCCCGCGCTTTTGTAACTAATATCAGGTTTTATTTCTAAAGCACTTTTCATTTCTTTTCTTTTTTGTAGTAATTACCATTTTGGTTTTAAGAATGGTATAGATCGCTTTCGCCATCTATACCATACTACTAACCAAACTTAATATTCTCGTTTTTTTTAGAAATTTGGAGCGTTAACATCCCACCAAGTTCTTGTTCCACCATTGTCAGGACCGTTAAGTTTTGCAATACCTGTTTTAAGACCTTCTGGGTTTCCGTCTTTTTCAGTTGAAACAAAGTTGATTCTTCTTACACCATATTCAGTTGTAATTGCACCAGCACTTTGGTTGTTAAGAATTGGTAATAATTTTGGGTAACCTGTTCTACGGTGTTCAGCCCAAGCTTCCATACCGTCAGGGAAATTAGCAATCCATTTTTGAGTAATGATTTTTTGTAATTTTACTTCGTTGCTTGCAGCATCATCCCAAGCAACAGTTACTTTATTCACAGCTAAACCACTATTGAATGGAGCAACTGGATCTACATAATCTTTAGCTGTTTTTACATTATTTGCAATATAATCAGCAGCACCACCTACAGAAAGCTGTTCAAAAGAAGCCGTAATACCTGCTTTGTAGAATGTTGCAGCGTCACCGCCCATATTCCAACCTCTTAAAGCTCCTTCTGCTCTTAAGAAGTAAATCTCAGCTGCATTTAACCAAACAACTTGTTTGTCTTCATCTATTATCTTACCAAAATTCGAAAAATTAATGTGTTTTGACTTATCACCAAGAATACCACCTGTACGGATTCCTTTATATTCTCCAGGAAACTCTTCTGAAGTTTTAAAATAAACACTTATTCTAGGATCATTGTAACCTCCCATGATAGACTCCATATCTGCAGACATACGGCTATCATTATATTCGTAAGCAGCAACTCTAAGTGGGTGTTGCGAAACATCTTTATTCACAATAAAGCTGTCTGCATTTACTGTCATTACACCAAATTTTTGGCTAATTGCTTTTTCGGCTTCCGCTTTAGCTAATGTTGGATTTGCTTTTACAATACGCATTGCTAATCTTAAACGTAAAGAGTTTGCATATCTAACCCATTTTGTATAGTCTCCTTTATAAGTCGAACGATCGATTTTTGTAAAAGAACTTGTTTCTCCTGCATCAATTCTTTTTGTTAATTCCGCAACAGCAAAATCTAAATCTTTAAACATTAAGCCATAAGCTTCTTCTTGAGAATCATAACCAATTGCTGCATCTGTAGTACCTAATTTAGAATAAACTATTGGTCCCCATGAATCTGCCGCTTTATGTAAAGTCTGTACTTTTACTATAGTTGCTAAAGCATAAAACTCATCATATTTTCCTTTAGATGCAGCTTCAACTTTTAAGTAATTTGCCATAACCTGTGTATAGATAGCTTCCCATCCCCAAAGGTTCCAGTTATCAGAAAGTGCATAAGAAAGGTTATTATTACCGTCAAAACCTGGTGCTGTAGTATAACCTCCCCAAGTATTACCAGATAAGTCAATAGCCACCTGATACTTCCACCCTGGCACATTTACCATCACATTGTCAAACATTGTAGTAAAGGGCCCTTTAATATGATTAAAGTCTTGCGTTAGTTCTTCTTGTGTAAAACCATCAGGATTACTATTAATCTCGTCAAAATTCGATGTACAACCAACTAAGGCCAAAAGACTAAGACCAACTAGTGATTTTTTTATATTATTTGTTTTCATGATGTTTTAATTAGAAAGTTACATTTAAATTAAGACCAATACTTCTTGTTGATGGTAAACCATAAATATCAACACCTTGCAAGCCCTGACCTGTACTTAAAGCAATGTTTGGATCGAATGGTGCATCTTTATAAAAGAAGAATAAGTTTCTTGCGATTAATGATAAAGTTGCTGTATTAACAAATGGAATTGCTTTTTTATTGAAGGTATATCCAAGCGAAACCTCTCTTAAACTTACATTTGTTGCATCATAAACATACTCAGCAGTAGCACCGTTAAGACCACCTACAGCTTCATAGTATTTTTGAGCATCTATTTTAGTCACTTTGGTACCATCAGGCATAACTGCATTTACAGCAACACCACCAGCATTTCTAGCATCTGCAGATCTTTTTGATACCCCATAAAAATCATTCATACCTTCAGTAATACTCATTACATCTCCTCCAAAACGACCATCGATCAAGAAGTTAGCTGTAAAAGAACCAAATTTGAATGTGTTTGACCAACCTAACATAAAATCAGGGTTTGCATTACCAACTTCATGGAAATCAGCTTCAACTGCTAAATTTCCTTTATCATCTAAAACAATTTCTCCATTATCATTTCTAACAATACCTTTTCCTTCAATCACACCAAATGGTCTTCCTTCTGTTAAAGAGTATCTGTAGTTAATATTATTTACAGGAGTTAATGGAATTTTACCTCCTAATTCTTCTGGAATTTCTTTTACTTTATTTTTATTGTGAGAATAATTCACCATAGTTTCCCATGAAAATTTTTGCCCTTCAATAATTTTACCGCTAACAACAATTTCAAGTCCTTTATTTTCTATACTACCAGCATTTATTCCGTAGAAAGTATAACCGTAAGGGTTTGTTGCCGGAGCCGGAACTTGAATGTATTGATTTTTAGTTTCTGAGTTGTAGTAAGAAATTTCAAAACCTAATCTATTGTTGAACATTCTCCACTCAGTACCAAATTCAAATTCTGATTTCAATTCAGGTTTCAATCCTTCACCTGGTCTTGGGCCTACTACAGGAGGAATAATATTACCACCTTGAATAGTCGATTTTGGAGAAGTCACAAAAGCAGAAACATCATTACCTACTTGAGCATAAGTTCCTCTCACTTTTCCGAAGTTAATCCATTCTGGCATTGTTGCCATTTCACTAATAAGAGCAGTAACCCCTACAGAAGGATAAAAATAAGATGAAGTATCAGTATTTACTAAAGTAGAAGACCAATCATTACGTCCTGTAACATCTAAGTACAACATGTTTTTATAACCAAAAGTTGCAGAAGCAAAAATTGATTGAACCTCTCTTGAAGAACCTGTAGCCTGAAGGCTTAAGTTATCTAAACCACTTGCGCTTGCAAAATTCCCCAAAGTAAACAAGTTAGCATTTACAAGCCCGCCAACAATACCAGAATCTAACGTAGTCTGTTGATTTGCTAATGTATTATTGATACTTGCTCCTACAATAGCATTAAAGCTAAAATCTTCGTTGAAATTAGTATTAATTTTAGCAATCAAATCTCCATAACGCTGTGTGCTTAAATTAGCAACGTTTATATATCTACCGTTTATATTAGATAAAGAAGTATTGGTCGTAGCATAAATCTTTTTATCATAATCATTTTCAACTCTATTATAGCTATATCTTGCAGCAATGCTTAACCAATTGTTTGCTTTGTATTCTAAAGCTAAATTTCCGTTGAAGAAATTATCTTTATCAACAGATTTATTTCTGTTAATTAACCAATAAGGATTCTGAACATAAATATCAGCATTTGGTGCGCTGTAAAAGTTTTGGCCGTATAGGTTTCTAGAAGGAATAAATGTTTCGAAATTATCTTTGTAATAATTAAAGTCATTTCCTCTTTGGAACAAATAAACTCCCGTTAATGGGTTTGAGTAAAGTCCGTTTACAGGTCTGTTATTAATTGTTTGCGATGTATATTTTGCATCAGCAGAAACAGTTAATTTATTGTTGAAAAATTTACCTGTCTGACGGATTCCAAAATTGTTTTTCTTTAAGCCATTACCTTCAATAACTCCTGAAGCTGTAGTATTAGCATAAGATATACTTGTTGAAGAAATATCAGATCCTGTTGTAAAAGCAGCAGAAGTAATTTGAGTAACTCCTGTGTTAAAGAAGTCTTTTACAAAATCATTCGACTGTACTTTTCCTCCCCAAGATTTTTGTGCATCCGCTGTTCCATATTCATACTGAAATTCTGGTAATGAATGAACAGATTCAAAAGTAGTAACAGAAGATACAGCTAAATTTCCTGTATTTTCTTTAACTTTTTTAGAAGATAATAAAATAACCCCATTTGCTCCTTGTGATCCGTATAATACAGAAGCTGCTGCACCTTTAAGTACAGTCATTCCTTCGTAATCGTCTGGATTAATCAAAGAAATAACATCTCCTCCGTCACGGTTACCTCCAGCAGTGCTACCAAATGAATCATTTGACGCATTTGTATTACCTTGCTGATTTGAAGTACCATTATACATAGGAATACCATCAATAACGTAAAGTGGCTGGCTATTCATGATCGAAGAGTTACCACGAATTACAACTTTTGTAGATCCTCCAGTACCTCCAGAACTTTTTGTTACAGCAACACCCGCAATTTTACCTGCAATAGTATTAATAACGTTGGCATCTTTTACACGAGTCAACTCTTCTCCTTTAAGCTCTTGAGCGGCGTATGTTAAAGATTTTCTTGTTTTCTTAACACCTAAAGAAGTTACTACAACCTCATTTAATGCATTTGAAGCCGCTTGAACCATCTTCACATTAATTGTAGCAGCATCTCCTACAACTATCGTCTGAGTCTCTAGTCCTACGTAAGTAAAAACTAAACTTTGACCTTTTTGAACTTCAATAGTGTACAATCCGTCAAAATCGGTAGTAGTTCCTTTTTGACCTCCTTGTACAGCAACAGAAGCTCCAGGTAATGGCATACCATCAGAATCTGTAATCACACCCTTGACATTTTTTACTTGTGCAAGCGAAACTTGCGCCGTAAAAACAATCATAAAGATTAAGAAAATTTTTTTCATGTTTATTTTATTTTGTTAGTTATGATGTAAAATTATTCTTAAGGCATTGTTAAAAAAAATAAATTAAACCAACAGCAATAAAATTTAAACGAACGACATAAAACATTCAATAATACGCTTTACGAAAACGTTCTAATAGAAAAAATAAGCACAAATATCCTTTTTTTGCAAAATTTTATTCAAAAAAATTGGCTCTTTGCAGTTAATTGTTTAAAGTTGCACAATATTTCAATATTGTTAAGAAAAACCAAAAAAAAACGCAAATAACTTAAAACCAGTTGAAAGAAATACGAAAAGTTAAATTTGATATTAAACTGCAAAATCATATCTGGTTTTGGGGAGTATATTTTACTTTAAACTTTTTAAGATGGGGAGCTTACTTTAATGATTACCCTTATGCATTCAAATCTAATGTAATTGAATTCTCACTAGTTATTCCGTTAGTGTATTTAAATTTATTTGTTTTAGTTCCCAAGTATGTACTAAAACAAAAATACATACTGTATACTTTTTTGCTTCTAGTAAGTTTGTTTGTTATGTATTTGCTCAAAACGGCCCTAACCTATTATATTATATCAGAAAATATCTGGCCAGAAGCAAATCGCGAATACCATCCTTTTGAGATCAATCACATTGTTGCTGTGTGTATAGGAGAATTGTATGTTCTAGCAATGGCCTCCTCTGTGTATCTTACTTTAACCTGGTTAAGAGAGCGTGAAAGAAATAGATCGTTGAGAGAAAATCAATTTAAAATAAAATTAAAATATCTCGAAAATCAGATTCAGCCTCATTTTTTCTTTAATACATTAAATAATCTATATGCTTTATCTTTAGAATCATCAAAGAAAGTTCCAGATGTAATCATCAAACTTTCTAATTTGATGGAGTATGTTTTGTATGATGTAAAAGGAACCAAATTTGTTCCGCTTATAAAAGAAATAGATTATATTCAGAACTATATCGAAATCGAAAAACTTCGTTTTGAAAATGTTGAAGTGACCATAAATTTAGAATCTAATATAGAAGATGTTGTTGTACCGCCTTTAATCTTTATTTCTTTGGTAGAAAATGCTTTTAAACACGGTGGATTAAACAACAAAAATTTAAAAATAAAAATCAATTGCAAAGTTATAGACAACAAAGTACTCGATTTTGAAATCTTAAATAATTTCGTAATTTCACAAAATCATAATCAAAAAAAAGGAATTGGTCTCGTTAATACAAAAAAGAGGCTAAAGCTAATTTACAAAAACAATTTTAGCCTAAAACAGCAAACCAAACTAAATTTCTACATAATCAGATTGCAAATACCAACTCAGAATGAAGATTAAATGCGTGTTAATTGATGATGAGCCTTTAGCTATTAAAGTCTTGCAAAATTATTTTACCAATTTTACCGATTTTGAAGTTGTTGCGACATTCAATAACTCTCTAGAAGCGCTCGATTTTATCAACAGTACTCCTGTTGATGCTGTCTTTTTAGATATTAACATGCCTATGATGACGGGTTTTGAACTTATTAGTCTGATCGAAAACAAAACCAAAGTTATTATTACCACTGCATTTAGAGAATTTGCTGCCGAAAGTTATGATTTGGATGTGTTAGATTATTTGGTAAAACCAATTCCGTTGCCAAGATTTATAAAATGCATCAATAAAATCACTACCGAATACAATCTTAAAAACAATATCAAGATTGAAACCGCAAAAGGAGATTCTCATATTTTTATCAAAGTAGATAAAAAAATGATGAAAATTAATATTGAAGAAATTCTATTTGTCGAAGGAATGAAGGAATATATAAAAGTTGTCACTCCCGATAAAACCTATATTACACATAAATCTCTTACATCCTTATCTGAAGAATTGCCCGCAGATCGCTTCCTAAGAATACATAAATCTTATGTAATTGCGCTAAATAAGGTGAAATCTATAGAAGGAAACCGCGTTCAAATACAATCTTACAACATTCCGATAGGCAGAAACTACAGTAAAGAAGTTAAAAACAAGATATTGGAATAAAATATAATTACGAATTACATTTTCTAAGTAGGTTAAAATTAACACTTTGTTGAAAAAACATAGCCGTTGGTTTAAATTTAACATTATTTATACCTTTTTATTTTTTTTTGATAATCCTAACAAATATATTTACGGTCTTCAAAAAACAATAAAATAAAAAATTAACCTTATTATTATGAGTTCAGAAAATGTGCAAACCAAATGGGGGCAATTTATCTCTTTGATAATCGTCTTCTTCTTTTGGGGTTTTGTTGGTTCAGCCAATGATATCCTGATTCCAGTATTCAAAAAAGTATTTACGTTATCGCAAGTACAATCTCAATTAGTAGCATGGGCTTTCTACGCTGCATATTTTGTTGGATCAATTATATTCTTTATCGTTTCTTTAAAAGTAGACGTTTTGCAAAAATACGGCTACAAAAAAACACTATCTGCAGGATTAGTTTTATCAGCAGTAGGTTCATTCCTATTCATTCCAGCAGCTACAATTCAAAGTTTCCCTTTCTTCTTAACGGCTTTATTCACAGTAGGTTTAGGATTCTCTATCCAACAGATTGTTGCAAATCCGTTAGCTATTAAAATGGGAAGTCCAGAAACTGGAGCGCACCGTTTAACTCTTGCTGGAGGAATTAACTCTTTCGGAACAACAATCGGAGCTATTTTATTAGGTATCGCTTTATTCGGAATGGGAGATAACAAAAAAACAGCTCTTTCATTAGAAGATATTAAATTGCCTTTCATCATTTTAGGTCTTGCTTTTATTGCGGTTGCGGTATTTATGAATTTCTCAAAAATCGAAGATCCTGTAAAAGAGGAAGAAGCAATAATCAAAGAAAAACACAGTAAATTCAACATTCTTGACTATCCACAATTATACTTGGGTATGTTAGGAATTTTTATTTATGTAGGAACTGAGGTAACTATCATTAGTAATTTACCTGCTTTATTACACACTAACGAATTCGGAAACATCTTAGAAGACGCTGTAGCACCGTTTATTGCGCTTTACTGGGGAAGTTTAATGATTGGCCGTTGGAATGGTGGAGCAAACGTATTTAATACTTCAAACTTAGTAAATACGGCACTTAAATTTATCGTTCCTGCTGCGGCATTTGGAGTAATCATTGGAGCAAATATTTTTGCTGCTCACGATGTTTCTTCATTCTACATTTACCCATTCTGGATTTTACTATTTATTGCAGTAAGTTTTATTGGTGGTAAAAATGCTGGAAAAACATTAATGCTTTTCGGAATTTCAGGATTAACTATGATGGCATTAGGATTAGCATGGCCAGATCCAGAAATTGCTAAATTCTTCTTTATCTCTGGTGGATTATTCTTATCTATTATGTGGCCTTCAATCTTCGATTTAGCGATTGCAGGATTAGGGAAAAACACAGGAAAAGCATCTTCTTTCTTAATCATGATGATTCTTGGTGGTGGAGTTATTCCATTGGTACAAGGAAGTATCTGTGATTTAGATGCAACAAATCCAAATGGAATTTTCGGTATCACATACACTCACTTCTCTTACATTATACCGCTACTTGGTTTTGCATATTTAGGATTCTACGGTTTCTACTGTCCTAAAATTTTAAAAAGACAAGGTATTAGCCATATAGAAAGTGCTGGTGGTGGACACTAAAAAGTAAAAAACTCCAATATATAAAAATCCAAATTCCATTTTAAAACTGGAATTTGGATTTTTTTATTTAAAGAAGAAAAAAACTTAGAAGCTTAGCATCTCAGAATCTTAGCAACTTTTATTTGGCATTAATAATATTACTCAAGTTCTTCTTGAAAAGAGCCTTATTTTGAACCGTTAAAGGATAAACCACATCTCTGTCCGCATGAACAATTACTTTATCTATATCGGCATTTAAAAGCGCTTGAGGATCTTTTATCTTCAAGGTGCAGGCTCCATCAAAAAAGCCGTCATCTTCTATAGTTTTTCTAGCTTCTATTTTTGTTCCGTCACTTAAGATTGCCGAAATCGTCATTTCGCTATTTAATGTTTTCGAATAAAATCCATCCATTACCAGCAAAAGACGATATGAATTTTTTAATTCCGAACCTTTAAACTCATGCCTCGTAATATTATATCGAAGACCTTTGGCGAGAGTTTGAAATTTAACCGAGCAATCTAACTCGTAAGTAGCCACATCGCCCGCTTCATTTACCGAAGTAATAACTTTAGCGGCTTGAGCGTTTATAGAAAAACTCGCTACAAAAAAAGACAACATAAATAAGATTACTTTCATATTTAACTATTTAAGATTCAATATAAAAGTAAAAAAAATCGTCTCTTCTCGTTAGAAAAAAGACGATTTTAATTTTGTAAGTATCTAAGGATTATTTATTTCCTTTTTCAAAGTCAGCTACAAACTGAGCTAAACCGATATCTGTCAATGGGTGTTTCAACAAACCGTAAATTGCAGAAAGAGGTCCAGTCATAACGTCTGCACCAATTTTAGCACAGTTTACAATATGCATAGTGTGGCGTACAGAAGCTGCTAAAATTTGAGTTTCGTAACCGTAGTTATCATAAACCTCTCTAATTTCTTGAATCAAATTCAATCCATCAGTAGAAATATCATCTAAACGCCCAACGAATGGAGAAACAAAAGTTGCTCCAGCTTTTGCAGCTAAAAGTGCTTGTCCTACAGAGAAAACAAGAGTTACGTTAGTTTTAATTCCTTTATCAGAAAAGTATTTTGCAGCCATAACACCTTCCTTAGTCATAGGAAGTTTTACAACAATCTGCTCATGTAATTCAGCTAACTCCTCACCTTCTTTAACCATACCTTCAAAGTCAAGAGCGTTAACCTCTGCACTTACATCACCATCAACAAGATTGCAAATGTCAACATAATGCTTAAGGATATTGTTTTTTCCAGTGATTCCTTCTTTTGCCATTAATGACGGATTAGTTGTTACACCATCCAAAACACCTAAAGCTTGTGCTTCTTTAATTTGAGCTAAATTAGCTGTGTCTATAAAAAATTTCATAATTTGTTTAATTAAAAATGGTTTGTTTGTATTTATAAATTTCTTTTCAAATAAATTCTTTTAAAGAAATCTAGCTGCAAAATTACAAAATCAATACCAATAAAGATTTTAAAATTAAAACCATTTTAAAATTATATGTTATAAATAAGTGTATTTTTTACATTTTTCTATAACTTATAATGATTCATAAGCATTTTCTCATACATTTTATCTGGAAGCGCACGTTTTAAAACAATCGAAAACTTCTGCATAAAAGCCCCCACTTTATAATGTACGTTTGGTTTTTTAGTTTGAATAATTTTATAAACTGCTTCTGCCATTTCATTTGGATTACTTCCTGCATCAACGTGATCATTCATTGTGGCTAGAACATCGCCATAAACCTTTTCGTAAGCAGAATTTTTAATAACTGGCGCGTGATAACGTCCGGCAGCAATATTGGTAGCAAAATCTCCAGGCGCAACGTTCGTGATTTCGACACCAAAAGCTTTCACTTCCATTCTCAAAGCTTCAGTAATCAATTCTAAAGCTCCTTTTGATGCAGAATAAACACTTCTATACGGAAGTCCCATATAACCAGCAATCGAAGTAATATTAATAATAAGTCCAGAATTTTGCTTACGCATTTGTGGCAATGCTGCTTTCATAACTTCAATTGGACCAAAAAAGTTAGTCTCAAAATTATTTCGAATTTCCTCAGTCGGAATTTCTTCTAAAGGTCCTGTAATTCCAACTCCAGCGTTATTAATTACAATATCCAATCTTCCAGAAGTTTCGATAATTTTATTTACCGCTGTTTTAATAGAATCAGAATTTCGAACATCTAAAGCAACTAATGGAAAAACTGAATTTAAAACTTTCTCAGGATTTCTGCTTGTTCCGTACACGACAAAACCTTTCTGGTGCAAAAATTCACCAATAGATTTTCCAATTCCTGATGATCCTCCGGTAATTAAAACGACTTTGCTCATTTTTTAGTTATAAGTTATGGGTTATGAGTTATAAGTTTTTGGAATTGGGTTTATTTTGAACCACATAAAGCAGTCAATGTTGAACTTCTAACCAATAACATTTAACTTCAGATAGGGTCAAAAATAAAAAAATCCTCCTAAAAGGAAGATTACAAAACTATTAAATTCTAAAAAAATGGCAAGCGACCTACATCGCACCGCTCAACCACGTACCCTTGCTATGTTCCCATCCTGGGGGAGTCTGCAGGAGCTGGTCGTGTAGGACTTGCCGGTGCAAATATACAACCTTTTTATATTTTTGCAAGACCTTTGTAACAATAAAAATATCGTCGTATATTGGCTTATTGAAATTTTAAACTATGAAAAAATATAACTTCCTAGCTGTCATTTTATTAGGAATCACATTGGTTGGATGTGGAGAAAAAAATAAAGGTGAAAATTCTTTATTTACTATCGATGATTCTGCTTTTCCTGCTCATCTTACGCAAAAAGAAGCGCTTAATATTGGAATTTTAAACCCGAAATCTAAAGAAATTGACAGCGTTGCCTACTTCGTAAACGACCAAAGAGTTGGAGGTACAAAAGGTGCTGCAAATTTTAGATTTGAATTAATAGATCAAAAATTAGGATACCAATACTTAAAAGCTAAAGTTTATTTTGGCGGAGATTCTTCAGACGCAAGTGCTAGAATTGAAGTCGTTTCAGACATTGAGCCTAAATTATTAAAATATAAAGTGGTAAATACTTTTCCTCACGACAAAAAAGCTTTTACAGAAGGTTTAGAGTTTTATAAAGATACTTTATACGAAAGCACTGGACAAGAAGGAGCTTCTTTTGTAAAAAAATACGATTACAAAACAGGAAAAGTTTACAAACAAATTGATCTAGGCCAACAGTATTTTGGAGAGGGAATTACATTTATAAATGATAAATTATTCCAACTAACGTACAAAAACAAAAAAGGTTTTATTTACGACGCAAAGACTTTAAAACTTGAAAAAACCTTTGATTATGAAAAAGATATTGAAGGTTGGGGAATGACAAATGACGGAAAGCACATTTATCAAACTGATGGAACTGAAAAAATTTGGAAAGTTGACCCTGCTACTCAAAAAATGATTGACTACATCAACGTTTATTCGGGAGAATCTAAAATTAAAGCCGTTAATGAAATTGAATGGATCAATGGGAAAATCTATGCAAACGTATGGTTCAAAGATGCTATTGCTGTAGTAAATCCAAATTCAGGAGCTGTTGAAGCCATTTTAAATTTATCTGATTTAAGAAAAACAATGACAGATATTACAAAAGATGATGTTTTAAACGGTATTGCATACAATCCTAGAACTAAAACCATTTTTGTAACGGGTAAAAACTGGAGCAAAATGTTCGAAATTACCGTTTCTGATTAAAAAACAATAATATTGAATTTTTAAAATTCCTAATTCCTATCTGACACAAATTTCACGAGTTTTCACAATTCATTAGTGAAAATTCGTGAAATTTGTGTTTTATAACAATATCCACAATGACAACATTAATCGTAAACATACAAGAGTTATTACAAGTTCGCGAAAGTTCTATTACCAAAGTTTCGGGTGCGGAAATGGCAAAACTTCCAACAATTAAAAATGCTTTTTTAGTATTAAAAGACAATTTAATTGAAGATTTCGGTTCAATGGATAATCTTCCAGAAATCAAAGCCGACAAAACTATTGATGCAACTGGAAAAGTTGTTCTTCCGTCTTGGTGCGACAGCCACACGCATATTGTTTATGCAGGAAATCGCGAGCAGGAATTTGTTGATCGTATAAATGGTCTTTCTTATGAAGAAATAGCCAATCGCGGCGGCGGAATTTTAAATTCGGCTAAAAAACTAAACGAAACTTCTGAAGAAGAAATTTATGAGCAATCTAAAATTCGTTTAGAAGAAATAATGCATTTAGGAACCGGTGCTGTAGAAATTAAATCGGGTTATGGATTAACGGTTGATGGAGAATTAAAAATGCTTCGTGTAATTAAAAAACTGGCAGAAAACTATCCTATCGCCATCAAAGCGACATTTCTAGGCGCACATGCTTTTCCTTTACATTACAAAGAGGATAAAGCTGGCTATCTTGACGAAATGATTAACGAAATGCTGCCAGAAATTTCCAAAAATAAGCTTGCTGATTATGTAGATGTTTTCTGCGAAAGCGGTTATTTTTCTGTAGAAGAAACCGAAAAAATAATGGAAGCAGGTTTAGCATTTGGCTTGAAACCAAAAATCCATGTCAATCAATTTAATTCTATTGGCGGAATTCAGGCTGGCGTTAAATTTAATGCACTTTCTGTAGATCATCTTGAAATTATGAATCCAGAAGATATTGAAGCCTTAAAAGACACTGAAACAATGCCTGTTGCTTTACCTTCTTGTTCTTATTTTTTAAGCATTCCGTACACTCCTGCTCGAGAAATGATAAAAGCAGGTTTACCTTTAGCGTTAGCAACAGATTTCAACCCTGGCTCTACTCCATCAGGAAATATGAATTTTGTCGTAGCAACAGCTTGCATCAAAATGAAAATGACGCCAGAAGAAGCGATTAATGCCGCAACAATAAACGGCGCCTACGCAATGGGACTTTCAGAAACACATGGAAGTATCACAAAAGGCAAGAAAGCCAATCTGATTCTAACAAAACCTATTTCTTCTTATTACCAAATCCCTTACGCTTTTGGAAGCAATCTTATTGAATCAGTTTTTCTTGAGGGCAAAATTTTAAAATAAATCGTTTGTCCAAATAAACAAACAGTTCAATTCAATAATTAAAATTTAATTTTATCTGCTAAAATCATTTAAATCTGCGTGAAAAAATCTATACGTAAAATGTTTCACGCAGATTTAAAAAGATTTAGGCAGATATCTGCAGATTAAATTGAAAAAATCACCACACATTATCCCATAAAAAAAGGCCTGTGAAAAATCACAGACCTTTAATATCTTAAGTGGTATTGTATCCCTAAGGCTCCTTATCTTAAACTAAAACTAGTTTTAGAAACTAACTCATCATTATCAAAAACATTGATAAAATAAGTTCCTTTAGCAAAATCTTTTCCTGGAAGATCTTCACTTACTTGTACAGTTTTATTTTCGTATTTTACTGTAGTTTTAAAACTGTAAGTTAATGTGTTTTCTCCAAAACTTTCAGTTTTCTTTTCGCCTAAAACATTGTTTTTAGCGTCGATAACTTGAACATAATACGTTTTGTCTCCAGATTTTGCAATTTGATTTTCAGCAATTGTAAAACTAACTTTCAAAACATCAGCACGACTTGCTTTATCAGTTTCGATTTGTTTTCCAGAGCTTTTCAATTTGTAAGCTGAAGTTTTAGTATTTAAAACAGATAATTTAGATCCTTTTTCTACAGTTTTAGCTAACTCTTCATTTTGGCCAACTAATACTTCATTATACTTTTTAGACTCTCCTAAAACTACAATAGTACTATCTCTTTGAGTTGTTAAAACACCATTCTGTTTTTTCAACTCATCGTTTTCAGCAACTAAAGTTTTCATTTTACTTTGCATTGCTTGAACTTGAGATCTGTATTTAGAAACATCTCCTTTAGACTTGTTCAAATCATCCATTAAAGCCACAACTTTGTCTCTTTCTTGGATTAATTCGTCAGACATAGAAGTGTTTTCAGCAATTGCAGCATCATAAGTCGCTTTTAACTCCTGTAAATCTTTCATTACAGACTCTTTCTCAGTCAAGGTTGTTGTAAGTTCAGTCTTAACCACCTCTGTATCAGAAGATAATTTAAAAATATACACTAAGCTACCGATCAGTAGGACTGCTAAAACTGCGATTACCGCCTTTAGACTTGAATTGTTGTTCTTTGGGTTTTCCATATTTAAATAATTTTCTTTAATAACAAATTTAAGAATTAATATAAGGTAATAACGTAAGTTTCTACAATTATATTATTTTTGGAAAATAAATTTTTTTCATGGAAAAATTAATCCCATTCACTATAAATGATTTAGCTAAAATCACAAATCACAGAAGTGGTGAAATAAAGTTCGGAGAAAAAATGATTGTCA
The DNA here is from genome assembly GCF_058135255.1 of Flavobacterium sp. LK-23. Taxonomy (NCBI): domain Bacteria; kingdom Pseudomonadati; phylum Bacteroidota; class Flavobacteriia; order Flavobacteriales; family Flavobacteriaceae; genus Flavobacterium; species Flavobacterium sp. LK-23. Next base: position 215,194 of record NZ_JBYUVT010000004.1, read on the forward strand.
TTCCGCCAGGAATTGATAAGATTAATTTTATTAAAGAAAGTGAAGCTAAGTATGTGCTTCTAGGAATTCCCGAAGATATTGGTGTGCGCGCCAATTACGGAAGGCCTGGAGCCGCTTCTGCATGGCAATCTGCGATAAAAAGCATTGCCAATATTCAGCACAATCGTTTTTCTAAAGGGAGTAACATTATTATTTTAGGACACATTAATGTTAGTGACGAAATGCGTCAGGTTGAAAACTTAGATTTTAACGACATTGACGATCGTTCAAAATTAAGTCAGCTGGTTGAAAAAATAGACAAAGAAGTCTCTCATACTATTTTTACTATAATCAAAGCTGGAAAAACTCCAATTATTATTGGTGGAGGCCACAACAATGCTTACGGAAATATTAAAGGTGCCGCTCTTGCGAAAGGAAAACCAATAAATGCAATCAATTTTGATGCGCACTCTGATTTTAGAATTTTAGAAGGCCGCCATAGCGGAAACGGATTTTCATATGCTTACGAAGAAGGTTTCTTAAAGAAATATTTCATTTTTGGCCTTCACGAAAATTATACGTCAAAAAGCGTTTTAGATATTATAAAAAAATTGGAAGACCGCGTTCGATACAATACTTACGACAGTGTCAACATTAGAAAAGAAAAAGATTTTAATCGCGAAATGATTACCGCTTTGGATTTTATTAAAAGTGATGCTTTCGGAATTGAAATTGATCTTGATGCGATTCCAAATATTGCCAGCAGCGCCATGACTATCAGCGGTTTCTCTGTTGAAGAATTAAGACAGTTTGTTTCTTTCTTTGGCGAACATAAGCATGCTGCATATCTGCATATCTGCGAAGGAGCGCCAGATTTAGATAATTCTCCAAACAATAATTTAATCGGTAAATTGATTGGTTATTTAGTTACCGATTTTATCAAAGCAAACATCGAACCCGCTTGATTTTAAATACCCTATTGGGTTATGCCATAAGGCCTATTTGCCAAATAAAAGCAAATTCAAACAAACGATTGAACGAATAAACATATCTTTGCACAGCATTTTAGTTATTAAAACTGAAATACTAAATACCAAAGATATGTTATTCGAAGATCTATCACTTTCAAAAAGTATACAAAAAGCCGTATTTGAAGAAGGCTACTTAAATCCGACTCCAATTCAGGAAAAATCAATTCCGATTGTATTAGAAGGCCGTGATTTAATTGGCTGTGCGCAGACAGGAACAGGAAAAACGGCAGCATTTGCTATTCCAATCATACATCAATTACACCGAATTGTCGGTTCATCAAAAAAAGCAAAAGTGATTCGTGCGCTTGTGGTTACGCCTACTCGCGAACTAGCAGTACAGATCGGTCAAAGTTTTGACACTTATGCAAAATATACCAACTTAACGCAGCTGACTATTTTCGGAGGAGTTTCTCAAAATCCGCAAGTAGATGCTTTAAAAAATGGAGTTGATATTTTAGTTGCCACTCCAGGACGTTTATTAGACCTTCATAAGCAAGGTTTTCTTGATTTAAATCATTTGCACACTTTAGTACTAGATGAAGCCGATCAGATGCTGGATATGGGTTTTATAAACGATGTCAAAAAAATCGTAAAACTGACTCCTAAAAACAGACAAACGTTACTTTTCTCTGCAACAATGCCAATTGCAATTCGCGAACTTGCAGAAATGTTTCTTCAAGATCCAGAAAAAGTTGAAGTTTCTCCCGTTTCTTCTACAGCGGAAAATGTCGAACAGCGCATTTATTTTGTTGATAAAACAGAAAAAAGAAACTTGCTATACAATTTAATTAAAGAAGAAAATTTATCAAATGTGCTTGTTTTCTCGAGAACAAAACACGGTGCCGATAATGTGGTAAAAGCACTTCGTAAAAAAGATATTCCTGCAGAAGCTATTCACGGAGATAAATCGCAAAACGCAAGACAAAGAGTTCTAGATGCCTTCAAAAACAAAGAAGTTGGAGTTTTGGTTGCAACCGATATTGCAGCACGAGGAATTGACATTGAGCAATTGCCTTATGTAATCAATTTTGATTTACCGAATATTCCAGAAACTTACGTTCACCGAATTGGCCGTACAGGTCGTGCAGGAAATGGCGGAATCGCAATTTCTTTCTGCGGAAAAGATGAACTCCCATATTGGAAAGACATTCAAAAATTAATAAAAGTTGACGTAAAAACGATTGCTGACCATCCGTATCAATGGCATTCTGGAAGTCAAGAAGCTGGAGAAAAACCTAAAAGCTCAAACAGAAGTGGCGGAGCTCACAAATCGAGAAAGTCAACAAACGCTAAGAAAAACAAAAAACGCTGGTACTAAACAGCGTTTTTTTCTTTTATAAGGAAATTGATTATTTTAAATAATTTAACCGGTTCAAAAGGTTTAATAATAATATCATTCATCCCAGATGAAATCGCCTCATCTGTAATTTCATCTTTATCAAAAGCCGTCAAAGCGACAATAGGAGTTTCTATACCTTGAAGACGTATTCGTTTGGTGGTTTCAAATCCGTTCATTAAAGGCATATTAATATCCATTAAAATTAGATCGAACGTATCGTTTTCTAACGCTTTAAGAGCTGCAAAACCATCATCGACAACTTTACAGGAATAATTGTTTTTTTCGATAATCTTTTTGGTAACCAGCTGATTAATCAAATTATCTTCAACCACTAGAATTTTGTAAACTTCACTTGAAGTCAAATCAACTTCAATCTCATCAATAATACTTTTCGTTTTGGCTAAATCATGCTCAAAAGCAATAGTAAACGAAAATGAAGTTCCTTTTCCTAAATCGCTGTCCAAAGTAATAGTGCTTCCAAAAAGCCCTAAAAGCCTTTTTACAATACTAAGTCCCAATCCTGTACCTTGATAATCTTCGTCTTTACGGCCAACTTGAACAAACTTTTCAAAAATCTTATTCTGATCTACAGCCGCGATTCCTATTCCGTTGTCTTTTATCAAAAAATCTAAATAATGGAGCTTTCCTTCTACTTTATTCAGTTTTACTATAATTTCAACTTGTCCGTCTTTGGTAAATTTCAAGGCATTGCTGACCAAATTCATTAAAATCTGAGCCAAACGCAATTTATCACCAATTAAATATTCTGGAATATGAGAATCAATATCAATAGAAATGCTGTTATTATTCTTCTGCGAAAGAAAAGAAAGCGAATTCTTAATTACCGTAATTTCATCAGAAATATTAAAAGTCAGATTCTCCAGTACAATTTTATTCTCTTCAATTTTGTTGATCTGCAAAATATCATTTACAAGAGACAATAGATATCTCGCAGAAAACTTCAAAGAACTTAAATGCTGGCTTCTCGAAATTTCTTTATGTTCTTCGAGCAGCATATTAGTGATGCCGACCACTCCATAAAGCGGAGTACGCAATTCGTGGCTTATAGTCGATATAAATTGCGTTTTGAGCAAAGAGGCTTCTTCTGCGATTTCTTTCGCTTTAAGAAGCTCTAAATTGTGTTTTTTCTTGTATCTTATATTCTTTATCAGTGTGATAATTAAAATTAAAAGAATAAGCGAAATCAAAATAAAAAGGATTACAATGATTTTTGACTTTCTTAAACTTTGAGATTGCTCTACTTTTTCCCCCTCAACTTTATCAATCTGCCTTTTATATTCGTCCAATTCTAGACTTAGACCAGCTTGAGAAGCTTTTTTTAGTTTTTTGACATCATATAAATTATCGGAAAGATTATAATGATCAACAAGCGCTTCATAAGCTTCTTTGTGCTTATCAATTTTATTTAAGAAATGAGCATATTCTAAATAAGCATGTGCCAAATCTGTTTTTTCTTGACATTTTTTTCCAGATTCAATAGCACTCAAAAAATAGGCATTTGCAGCCTTGTAATCATTTTTATGGCTAGCATAAATACCATTCAGCATATCAACTATTACTTCTGTCGATCCGTCATTATATTTTAATTTCGTGCTATTAACATATTTTAAAAAAAGATACCCTTGATTGAAGTTTCCAATATCAAAATAAGCCCAAGCAATATTGACATTGGTAAAATAAACCTCTTTCAAATCATTAATTTTCAAAGCATAAGCAACTGCTTTTTTGTAATTACGGATTCCTTCATCAAACTGTTTCTTTTCGAAACAATACATATTCCCTAAATTATTATAGAGAAGACATTTTATAGAATCGTTATCGGTTTTATTGGCATAATACAGCCCCTTTTTGTAGAAGAAAATCGCTTTATCAAACTCTGCCAATTCATTATAATTGGCCGCGATAATATTATAGGAACGAGCAGTAAGACAGTAATCTTTTAGCACTGTTGCCGCATTTAAGGCTGCCCTAGAATAGATAAGTGATTTTTCGAAATTAGATTCTCTAAAATTTAAAAGTGCTTTCTTTACAGTCTTATCAATTTTAGGATCTAGATTACAATTAGATTGCGCGATTGCCGAATTGGCAAAGCAATTCAGAATCAGAAGTAAAAGTAAAAAAATCCGTTTTTGGGGCATCAATCGGCTAGTTTGATCAAATATACACTTTAAAATAAAAAAAAGCTGTATTTCATAAAAAAATACAGCTTTTCAAAAATTATTTTCAACAACTAAGATAAAAAAATTAAAATCTCAGCTTTTTTATTATTCTTTATTGTTTTCCCATTGTCCAACAACAGAAGTCGCCAATGCATTTCCTAATACATTTGTTGCACTTCTAAACATGTCGCAGAAGTGGTCAATTGGAAGAATTAATGCAATTCCTTCAATCGGAATATCAAACATACCACACGTCGCCGCAACGACAACCAAACTGGCACGTGGAACACCTGCAATACCTTTACTGGTAAGCATTAAAACTAAAAGCATTGCCATTTGCGTTCCTAAATCTAAATGCACATTATAGAATTGGGCAATAAAGATGCTCGCAAAAGTCATGTACATCATACTTCCGTCAAGGTTAAAGGAATATCCAAGCGGCAGCATGAAAGAAACGATTTTATCTTTTACTCCAAAACCTTCTAATTCTTCTGTTAATTTAGGAAATACGGCTTCACTACTTGTAGTTCCAAAAGCGATTGCTAGAGGCCCTGTAATACGTCTTAGCAATTCTGTCATTCTTCCTTTTAGGAAAATATATCCTATCACAATTAAAATTGCCCAAAGCGTACCGATACCAATTAAAAACGAACCGAAAAATTTGAAGTACGTAATAACCAATTCTTCTGCATCTCGAATAGCAAACACACCTGCAATGGCTCCAAAAACTCCAATTGGAGCAAACTTCATTACATAGTTTACCATTTTCAAAACAATGTGCGATAGTTTATCAAAAGCACTAATAATTGGCTTTACTGTCGACCCTAAAGAAGCTGCTGCTAATCCGAAGAAAATAGAGAAAACTACAATCTGAAGAATTTCATTGGTAGCCATCGCTTCAACAATACTTTTTGGCACGATATGCTCAACAAAATTATCAAAAGACAGATTTTGTGTTTTACCTGTAACCTCAGAAGCTGCTGCCATATCAACGTGATCTAGTTTTAGACCAACACCTGGCTGCAAAATATTTACGTAAAACAATCCAATTAAAAGAGAAATAAATGAAGCTGTAAAAAACCACCCAATAGCTTTTCCTCCAATTCTTCCTACGGTTTTAATATCACCCAATTTCGCAATTCCTACTACCAAAGTCGTAAAAACCAATGGAGAAATAATCATTTGCACCAAACGAATAAAGACGGTTGCCAGCATTTTAATTTTACTGCTAAATGCCTGCGCTGATTCTGGCGAAATGGTGTTGTGCAATATAATTCCTAAAATGGCTCCAAGAACCATTGCAATTATAATTTGCCCTGTTAATCCCGAAAGAAATGATTGTTTTTTAGTTTCTGTAACTTCTTGCATTAATTTATTTTTTAATTATTAAAATAATAAGACCCTCACTGTCTTACCTTTTATTAATATGTTTTGTTGATTAAATAAAAATCAGCCAAAACAATTGCGGCCATCGCTTCAACAATTGGCACTGCGCGAGGCACTACACATGGATCATGACGTCCTTTTCCAGTCATTGGTGTAATGTTTCCTTTATTATCTAAAGAATCTTGAGTCTGCATAATAGTTGCAACTGGCTTAAAGGCAACTCTGAAATAAATATCCATTCCGTTGCTTATACCACCTTGAATTCCGCCTGATAAATTTGTTTTTGTAGTTCCGTCAGGATTGTATAAATCGTTATGCTCGCTTCCTTTCATTTCAGATCCAGAAAAACCACTTCCGTACTCAAAACCTTTTACTGCATTAATAGAAAGCATTGCCTTTCCTAATTCTGCATGAAGTTTATCAAATACTGGTTCTCCTAAACCAACTGGAACATTTTGAATTACACAACTCACAACACCTCCAACAGTGTCTCCCTGTTTGCGGATCTCTCGAATATATTCTTCCATAGTCGCTGCAGATTTTTCATCTGGACAACGTACTGGATTGCTTTCAATTTTTGAAAAATCTAATTCTTGGTATGGTGTTTCTAAGTGAATTGGACCAACAGAAGAAACATAGGCATTGATTTTAATTTCTGGCAACATTTGCTTTGCAATTGCACCTGCTACTACTCTACTTGCTGTTTCTCTTGCAGAACTTCTTCCGCCACCACGATAATCGCGGAAACCATATTTCTGATCGTAAACATAATCAGCATGGCTTGGTCTGTAATTATCTTTTATATGAGAGTAATCGTCTGATTTTTGATTGGTGTTTGGAATAATGAAACCGATTGGAGTTCCAGTCGTTTTTCCTTCAAATATTCCTGATAGAAACTGAACCGCATCTGGCTCTTTTCTTTGTGTAACAATTGCCGATTGACCTGGTTTTCTACGAGCCATATCTAATTCAATTGCTTCAAAATCTAATTGTATTCCCGGAGGACATCCGTCAATAATTCCGCCTAAAGCTTCACCGTGAGATTCTCCAAATGTAGTTACTTTATATAGTGTGCCGAAGCTATTTCCTGCCATTGTGTTTTGTTTTGAGCAAATGTAAGTTTTATGAATTAAATTAAAAAATTTAAAACTGGTATTATTAACGAAACATTAAATGGGATAAAAATCACAATTTGGTAAAATTACCCTCTTTTTGGTAACCTTTTAATAAAATTAAATTTCACAAATTTTCTTTCATTTGTAAAACTTCAAATCAAGAAAAATTGAAAAAAAGAAATGTCGAATTGGTCATTCTTTCTGATGTCCATTTAGGAACTTACGGAAGTCACGCTAAAGAACTAAACAACTATCTTTCAAGCATTAAACCCAAAACTTTAGTTTTAAACGGCGATATAATTGATGCTTGGCAGTTTCGTAAATCGTATTTCCCAAAAGCACATTTACGAGTGATTCAGCGCATTATAGGAATGGCTTCTAAAGGAACAAAAGTTTACTATATTACTGGAAATCACGACGAGATCCTTCGAAAATTCAGTGATATGAACATGGGAAATTTTGCTCTAGTTGATAAATTAGTTTTAGAATTAGACGACAAAAAAGCCTGGATTTTTCACGGAGACGTGTTTGACGCCTCGGTTCAGCATTCAAAATGGATTGCAAAATTAGGCGGATTGGGTTACGATTATCTAATTCTAACAAATCGATTTGCAAATTGGTGTCTGGCAAAATTAGGACGCGAACCTTATTCTTTTTCTAAAAAAATAAAAGCCAGCGTTAAAAAAGCAGTAAAATTTATTTCTGATTTTGAAACCACAGCAACCGATCTAGCCATTGAAAAGAATTACGATTATGTTATCTGCGGACATATTCATGAACCAAAAATAATGACCAAAGAAAATAAATACGGTTCTACTTTATACCTAAATTCTGGTGATTGGGTAGAAAACTTAACGGCTCTGGAATACCATAAAAAACGCTGGAAACTGTTCTCTTACAAGGCTAGTAATTTTGCTGAAGAAGAAAATCTTTTAGAAATGGAAGATCTAATCACTTCTCAGCTCATTTCTTCAATAATCCTTAAATAAAGACCTCAGAAGCAGTTTTTTAAGAATTTTAACGGTCGGAATTCCTAAAAATGAAAATTATATAACAATTTTCAAAAATATTATACGTTCTCTATTTGACTGATATAATACATTTGAAAAAAATTAATTAACCATTTTTATGAAAAAGATACTTTTATCTGCCCTTATGCTTCTTGGTTTAGCATTTACGGCTCAATCACAAGAAATTTCGAAACACGCTTTAGGATTACGTCTGGGAGACAACAACGGATTTGGAGGAGAAATATCGTACCAATTAGGATTAAATCAAAAAAACAGACTTGAATTCGATTTAGGATGGAGAAACAGCAGTGATGTAGACGCCATAAAAGGAGTTGCCCTTTACCAATGGGTTTGGAACATCGACGGAGGTTTTAACTGGTATGCTGGTGTCGGAGGAGGACTAGCTGCTTGGGATCACGATTACTACAACAACAATTACAGATACAGTGATAGCGGAACTTATGTTTTTGCAGCTGGAGATATCGGTATAGAATATAGATTTAAAGAAGTGCCACTTACCCTATCATTGGACGCAAGACCAGAAATTGGTTCAGGTTACTATGATGATGACAATTTTGGATTTGACGTTGGTTTAGGCGTTAAATTTAGATTCTAAATTAAAATTAAAAAATAATTGTAAGAAGAAACCTGTCGTTTAAAAGCGACAGGTTTTTTTTTATTTTTTTGTTTGAGACTGTATCGAAGAGTTCTAGCCTAAAAAAAGGCTTCGACTCCGCTCAGCCTGACAAACTTTGAAATCGCTTCCTAAGAAACAATCAATGTCAGGCTGAGCGGAGTCGAAGCCCAGACCTTACATATTTTACTTAATAATAATCTCTTTTTTAGAATGAATTTTCACCACCGTATAAGGATATGAAATCACCTGCATAGTCATGGCATCTTTTGCTGGACTATTTTCTTTTACAGTGATAATGATATTTTTATCTGTTTCTTCTACTTTTTCAACATCAATAGAATAACCGCTTGTATTTTTTTCGCCCATATTTAGAATCACATAATTGTAATCCTGAATATCGGGATCCTTCATCTTATGCGCCAAAAGCGGATCATTTTCAAGCATTTTGATTTCATTTGGCTCGGTCAAAATTTCAAAAAACTTGATATTTCCACCGCCATCAGATTGAGTTGTTAAAACTTCGTACAATGCCGCATTTGAACTTCCAACCTTCTTTACTCCGCACGAAATCAAAACAAAAATCGCTAAAACAGAAATTACTTTTTTCATCTTATTCTTTTAAATTAGTGCTTCTCCAATTTGTAATCATCAACTGCTTTCTGATATAAAGCTTCATATTTAGGCAAAATGTTTTTAATGTCAAATTTTCTAGCCACTTCTAGAGCATTTGCCTTAAACTGACTTAAAACCGCATCGTCTTTTAAGATCTTCAATGCATTTTGTGCCATTTCTTCAACGTTTCCGACATTGCTTAAGTATCCAGAAAAACCATCAAAATTTACTTCAGGCAAACCTCCAGAATTACTTGAAATTACCGGAACACCACATGCCATTGCTTCCAAAGCCGCCAAACCAAAACTTTCAGTTTCTGAAGGCAGTAAAAATAAATCCGTCATGCATAAGATTTTATCAATTTCATGGCTATTCCCAAAGAAAATCACTTTGTCTAAAATCCCCAATTCCTGACATAAAATCTCAGCTTTTTCCTTCTCAGGGCCATCTCCAACCATCATCAATTTAGCTGGAATTTCTTTCTGAACGTTATAGAAAATCTTAATAATATCTGGAATACGTTTTACTTTTCTAAAGTTACTAATATGAGTAATAATACGCTCATTCTCATTCGCCATTACATAACGGTGACAAGGCGCATTTGGATCTTTTTTGACTTTGTCCAATTCAATAAAATTCGGAATCACCTTAATTTTATTTTTGATTTTGAACAATTTCAACGTATCATCTTTCAAACTCTGCGAAACCGAAGTCACATAATCTGATTTATTAATACTAAAAGTCACCGCAGGCTTATAAAAAGGATGATTTCCAACAAGCGTAATATCGGTACCGTGAAGTGTTGTAATCATCGGGAGATTAATTCCTTCATTCTTAAGCATTTGTTTTGCCATATAACCTGCATAAGCATGCGGAATGGCATAATGCACGTGCAGAAGCTCAATTTTGTACAATTTCACCATATCAACCAATTTACTAGACAACGCTAATTCGTAGGGCTGATAATGAAACAAAGGATATTCCGGAACGTTTACTTCGTGATAATGAACATTCGGATTCAAAAGTGCCAATCTCACTGGCTGGCTATATGTAATAAAATGTATTTCGTGTCCTCTTCTGGCCAATTCGAGACCTAACTCAGTAGCTACTACACCACTACCTCCAAAAGTAGGATAACAGACAATTGCTATTTTCATGTATAAAATTTAATTCTACGAAAATACTCAAAAATAGCGTTTAATTAACCGTTTAAATTGTTAGATTTTTGACAAAATTAGATTAATACTGGTTGATAAATATTTTTAGGAGCAGCACAATATCGGTTAAAAGAACCACACTCCCGCTGTCCGTTATATCTTTTATGCCGAACACCGGCATAAAAGTATATCACTCCCATCGGGGCTAGATTAGACCTTTTGTTTTCAAAACACCGTTTTAAAACTGCGCAGCAACAAACAAAACGATTTGAATTAATAATAACAGCCAAAAAAACAATAATGAAGGTTCAACAGTTTCAGAAATAAATTGATTTAATTTTACCGAAACTACTTCAGATAGTTTTAAATCTTTGTCGCTAAAATCAACATCATCCAGATTTATCTTTTGAAACAAATAATTAATCACTTTCTTTTTGATTTTAGAACTTTCTTTATCATTTCTGTTTGCTTCTAAAAGTTGCATTTTCAACAACGCTTTATTAGAAACCGCGCTCGACCAATTGTTTGAAGCTGTTAATTTATCAACCAGAAAGACAACTTTAGAATCTATATAACTGGCAAATACTTTATTTTTCCAAGTCAGATAAATCATCTGCTGAATCGCAGCTTTATTTGCAATCAAAAAATACAAAATAGCAAAAACTGGAGCTCCAGCAAGTAAAATAAATCCGTAAATATTATTTAAAAATAATCCCGACAAAAAAGCGTAAGCATTTCCATGTCCGCCGCCAGCAAAATCAGCATTTTGAAAAAGAATGATTAAAAAAAGGATCAACGTAAACAAATTTCCGATTATCATTATAACTAACCATTTCAAACTTGATTTAGCCGAAATACCCGCAACAACCTTAATTTCTTCTTTCATAAAATTTAAATTATACTTTTAGAATTTACACAAACAATAATAATGAATTAACATTTATAATCCTATAAAAAAGAAAGGCGTAAAATATAAATTTTACGCCTTTTCTATTATCAATATTTTCTCTTAGAAAAATCTGCTGTGCCAGCTATCGGCTGCAGGAACTTCCCACGACTCATTAAACTCTTCGATATTGTTTACCAAATTATTGAAAACAATTGTATTCTCAGAAACTGATTTATCTTTTACCATTTTCTTGAAATCAATTAATGGTTTATGTGCAATATGCTCTCCAAGTTTAAAAGTAACATTCATTTTATCCAATAAATCAACGTTGTACTTTTTCTCTAGACTTTGAATAAATTCAACAGAACTATCAATAGAACAACCTGTAGCGGCTTGAACATCTTGATTTACTGCCAATATAATAAATCGGTTGTATTTTAATAAAAACGAAGCTTCTAGACTTGTGCCGTGTGCAGCCCATTGTTCTACAAAAGCTTTTAAATCTGTTTCGATTTCAGAAAACTCTTCCTCAGAAAATTTTCTGTTCGACTGGTAAATCCAAACTCTAGACTCACCTGGTAAATTTTCAAAAGGTATATACATTTTTAATTTTAGATTTTAGATTGTTGATTTTAGATTTTTAAGATTCAATCTTAGAATCTTAGAATCTTAGCATCTTAGTAACTTAGAACCTCAGATTACAAATCCTGTGCATTTGCAATTAACTCAGCAACGTCCATAACTTTTACCTCACCCTCTTTATGAGCATGTTTAATTCCATCCGTTAACATTGTATTACAGAACGGACAACCCGCAGCAATAATGTCTGGTTTTACTTCTAATGCATCTTCTGTACGAAGAACATTTACTTCTTTATTTCCAGGTTCAGCATCTTTAAACATTTGTGCTCCACCTGCTCCACAGCATAATCCATTTGCTTTAGAACGTTTCATTTCAACTAATTCTACGTCCAATTTCTGAATTAAATCTCTCGGTGCTTCGTAAACTTTATTGGCTCTACCTAAATAACAAGGATCGTGGAACGTAATTTTTTTACCTTTAAATTGTCCGCCTTCAACAGTTAATCTTCCGTCATCAATTAATGATTTTAAGAATTCTGTGTGATGAATAACTTCGTAATTACCTCCTAATTCTGGATATTCATTTTTCAATGTATTAAAACAATGCGGACAAGCCGTAACGATTTTTTTAGCTTCATAAGCATTCAAAACCTCGATATTCATCATGGCTTGCATTTGAAACAAAAATTCATTTCCAGCTCTTTTTGCAGGATCTCCAGTACAACTCTCTTCTGTACCTAAAACTGCAAAAGAAACATTGGTACGATTTAAGATTCGTACAAATGCTTTAGTAATTTTTTTTGCTCTATCATCAAAACTTCCTGCGCAACCTACCCAAAACAAAACCTCTGGCTGTTTTCCTTCGGCAAGCATTTCTGCCATTGTTGGTACTACTAAATTTTCTGACATTTCTCTCACTTTTGTTTAATCGGTTAATCGTGAAATTGTTTAATCGCTAAAAGCGAAATGACAATTCTGTAAAACCGAAATATTATTTTAAAATCGATTAAACGGTTAAAGAACTAACCGATTAAACAATAAATTTTAATTCTCGTTTTTCCAATTTAAACGGTCTTGCTGGCTGTATTGCCAAGGTGCACCGTTATTTTCAATATTAGTCATCATTGCATTCAATGACATTGGAGCAGCACTTTGTTCCATCACCAAATAACGACGCATATCCATAATAATAGACAACGGACTAATATTTACAGGACATTCCTCAACACAAGCATTACAAGAAGTACAAGCCCATAATTCTTCTGGCGTGATATAATCGTTTAATAATGTTTTGTTATCTGGAACAAAGACACCTTTATTAGCATCAATATTTTTACCAACTTCAGTCAAACGATCTCTTGTATCCATCATAATTTTACGTGGAGACAATTTTTTACCGGTTTGATTTGCAGGACAAGAAGAAGTACAACGCCCGCATTCTGTACATGTATAAGCATTTAATAACTGAACCCAGTTTAAATCCTGAACATCGCTTGCACCAAATTTACTCGGAGCAGCGTTTTCATCAACCGGAGCTGCCGCAAACGGATCAGCATTTGGATCCATCATTAATTTCACCTCTTTTGTAACAGAAGCTAAATTGTCAAATTGCCCTTCTGGTTTTAAGTTTGCAAAATACGTATTCGGGAAAGCCAAAAGAATATGCAAGTGTTTTGAAAAGTATAAATAGTTCATAAAAACTAAAATACCCGCAATATGCAACCACCAGAAAACTTCAAATAACAATCCAACTGTTTCATTAGATGTACCATTAAAAATTGGCGCAATAAATTGACTTATTGGATAACTTCCTGCTTTATGAAAATGAGAATATCCGCCTGGAACATTTTGCAAATGCAAATCTGAAGCATTCATCAATAAAAACAAAATCATTAAAACAGTTTCAAAGTACAAGATGTAATTGGCATCACTTTTTGGAAAACCAGTTAAATCAGAATGTATAAAACGCTTTAATCTAATAAAGTTTCTTCTTAGCCAAAATACCGTAACAGCAAAAATTACAAGTATTGCCAATATTTCAAATGAAGCAATTAAAACATCATAGACCACACCTAAATAAGGCGCAAAAACTCTATGTGTTCCAAAAAGTCCATCAATAATAATCTCTAATAATTCGATATTAATTATTATGAAACCTACATATACAAAAATATGAAGGATTCCTGCAACAGGGCGTCTCACCATTTTTGATTGCCCAAGAGCAATCAATGCCATGTTTTTCCAACGAGCTTTAGGATTATCTTTTCGATCTACATCGACTCCCAAATTAATATTTCGGATGATTTTTTTTACGCTCGCTGCAAAAAAACCGAAACCTACTATAAGAAGTACTGCGAATAAAATATTATCTAAATAACTCATTTATAATTATTTTTTATCTGTTGAGTTTGTTTCTTCTGTTGGCGCTACGTATGGTTTATTTTTCTTTCCAAAAAGAGAAACGTTTACGTAACGGGTTGGATAAAGACGAAGATCTTGCAATAACAATTCAAGCTCTTTTGAAGTTTTAGTCAGGTTATTATACAAAGCCTCATCGTTAAGTATTTTTCCTGCTGTACCTTTTCCAGAATTCAAGTTGTTCATTAAAACATCAACTTTAGCTAAAGTTTGGTTCAAATTGCGAACTGTTTTACCTAAATCTGCTTTATTTAATGAATCTGAAATCTTATTGAAGTTACCAGACATTTTATTGAAGTTTGTAACCATTCCATTAATCTGTCCTTTATTTGTATCCAAGATATTGTTAAGACTTCCAGATGCTTTATGAAATTGTTGCATTGTCTGACTTAATTCAGCAATTGTTTTCTTTAGATTTTCTTGAGTATTCTTATCTAAAGTATTGTTTAATCCTGTAACCAAATTATCAATATTCAAAAGCATTTTATCAAGCTTTTGCTGAATTGGTTCAATTTTTCCTCCTAATGATTCTGTCAAACCTAATTCAACAGTAGAAGTTAATTTCTGTCCGTCTTCAGCCAATTCTTTGTCAGCAAAATTCGGAATGATTTTAATTTGTTTTCCTGCAATTAAACTTGGAGAATAAATTGCCGCTGTACTGCTTTTAGTAATTGGGAAATCTGTTTTAAGCTGAAGTTCAACTAGTAATTTACCTGTTACTTCATCAATTGTAATTTTACTTACTTTACCAATTGCAAGTCCATTTAGTGTTACTGGAGCTGATGGTGATAAATCCTCAACATTATCATATTCAGCATATAAGACAGTATAATTAGTAAAAAGATCTCTACCTTTTAAAAAACTATATCCCCAGATAAATAATAAAATAGATACGATGACTAAAATAGCCGTTTTAATTTCTCTTGTTAGTTTCAAAATTCTAAGTGTTTGTACAAAATTAATATAAATATTCGAACTTGCGCTTATTATTTAATCGCGTCCTGAATACTGATTTTTTCTCCATCTTTAGTTGCCACTAAAAATGCTGCGCCATATCCTTTACCTTTAGCTTCTTGCAGATATTTTTGAGCGGTTTCGTAACTTGGAGTTTCTTCGTAGAAATATTTATAAATATTATTTTCGTACACCATTGTTACATTTTTCAATCCTTTAAAATTTTTAGGCTCTAAAGGTGTTTTTTTGATACTTGCAATAAGCTGTACTTTAAAAAATGTTCCTTTTGGAGCATTCTTTGCTACTGCAACCGGAGTAGTTGTTTTTGGTTTTGCAGGCGTAGTATCTCTTACGGGCCGACTCTCAGGAGCTTCCGCTCCTGTCCCAAAATATTCACGTTTATAACTTAAAATAGCTTCTGCAATTGCTCTTGCAATATCATCTTGGCCTTCTTCAGAATTCAGGATATTTCCTTCTGTTGGGTTCGACACAAATCCTGTTTCAACCAAAACTCTTGGCATATAAGCTTTATGAAGTACCATAAAAGGAGCTTGCTTCACTCCTCCGTGACGAAGTTTTTTTCCTAATTTTTCAAAATTTTCCTCGATTTTAGTCGCAAGTGTAATACTATTATCTAAATATTCTTCCTGCATCAAAGTCATACCAATCATGGACTCTGGCGAGTTAGGATCGAAACCTTCATATTTACGCTTGTAGTCTTTCTCTAATGTAATTACAGAGTTCTCTTTTTTCGCCGCTTCAAGGTTTGAGGCTACTTTACTTAAACCCATTACATAAGTTTCTGTTCCGTCGGCAGCCGTATTTTTATTTGCATTACAGTGAATAGAAACAAAAATGTTCGAATTTGCACGGTTAGCGATATTAGCTCTTTCAACTAAATCTATAAAAACATCTGTTTTACGAGTATAAATTACATTAACATTAGGATTAAGCTCTAAAATCTTCCCCACTTTCAAAACAATAGCTAAAGCAATATTCTTTTCAATTCGTCCGCTATAAACCGCTCCGAAGTCATGATCTCCGTGCCCCGCGTCAAGTGTTACCTTAAACACATTTGACTGACTGTGAGCATAAAAGGACGATATTATTAGAAATAAAGTAAATATTACCTTAAATTTGTTAATTCTATTCATAAATCTAAAAGTTAATTTTAATAAAATGCAGCTGTTATAATTTTTAGAATTGATTATTTTTGCCAAAAAATTATATGTAAGTTTGACATGTCAAAAAACAAGCCATAATTTTACAAAAATAGCATTTAAACCTTTGCACACAAACTTATTTAATATCGTTTTAATATCATTTTTCCTAACTATAGGTTGTGGTAATTTATACTCGCAAGAAATAAAAAACAAAAAAAAGCCTTTACCTGCTGTAAAACAAACAGATAAAGAAAATCCTGCCATTACAGACACCATAAAACTAGATACAGTTAAACCAAAAAAGACTTTTTTGGATGGAAAAGTAAGATACAAAGCAAAAGACTATGCTAAAATTGATCAGAAAAAAAAGCTGATCACCTTATATAATGAAGCGGAATTATACTACAAAGATGTCGAATTAAAATCGGGTATAATTGTTCTTAATTATGAAAAAGACGAAGTTTATGCCGGAAGAATTAAAGATTCTGCTGGAGTATTAACTCAATATCCTAACTTTAAACAGGGATCAAGCGAAGTGCAACCAGATTCTATTCGCTTTAATTTTAAAACAAAAAAGGCTTTAATTTATAATTCAAGAACAAAACAAGGCGAATTAAACATTAAGGCTTCTGTAACTAAAAAAGAAAACGACTCTGTATACTTTTTAAAAGGTGCACGTATTACAACTGCTCAAGATATTGACCATCCTGAATACTATTTCCAAACGAGTAGAATTAAGTTTGTACCTGGTAAAAAAATTGTTGCAGGCTTAACGCAAATGGTAATTGCCGATGTTCCTACTCCACTTGCATTACCTTACGGTTTTTTCCCTTTAAGCAAGGAAAAAAGCGTATCGGGTATTATCATCCCGAGTTACAACGATTCTAATACACGTGGATTTTCATTGCAAAATGGAGGTTACTACTTTGCTTTAAGTGATAATTACGATTTAACCGTACTTGGTGATTATTATACCAACGGAAGTTACGCCATGCGATTTGAATCTGCATATGCGACAAGATATAAGTATCGAGGAAATGTGAACATTCGTTTTGAAAATTTAATTAGCAGCGAACGCGGTTATCCTGATTATTCAAAACAAAGCATCTACAATATTCAGTGGTCACATTCTAAAGACACAAAATCGAACCCTAATTCTACTTTCTCTGCTTCTGTCAACATGGGTAGTAGTAAGTACTTCAAACAGTCTATCAACCAAGCCAATATTGGATCGAACTTAAATAACACATTAAGCTCATCTATTTCGTATAATAAAACATTTAATACGATCCCAGGTTCCCGTATTGCGCTATCTGCAACTCATAGTCAAAATACACAAACAGAAGACATTATTATGACACTTCCGTCTTTACAAGGAAGTATTGACCGTATCTATCCTTTTGTTGGAAAAAATGGGGTTAAAAAAGGATTAATCAAAAATATCAACTTACAGTACAATGTAAGCGGTAAAAACTATTTCAAAACCAAAGATTCGCTGTTTTTCAAACCACAAATGTTTGACGATGCACAATTAGGTTTACAACAGACTATTCCGTTAAGCACCAACTTTAAAATCTTCAAATATTTTAGTGCTGGAGCTTCTACAACTTATCAAGAAACATGGGTCAATAAAACGATTCAAAAAGTTTACGACCCTACAGAAGGACAAACAGTTAACAAAACCGTAAATGGTTTTGACTCGTTTAGAACATACAATTTCAGCACTAATTTAGGTACGACGATTTACGGAACTTTTAATTTTGGAGACGATAAAAGAATCCAATCTATTCGACACGTAATGCGTCCGAGTGTAACTTATGCCTATACTCCTAGTTTTGAAAAATACTACGATACGTATGCTGTCGATGCTTCTGGTAGAATTACTTCTGAGTACACGCGATTTGAAAGCGGAATATATGGATCGCCAGGAAAAGACAATTCAAACATTGTTGGTTTTGCTTTGAGTAATACTTTTGAAGCTAAAGTAAGAGATCGAGACAGCACAAAAACAGAACCTAAAAAAATAATGCTGTTAAACAACTTAAACTTTAGCACAAGCTATAATTTTAATGCTGACGGAAAATCAACATTTGGATGGCAGCCTGTATTAGTTAGTGGTGGAACACAATTTTTTGACAATAAAATGAATATGAACTTTGGTGCAACATTAGATCCTTACGCGATTGATAATGGTGGTAACAAAATTGACAAATTCAACATTGACAATGGCGGAAGTTTATTCAGAATGACAAGTGCAAACGTAACTGTAAACTACTCATTCTCGAATAAAGGAAGCGGAAAAGAAAAAGAACAAAACACACAGAGTCAACGAAACGGAGGTCGAAGCGATGACTTATTTGGTACCAATACCGACTTAAATGACAGCCGTAACAGTCAGTTTGCCAATGAACCCGAAAAAGATGATGTAATCACAGAATTCTTCAATTCGAAAGTTCCGTGGGACATGACACTTGCCTATTCGTTAACCTATTCAAACATCAAACGAGAAAGCACTATTTCTGGAAACTCTCTTATGATTTCCATCAATACCGATCTTACCCCTAAATGGAAAGCTGGAGTTTCTACAGGATACGATTTTGTACAAAAAGGAGTTACCTTTACACAATTCCGTTTTGAAAGAGATTTATTAAGCTGGAGAATGGCCTTTAACTGGCAGCCTTTGGGTACAAACTCTAACTGGAACTTCTTCATCGGAATTAAATCTGGTATGCTTAGCGATATCAAATGGAACAAACGAAGCGTTTCAAATAGATAAAATACTTTCGAATCAAAATAATTTTATTATGAAAAAGATCATTTTCACCGAGAAAGCTCCGGCTCCAATCGGGCCTTATAATCAAGCCGTTTTATCTGGAAACACACTTTATGCTTCTGGACAAATTGCAATCAATCCTGAGTCAGGAGAATTGATTACAGACAATATTAATGATGAAACACATCAAGTGATGCAAAACATTGCCGCTATTCTTGAAGCTGCAGGTATGACATTTGAAAATGTTGTTAAGTCAACTATTTTCATCATGGACATGAATAACTTTGGAGCAATAAACACGGTTTACGGTTCTTATTTTAACGAAAAAACCGCTCCAGCTCGTGAAACGGTTCAAGTGGCTTGTTTGCCAAAAAATGTTAATGTAGAAATTTCTATAATCGCTGTGCAATAGCATCTAATAATAATTGTGCCGTTGCTTCATTGGTTGCCAGCGGCACATTATGCACATCGCAAACACGAATTAGCATATTAATATCTGCTTCATGCGGATGGCTCGATAAAGGATCTTTAAAAAAGAAAACCATCTGCGTAATTCCTTCTGCTACTCTTCCTGCAATTTGCGCATCGCCTCCAAGAGGTCCAGATAGCATTCTTTGAGTTTTAAATCCCGCAGCTTCTGCTTTTCCTCCCGTAGTACCAGTACCAATAAGCCTTATCTTTTCATTATGCAAAACAGCTTCATTTTTGATTAAGAAATCAATTAAATCCGCTTTTTTTCCATCATGAGCAATAATGGCAATTTCCATAAAACCAGAACTATTGATTAGCGACATGGTAAGCAATTAATCCATCAATAGGTCTTCTTAAAACATTACCTAATTGAAGTTCATATTTATTAAATGTCTCTTGCAATTCGTCTTTCAAGTAAAATGCGATAGAACCAACAAAATGTACTGGAACTTCTTTGCAGTTATCAAATTGTTTGATGTAATTCTTAACGAAAGACTTCATTCCTTTGAAGATGATTTTTCTGCAGAACTCAGTGTCTTTATGCTTAATTAAAAATTTAGCGTAAGTAGCTAAATAAGCATTCGGGTTTGGTTCTTTATATAATTTGTTTTTAATAAAATCTGGATCAACGTCGTACTCTTTTTCAAGTTCAACAGCCAATTCTTTAGGCATTTTATTAAAATAGTATTTTCTAATTAATTCTTTTCCAAAAACATTACCACTACAATCATCCATAACAATGTATCCTAATGATTGTACTTTTTGATGCAATACTTTTCCATCAAAATAACTGCAGTTAGAACCTGTTCCTAAGATTGAAACTATTGCCTCTTCTCCTTTTGGAGTTGTTGCGTAAACAGCTGCATAAGTATCTTCTTGAACGTCTACAATGGCGTTAGAAAAATATTCTTGAAAAATTCTTTTTAACCACTCTTTCATTCTATCTGTACCACATCCGGCACCATAAAAGAATAAATGTGTAGCATTTTTTTTATTTTGTAAGATATCAAAACGGTCATTTAATCTTTCGATAATTTCTGGCTCGTCTAGAATTTCAGGATTTAATCCTAAAGTTTGTGTTGTGAATAATACTTTTCCATTATCATCTATCGCAATCCAATCGGCTTTAGTAGATCCACTGTCAACTATTAATTTCATTTGTTTAGTTTTTGGAATTAGGTTTCTCTATTCTTAATTCAAAAGTGTACTTTTTACATTAATTATAGAAGTAACAAAATAAGAAAATCCCGTTATTGTAAAGTAACGGGATTTTGCAAAAATATATATTATTATTTTAAACCTGCAATATGTACAGATAAATCGATTAATTTGCTTGAGTATCCGTACTCATTGTCATACCAAGAAACTAATTTGAAGAAAGTCGAATTTAAACCGATTCCTGCACCAGCATCAACGATAGAAGTTCTTTTATCTGAGATAAAATCTTGAGAAACAACTGCATCCTCAGTATATCCTAAGATACCTTTCATTTCGTTTTCTGAAGCTTTTTTCAATACAGCTAAGATTTCTTCGTAAGTAGTTTCTTTAGCCACTTTTACAGTTAAATCTACAACAGAAACGTCAGCAGTAGGTACACGGAAAGACATTCCAGTTAATTTTCCATTCAAAGATGGGATAACTTTTCCAACCGCTTTAGCAGCACCTGTTGAAGAAGGAATGATGTTGATTGCAGCAGCACGTCCACCTCTCCAGTCTTTTCTAGAAGGTCCGTCAGCTGTCATTTGAGTTGAAGTAGTTGCGTGAACAGTAGTCATTAAACCTTCAACGATTTCGAAATTATCGTGGATAACTTTAGCTAATGGAGCTAAACAGTTTGTAGTACAAGAAGCGTTAGAAACAACTAAATCAGAAGCTTTTGCAGTTTCGTGGTTTACTCCCATTACAAACATTGGAGCATCAGCAGAAGGAGCAGAAATGATAACTTTCTTAGCTCCACCTTTTAAGTGCTCGCTTGCAGTTTCGATAGTTGTGAAGATACCAGTACATTCAGCTACTACATCTACATCAACTTCGTTCCATTTTAAGTCAGCAGGATTTCTTTCTGCAGTGATACGGATGTTTCTTCCGTTTACATATAGTTTTCCTTCTTTAACTTCTACAGTTCCGTTGAAACGACCGTGAACTGAATCATATTTTAATAAATAAGCTAAGTGGTCTACGTCTAACAAGTCATTGATTGCAACAACTTCTACATTATCTCTATTGAAAGACTCTCTAAAAACGATTCTTCCGATACGTCCAAATCCGTTTATTCCTAATTTTACTTTTGACATTTTACTAAATTTTTTGCTTTTGTTTTTATTACACTAATTCAAAGTCTAATTTCCTCACAATAAACTTCTCTCTCTTTTTTTAAACTTTATATTGGTTATGTCGACATGATGTCAGACACTCTTAATAATTCTCTATCAATTTCTGATTTACCTTTGATAGCTTGCTCAAGCGGCGTTAAGATCACTTTATCTTCACGAAGTCCAACCATATAGTTCGATTTTCCTTCAATTAAAGATTCAACTGCTTTAACTCCTAAACGGCTTGCCAAAACACGGTCAAAACAAGATGGCGAACCACCACGCTGCATGTGTCCTAATACAGAAACACGTACATCATATTCTGGTAAATTAGCTTCAACATAATCTTTTAATTCGAATACGTTTTTACCAATTTTATCTCCTTCAGCAATTACAACAATACTAGATGATTTTCCTGATGCTTTACTTTTTTGAAGTGAATCTAAAAGACGATCTAAACCTAAATCTTCTTCAGGAATAAGAATTTCTTCTGCTCCTGCACCAATACCAGCGTTAAGAGCAATATGACCCGCATCTCTACCCATAACCTCTACAAAGAAAAGACGGTTATGAGAACTCGCAGTATCTCTAATTTTATCGATACAGTCTACAACAGTATTTAAAGCCGTGTCGTACCCTAAAGTAAAACTTGTACCATAAATATCATTGTCAATTGTACCAGGAATTCCCATTATTGGGAAATCGAATTCTGAATTAAAAATTAATCCTCCAGTAAAACTACCATCACCGCCAATAACAACTAAAGCATCTACACCAGCCTTAACTAGGTTTTCGTGTGCCTTCTTTCTACCTTCAGGGGTTCTAAACTCAACTGAACGAGCCGATTTTAAGATCGTTCCACCTTTGTTTACAATATTATTTACGCTTCGTGGTCCCATCTCCTTGAAGTCTCCTTCAATCATTCCTTGATACCCTCTATAAATTCCGATGCATTCTATATTATGGTATGCGCAAGTTCGAACAACTGATCGTATTGCAGCATTCATTCCAGGTGAATCTCCTCCTGAGGTAAGAACACCTACTTTTTTTATTGTTTTTGGCATTATTTAAGTATTAAAGTGTAAAATTAGCAAACATTCAGCACTTTTCGGGTTACGATTATCATAAATTAATAAAATCTGTTAAATTCAAACGTTTTCGTTAATAAGTTTTTTCTAGGAAAAAATTTCATTAAAAATAATAAAACCGTATTTTTTTAATTAAATCGTCAAAATTAACAATACCCTGATGAAGTGTTATAAAAATCAGAATTTCCCGCTCACTTGGAAAATTCTATTAGAGCGCCTAAATTTAGCACAAAAAAAACCATTATCGAGAATAATGGTTTTATAAATGTCTATTTTTAACAAAGTGTTAATAATCGTTGTCTGGAATCAGCCCCTGATTGTTATTATTTGGAGTTTGTGTTTGCGACTGTTCCTTTTTCTTCTTTTCTTCTTCTTTCTTTCTTTTCTCCTCGTCTTCTTTTGCTTTCTTTTTATTTTTCTCCGAATCTTTTTTACTTGTAAAATTCATATAATCCGGATTTAAATAAGAATCCTGCATTTGATCGGCAGAAGAACCTTTTACTGCTTTTTCAATTTTATGGCTTTTAAACAGCTTATTGACAAGCTCGCTAAAGGTATCAAAATCTACTTCGTACGAAATACCGACTCCTTGCGTATAACCAATTCCTTGCCCTATATAATTAATATCATTTTCTTTATTGAATAAGCGAAGGTTCATCGTGCCATCTTCATTTACACGATACAAAATCTCAATATCTCCCACAATAGCCGATTCGTTTACACCTCCAACAGGAACTCCCAATTTACCATTGATAGTAATTCGTTCATTTACCTGAGACGATATATTGGCTACAAACTGACCATCAACCTCCTGTCCTGTTCTTCTATCTGCCGCAATATAATTCAAATCGATGTTTACTTTATCATTATCCGATTTGATAATTCCACCCAGTAGACTCGAAGCCGTTTCTGTTAATGTACCAGAAAAATCTCCTTGACTGAATCCATCGGTACTCATAAACGAACCCGTTGACAATAAATAAAGTGCTTGTGTCTGACGAATATCCTTATCATCCAATTTATACTGTATCTCAGATTTTAAAACATTACTTACTGATGGAAACTGAATGTCAAAATTTGGTTCTGGACTAGCCAAATCTCCTCTCAACCCAATAACAACCTCTACAGGAACTTTTTTATTGAATGAAGAAGTATTATCTAAAAGCACCGCTGGATTGGCCTGCGTTTTATAAACAGCTTCCAAATTCAGTTGGGCACGCATTGGGTTTCCTTCCCAAATAATAGAACCTCCTTTTTTAACCGTAAACTTTTTATCGATAAGTCCACCATATTTAAAGTTATAAGTTCCTTCGTATGCCTGGAAATCCCCCCACATATTAAATTTACCCAAAGTATTAATTTTAAACAAAAGCGATCCATATCCTTTTCCTTTCATACCATGACCAGAATTTCGATCTAGAATAACTTCTACTTCGGCATCTGGAGTAATATCAAAATCAAATTCTAGTTCAAGTCCATTATAATCTCTGGTTTTTTCTATAATTCCATTGGCTAGATTATACTTTTCTTTTGGTGTTACAAAATGAATCCAGCTGCTTTCTCCAACACTTTGCGTGTTATTAATAGGTATCTTAACCTCGGTTCCTTTTTCAGATTTTGCGTCTACCTTAATAAACAGAGCATCAACAGGACCTTTTATGCTGGCCGATCCGTTTATAAATGCCGTACCAAAATAGGCCGCATCATCACTATCCTTTGTGTCGAGCGCTACTAATCGTTTAGAAGTAATATTCAAATCTAATTTCCAATCTCCAAAATTATTATGCTCAATACTTCCGTTCAGCAAACCTTTTGTGTTGTATTTAGTATCTGTCAACTGATTATTCCTGAACAAGAATTTCTCGTTTGTTAAATCAATTACCGTTCTATCGCTAAGTTCGTAATCTGTATTGAGGTACGGAATGGTCATTCCTGCTTTTTCTACATACAAACGACCGTTAATTTCCGGTTTTTTCAAATTCCCAATCACAGCCGCATTTCCAGAAACAGAACCACGAACGTTCGATAAAACATCTCCACCGATAGTTCCTAATGTAGCCAAATTGAAACCTTCAAGTTTCAGGCTCATATCCATAATTGTTTCTTTATTCTCTACAGCAAAAGTTCCGTTTGCCCTAAATGATTCCGTAAAACCATTTTGAATCGATGAATTAACCGTAAACTTTTTAAAGCTTTCATCTCCAGAAATATCAAAATTAAGTGTACCCAATTCTGTCTTATTCATAACCAAATGATCGATTTTTATGGATGCCGTGGGCTGATAAACATTTTTATTCTGCTTATAATTAACATTTCCATTCAAATTACCATCAAATACAAATTTGGAATTTACAGGTGTAATTTTATTAATATCAACATCTTCAAAAGTCAGTTGGAGATCTTTATAATCTGTTCCTTTAATAACTCCATTTAAATCAATTTTTTGGTTTTCGTGAGATAAAACGATATTATCAAATGTGAAATTTTTAAAAAATTGATCAATTATAATCTGATTATCTTTTTCAGCATCTTCATTTAAGTACCAGATATAATCCTTAAACTTCATTTCAGATTTCTTGATCCCGATAATATTATTTTTACTCTTATCTATAGTATGGTATAAATCTAGATTGAAGTAATCCTCACCCTGATTTCCTCCTTTAAACTCCGAACGCACATAAAGAGTATCATTTGCCGTAACATTAATCAAATTGAAATCACGTATTTTATAATAAGGCGTCTTAATACTATCTAATTCGACATAAGCATTATAAAGCGGGTTCTTATTATCTATATTAATACGGATATTATCAAAGGTGTTTTTGTCTGCGGTAATTTTTTTAGATCTGAAACGAAATTTAAATTCTTGCAAATCCGAATCTATCTTTCCGCGCACAACGGTAGAGGAATCAATATTAATTTGCGGATAAAGCATTTCAACCACTTTATCGTAAACACGGAAATTAAATCGTAAAAACTGCCCTTTTCTAACTTTATAAGGCTTGTAATTGGTATATAAACTACCCACAGAATTCATAACCAATTTATCCAATTGATCAAATCTGAATTTACCAACAATTTTTCCGTCAACCACATCATTCGAACTAATCGTGATGGTTCTCAAACGATCGGCATCAAAACTGGAGTTCAGATTCACTTGATCAAAAACATAAGTCGATTTTGGGTTTTCGTATTCTGCATCATTAATAAAAATGTCTCCTTGCAGATTTTCGATAGAATTTCCAGTTAATTGAACGACAACATCTCCTTTAAAACGCGAAATCGAATCTTTGACCAACTTAAGTTTTCGCAAATCAGAATTTTCAACGTTGATATGAAAATCATAACGATTCTCTTTTTTGCTCAAATCTAGCAAACCATCAAAACTTAAATTCAGGTTTGGATCGTTTATCGCAATTTGCCCTTTATAATAAGGAAGCTTAAAGTTTCCATTTACTACTATATTATTGTAGGTGTATTTATTGTAATCCAGTTTCGCAATATCTCCTTTAATAACCGTATTCAAATATTTTTCGGTAAAACCAACTCCATCCACATCAAGATTCAATGTAGTTCTGCCAATATCTTTTCTGCTTAAAACAGTTCCAACATCAAAATTCGTCAAAATGATATTCCCAGAATAAGAAGCGCGATCAATAAAGTCCATATTATTCATATGAAGATCAACCTGTCCGTTCCCGATATCGGTAGCAATTTTAAAAGCTGTTTCTAGTTCTGTGGTCGTTACTTTTGCTTTTCCAACAATATTAAACTTACCAATTTTCTTCATTTCGATCGGAAGTTTTTTACCTAAAACTCCTGGAAGCAAAATCACCAAATCATCATAACTAGAAAGCAGTTTATCAAATTTTCCATCCATAGAAAACTTCTGCTCTTTGCTGCCTAAAAGATTTCTAAAATTGATTGTCCCGTTAATTTTTGATCCGTTTGTATCGCTCAATCTTAACTTGGTAAGCGTCATATTATTCAACGGACCATCTAATTTTGTTTTCAGTTTAAAATGCTGATTTTTTCCCAAACCATCATAAAAATAACGGATATCGTTTGTTGCAATAGAAGACGAATCTATCACAACATTAAATCGAACTTTATCTGTAAAATCAAGAAAATCTGACGGTTTATAATTTAAAATAGCTAAACCGTAAATAGAAGATCTTTTGGTTTTAATAGCCAAATTTTCAACCTTAATCTGTTTTTTAGTATAACTAAATTTTCCCGCAAAATTAGAAACATACAAACCGCGGTGATCCATAAAAGAAAACCGGTGAATGTTTGTATTTACATCTGGCCCATACAATTTAAACTCACTGATATAGGCATTTAGCTTTGTAAAATCCAGAAATTGAGGTGTAGTTTTATTTTCATCGACAACAGAAAACCTTCCTTTTTCGATGTAAGCGTTTTTAGCAGTTAAAAGAAAATGTTTTGTTGATTTTTTCTTTGGCGTATTTTCTACCTCAAAAGCCTGTATAAACTTATTGATGTTGTTCTCGTCTTCTCCCTTGTAGGTTTTCAGATTAAAAATCAAACCTGTTAAACGCAAATCTCCAAAAATTAAATCTCCGTCTAACAGTCTGCTAAAACTGGCAATATCAGTAGTAATGATATCCGAATAAATCATCGTTTTTTTATGATGATCTAAAATCGTTACATTCTTCAATTTTACTCCGCCAAAAATATTGATTGCCGTTTTTTCAACATTAATATTAACCTTGTAATCTTCGTTTAATGAGTTGGTCACATAATTGGCAATCTGTGTCTGAACGACAGGAAGAGATAGTATGATAGCGAGCGCTAACAAAAGTAAAAGCAACCCCATTAGGATTCGTGATATTATTTTTTTTACTTTTTTGATAGCTTCTTTAATTTTAGTTTTCTTTTAATTTATTTTGAACAGACAAAGTACGGCTGTTTTTGATAAAAATTCTTTAATTTTGGGGCACTGCTTAAATCAAAGAAATATAATCGTTTGATTTGTCAAATATAATTCAAAATTTGTGCCTTTATATGCAAAATCCAGAGGTTTTTATTCTAGCCATCGAAAGTTCATGCGATGATACTGCTGCCGCGGTTTTACATAACGACAAAGTATTGTCAAATGTTGTTGCCAATCAATTAATTCATAATCAATACGGAGGTGTTGTTCCTGAATTGGCTTCCCGAGCACATCAGCAGAATATTGTCCCTGTAATAGATGCTGCACTTCGTAAAGCAAATGTACAAAAAGAACAGTTAAGCGCAATCGCGTTTACGCAAGGACCAGGATTAATGGGCTCTTTATTGGTGGGGACTTCCTTCAGTAAATCATTGTCATTGGCTTTAAATGTGCCGCTAATTGCTGTAAATCATATGCATGCTCATATCTTAGCTCATTTTATTGATGAAGAAGGATATGATAAACCAGAATTTCCTTTTTTAGCTTTAACCATTAGCGGAGGACATACGCAGATTGTAAAAGTGAATAGTTTTTTTGATATGGAAATTATTGGAGAAACCACAGACGACGCTGTAGGCGAAGCATTTGACAAAAGCGCTAAAATTCTTGGACTTCCCTATCCTGGCGGACCTTTGATTGATAAATATGCGAAAGAAGGAAATCCGAAAGCTTTTCCTTTTACAAAACCTAAAGTTCCGGGATTAGATTTTAGCTTTTCTGGATTAAAAACAGCTATTTTATATTTCATTCAAAAGAACAAACAGCAGAATCCGAATTTTATTGAAGAAAATCTAAACGATATTTGTGCTTCTATTCAGCATACGATTATTGAAATCTTAATGGATAAAATAAAATTGGCTGTAAAAGAAACCGGAATTACACAAATTGCAATTGGCGGTGGAGTTTCGGCAAATTCAGGAATTAGAAATACGCTGAAAGAGACCGAAAGCAAATACGGCTGGAAAACTTTTATTCCGAAATTTGAATATACAACAGACAATGCTGCAATGATTGGAATTGTAGGATACCAAAAATACTTATCTAATCGTTTTGAAACTTCTGCTGTAGTTTCTAAAGCAAGAATCGAATTTTAAATCATGCAGTTATTTTTTAATCCGAATATAGACGAAACAACCGAAAGCTTTTCTTTTGACAAGGAAGAAAGCCGTCATATTATAAAAGTCCTTAGAAAAAAAGATGCAGATATTCTGCATGTTACAAATGGTTCTGGGCTATTGTTTGAAACTCAGATTACATTGGCTTCAGACAATAAATGTATTGTTGAAGTCCTTAACATTACGAATGCCGAAAAACCAAAGCTTCATTTGCACTTGGCTGTTGCGCCAACTAAAATGAACGATCGTTTTGAATGGTTTCTGGAAAAAGCTACCGAAATTGGAATTCAGGAAATCACGCCTATTTTCTGTGATCGTTCTGAAAGAAAAGTGATTAACCGTGATCGTTTCGAAAAGATCATTCTTTCGGCAATGAAACAATGCAACGAAACATTTCTTCCGAAATTAAATGAAGCTATTTCGTTGAAAGAATTCATTAAGCAAAAGCAAAATGGCTTACAGTTAATTGCACATTGCGAAGAAACCGACAAAAAATCGCTGAAAGAGGTTTTAAAACCCAACGAAGATGTTACGATCTTAATTGGTCCCGAAGGCGATTTTTCTGAAAAAGAAATTGCATTGGCATTAGAAAACAATTACAAGCCCGTAGCTTTAGGAAATACACGTTTAAGAACAGAAACGGCAGCTGTTGTGGCTTGTCATAGTGTTGTTTTTTTTAATGAGGTTTAATTATCCCCTCAATCTTATCATTTCGACGAAGGAGAAATCTTCGTTAAAAGCTCGACAAAGATTGGCAACTTACTTTACGGAGTTACTTGCGAAGATTTCTCCTTCATCGAAATGACAAAAAATGCGAAAACAAGATATTTAAAACTTACATGAAAAAAATATTTTACCTATTATTCCTTTTTTCAATCTCTTCTTTTTCACAAGAAATTGCATTGCTTAAATACAGCGGTGGTGGCGATTGGTATGCAAATCCTACTTCTTTGCCTAACCTAATTAGCTTTTGCAATGCTAATATTAATACCCGCATCAAAAATAAACCTTCGACGGTTGAACCAAGCAATCCAGATTTATTTTCGTATCCGTTTGTACACATGACAGGACACGGAAATGTAGTTTTTAGCGATGCCGACGTAACAAATTTGAGAAATTATCTTACTGCTGGCGGTTTTCTGCATATTGATGACAATTACGGAATGGATCAATTTATTAGAAAAGAAATCAAAAAGATATTCCCAAATAATAGTTTAGTCGAAATTCCAGCAAATCATCCTATTTTTCAAAAGCCTTTTCCTTTTCCAAACGGATTGCCGAAAATTCACGAACACGACGGAACGCGTCCCCAGGCATTTGGAATTTTCATAGACAATAAGCTTGTTTTACTTTATACTTACGAATGTGATTTAGGAGACGGCTGGGAAGATCCCGAAGTTCATAATGACCCTGCAAACGTAAGAGACAAAGCCTTAAAAATGGGCGCAAACATTATCAATTATATTTTTACTAATTAAATTTTAGAAGGTGCAGCTGACTCACGAAGAAAATCAATTTGAGAGAAAAACATTTCCCATTACATTAGTTTGCGATCATATTTACTTTCAGCAGAATATTGGTTCTTTGTTCCGAATTTCTGAAGCTTTTGGAGTTGAAAATATTATCTTTTTCGGAAAAGATATTCCGCTGACACCTCGTAAAATCAATAAAACTTCACGAAGCACGCATCTTCATGTAGCACATTCTGTTATTGAAGATTTTACTGCACTTCAATCTTTTCTATTGGATAATGATTTTGAAATTATCGCTCTAGAAATAGCTTCTAATAGCAAACCTTTAAAAGAAGTTTCTATTCCGAAAAATAAAAAAATAGCGCTTTTAATAGGAAGCGAAATCAACGGAATATCCGAAGAACTTCTAAAACTTTCTCATCAAATCGTGCATATCAATATGTTTGGCAAAAACAGCAGTATGAATGTGGTTCAAGCTGCGAGTATTGCGCTTTATGAGATTACCTCGTTATAATATTTTAACTGTAAATATTTTACTACAATAAATCTTTACTTTAATTTTGCATATTAATAACTTAAAAGCAAAAAGTAAAATGCCAAATGCAGTAAGAATAATAGAAGAGATAAGTATTTTCTTGGACAAGTTTTTATTAAAAACCAATAAACTTACTAAACAAGACCTAATTAAGTTTATTGAAGAAAAATGGAAAGAAGCTGATGATGAAAAATATAATATACATCAAGGTTACATAATAATCGGAAGGATGACTAACGAATATAAGTGGGCGAAAGATTTTGAAAATATGATGAAATGGCTCAATATTGGCGATTTACATTCCTCATCTAAAACAAATCCAGTTTATATAAGAAATTATTATAAAGGGCAATGTTGTTTAGAATGTGAAAATGAAGAAAAAGCACTTGAGTACTTAAATTTATCTTATTCAGAAAATCCAGATTACATTTTTACTAGAGCACCTTTTTGTTATGAATTCTTTAATCAGCATTTGGAAAATCCACGCCATTTAGATCAAAATCAAGACGAAAAGGAAGATGATGATCAAGGCTTATTCATTGAATTGGAGCAATGGAAAAAATTTTTTAATGAAGAAAATGAAGAAGTCTATTTTGAAATTTTAAAAAATGACTTTGAAACTTATCGTAAGCCCAATAAAAAACATTTAAATGGTATAAATTATTTAAAAGACAATCAAATACAAATTTTAGAAAATATTTTAACTGCTCTTTTAGAGAAATATACATCATTACAAGAGATATACGATTATTCAGAAGAAGACAAAAAAGACTTTATGCCAAATTTAAAGGACATTAAAGGATTTGCTGATTTATTATCGTTGTCAACGTTTTATATAACTTCTGTATACAAAGATGATGTTCCATATATAGGATTTCTTTTTTCATGTTCTTGGGATTCTGAACATGCTCTAGGTATTATGACTCATAAAGATAGAATCATCGAAATTGATGGAGCAGATATTGCTTTTGATATTTATACTGCAAAAAAAGATTTAAAACAGAGTAAGAAAAAATAAATTTGAACTCAAAAAACTCATTTTGAAACCATTATTTTGATTTTTCAAAAATTTCTGCTTCTTAAAATTATCGTTAAACGACAGATAATCACGACGAAATGCATTTCAAAAACACAAAAGAAAGAAAAAACTTATTAATATTTTTTACCTAAATTTTGTAGGAATCAGTGTTTGTAAGGGTTCGTAAAATTTCTGACAAAATATTCTTTGTAATATTTTTCTACAATATTTTTTTGTTATAAAATTGCTGCAATGTTTAACTAATCAACAATTTTATAACAAAAAACCCAAATTATTATGAAAAAAGTTATTATTACCACATTTGTAGCCTTAATGCTATTTGCTTGTCAAAATGACCAATCATCAGAATCTGCTAATCCAGATGCGAGTGTTGCTTCTAGAAGAGGATGCGCAACACAAGACGTTTTAGAAGCGCAATTAAAAGCTGATCCATCATTGGCTATTAGAATGAACGAAATTGAAACTTTTACTGCAACACATGCAGGTTCAAATTTTACAGGCCGTTTGGTAAATGGAAAAATCGAAATCCCAGTTGTAGTGAATGTTCTTTACAGAACTGCTGCACAAAACATTTCGGACGCACAAATTCAATCACAAATTGATGTTTTAAACAAAGATTTTAATGCTTTAAACTCAGATTACAATAATGTACCAGCATTATTCTCAGGAGTTAAAGCTAACATTGGAATCACTTTTGTTTTAGACCAAGTTATTAGAAAATCTACAACTAAAACTTCTTGGGGAACAAATGATGCAATGAAAAAAACTGCTCAAGGAGGAATTGCTCCTACTTCTCCAACTACAAAATTAAACATGTGGTCTTGCAACATTGGAGGCGGAATTTTAGGATATGCTCAATTTCCTGGAGGTTCTTCTGCAACTGACGGAGTGGTAATTGATCCTCGTTATTTCGGTTTATCTGGTGCAGCAAACGCACCATTCAATTTAGGACGAACTGCCACACACGAAGTAGGCCACTGGATGAATTTACGTCACATTTGGGGAGATGCAACTTGCGGAAGCGATCTTGTTGCTGACACTCCTACTCACAATGAGGAAAACTATGGCGTTCCTGCATATCCACACTACAGTACTTGCTCTGGAACACCTGTAGAAATGACAATGAACTACATGGATTATGTTGATGATGCAGCAATGTACATGTTTTCAACAGGTCAGAAAAACAGAATTTCAGCTATTTTTACGACTGGAGGAGCTAGAGCCTCTTTTGCACAACCATAATAAAAAAACTTAATTAAAGGCGAGATGAAATCATCTCGCCTTTTTTTTTGCCAATTATTTTAGAACTCCCGAAGATTAGAAATATAAATGCTTTTCCTTATATTTATAATCTAAATTTTAAGCATGATCACGTCAAAAACTATTTCAAACGGAATTTTAAGGGCATTAGCCACAATCTTAATAATTGGCATCGTTTTATATTTTTTATATGAAATACAAACTGTTATTGTTTACTTGTGCATTTCTTTAATACTATGTTTAATTGCGAATCCGTTAGTTTTATTTTTAAAGAATAAATTAAAATTCAGCAATTCGTTGGCGGCCACCACCACCATCATCCTTTTTATATTTCTAATTGTAGGTTTCATCCTTTTGTTTGTTCCTTTAATTATTTCGCAAGCCAATAATTTAGCATTGCTAGATACTGCACATCTTCAAACCAATTTTATAGAGGCAGAAAGACATCTTGAGGAATACTTTAATATTCAGCATATTGATTTAAATAAAGTGATAAAAGACTCTAAACTTACTTCTGTTTTAGATTTCAGTTATTTTACAGGATTTATCAATTCGATAATCAATTTTATGGCCAATATGGGAATGGGATTGGTTTCTGTCTTTTTTATTACTTTCTTTTTTATTAAAGATCAAGATATCTTTAAAGATCAGGCAAGAAGAATATTACCAGATTCAAATGAGGATAAAATTTTAAGTTCTATTACTAAAATAAACCATTTACTGACTCGCTATTTTGTTGGTTTATTATTGCAATTGATCGTTGTTTTTATTCTTTATTTAATTGTGTTACTGATCTTTGGAAATAAAAATGCTTTTGTAATCGCCTTCTTATGTGCCATTTTAAATATAATACCGTATTTGGGGCCAATTATCGGAACCACTTTGGCAGGGCTATTAACCATGATAAGTATGATCGGGAAAGATTTTCAATCAGAAATTCTTCCTACAACCATTTATGTAATTATTGGCTTTTTAGTGGTTCAGGCCATCGACAATAATGTTAGCCAGCCTATAATTTCATCAAAAAGTGTAAATTCGCACCCATTAGAAATATTCTTGGTTATCTTAATCAGCGGTATTACATTTGGAATTGTGGGTATGATTATAGCCATTCCTGTTTTTACCATGATCAAAGTAATTTTAAAAGAATTTTTTCCTAATAATAAAATT
The DNA here is from genome assembly GCF_058135255.1 of Flavobacterium sp. LK-23. Classification (NCBI taxonomy): domain Bacteria; kingdom Pseudomonadati; phylum Bacteroidota; class Flavobacteriia; order Flavobacteriales; family Flavobacteriaceae; genus Flavobacterium; species Flavobacterium sp. LK-23. Next base: position 249,837 of record NZ_JBYUVT010000004.1, read on the forward strand.
GTCTCCGTATTAACCGAAAGAATTTAGCATTGAACACTTCTATTTTGCATCAAGAAATACAGGAATTTATAATCCAAAATACTGGTGCAGATGTAACAAAATTGGCATTGCAAAAAAATCCGTTTCCACAGCTGGATTGGATTTTAATTTTAAATCAGATTGAAGCCCGAACAAAGGCCAAAGAAAAACTGCCGACTTGGTTTGCTACGGAAAATATAATTTATCCGAGCAAAATATCTGTAGAACAAACTTCTTCAGAAAAAACAGCGGCTTACAAAGCTTCTTTAATTTCTGGCGAATCTTTAATTGATTTAACTGGAGGTTTTGGTGTCGATGATTATTATTTTTCGAAAAATTTTAAATCAATAATACATTGCGAAATAAACGAAGAATTATCTGCCGTTGTTTCACACAATTTTAAACAGTTAAAAGTTGAAAATTGCACTTTTCATGCTGGAGATTCTCTTCATTTATTAGAAGAAAACAATCAGAAATTTGACTGGATTTATATTGATCCTTCCCGAAGAAATGATAGAAAAGGCAAAGTTTTTATGCTGAAAGATTGTCTTCCAAATGTTCCAGAACTGCTGGATTTTTATTTCGAAAAATCGGATCATATTTTAATTAAAACAGCGCCGTTATTAGATATTTCAGCGGGATTGTCAGAATTAAAAAACGTAAAGAACATTCATATTATAGCGCTCGAAAACGAAGTTAAGGAACTGCTTTTTGAAATTCATAAAGATTATTCTGGCAACGTAACTTTAAAAACTGCTAATATTCTAAAAGAAAAAACAGAAGTTTTTGAGTTTATTTTAGGCGATGAAATCTCGTATCCATCCTTTGATTTTCCAAAGAAATATCTTTACGAACCCAATGCCGCGATTATGAAATCTGGTGGTTTTGATGAAGTAAGCGTCACTTTTCAAATGGATAAACTTCATAAACATTCTCATTTATACACTTCTGAGGATTTAATAGATTTTCCTGGAAGAAAATTTGAGATTCAAAAAGTTATTCCATACAACAAAAATGAAATGAAGAGTGAGCTTGCAAATCAGCAGGCGAATATTACGACTCGCAATTTCCCCGAAACGGTAGAAAATATTAGAAAAAAGTGGAAAATAAAAAATGGCGGTAATTTGTATTGTTTTTTTACAACTGATGTAAAAGCTAACAAAATAGTTTTAATTTGCACCAAAATAAACTAATACAATGAAACAACTAATTACACTAACTCTTTTTTTATTGACTATTGCCGCATTTGCACAAAAACCATGTGAATACAGTGTAAATGTAAATGACTCAATTGGAAGCTATAAAGTAACCAATGAGTATTTAATGAGCGAAAAATATTTTGGAGGAAACTTTGATTACATTTTCTTTTCATTAGCACAAACCGACGGATTGCCAACTTTAAATCTTCAGGCTATTCAAAAAAGTAAAGATTTTATTAAGGCAAACTGTTTTGATAAAAATTCAAAAATCTTTTTACAATTAGAAAACGGAAAAATTGTAACCTTAATGCATATCAATCAAGAAAATTGCGGAACTTTAATTCGTGATGACAAAGGTTTTAACAATCGTGTAAACACAGGAATTTTTATGTTCATGAAAGACAATTACGAAGAACTTAAAAAATCTCCAATTTCTATAATGCGAATAAAATACTTGACCAACATAGAGGATTATGTTGTAAAACGAGAGTTAACATCTGAGTTAACAGGAAAGGTTACCAATCCGAATACTTATTTCATGCAAAATATTAGATGCGTTGAGTAATCAATCGCAATCTAAAATAATTTTATAAACAATAAAAGCCTAATTTTAAAGTTAAAACGTACGAATAATAACACGTTATTAATTATTAAACATTAGGTAATGAATAGAAGTTTAGACATCTCAAGTTATGGAATTTGTTTGTTTTCAATAGATATTTTAGAAGATTTTTTAAAGAATGAAAAAGTAAAATCAAAGAAGCTTTTAAAAAACTTTCAAGATAACCATAACAGATATTTAGCTTTGCTTAAGAATGGAATATGGTTACCATTTATACCAATAGATTCTATAGAATATCTTATCAAACTAGAAAATTCCGGAGAATCTTTTGATAGCGAATGGCAACAAAAAATTCACTATGATAATTTCAATATTGAAATTAGAAGTTCATTGTGGATTACAGATATTGGAAGTTTTTATCAATTTGACAAAGATAAATTTTTAGGTGAAGAAGTTTCATATGAAACGTTAGATGGAGAAACATTATATTCTGGATTAAAATACAATGTTCCTTCTGGAAAATATCTTTTATCAATTAAAGGCTTTTCAAAAAAAAAGCAATTAAAATATCCAAATCCAAATCATGGCTTTTTGTTTTCATTGCTAAAAGTAGATCAATTTCATGAAATTAATGATCCAAGAGAAGATGAAAGATATAATTTTAATATTGCTGATTAGTTTATTATTTCAAAATAAAATCAATCGCATTTCCATTTTTGATTGGAAACTTTATCTTTTAAACCAGCTTTTAAATTATAGTGCCACCACTCAGAATCAAATGAATTGAAGCCATTTTTAATCATTGTATTTTTTAAATACGCTCTTTTTGAAAGAATTTCTTCTGAAAGCTGTTTAAAATTATGACTGGCCATAATTCCAAAAAAATCAAAAGAAGTTCCCATATCCACTTCTTTTCCTGTGATATCAACCAAAGAAATATCTACGGCTCCTCCTCTATTGTGGATGGAGCCTTTTTTTGGATCTGCGACATAAGTCGGATTCGACACAATCTCCCACATTTTTTTCTGAATATCTAAAGGTCTGTAACAGTCAAATAATTTGATTCTGTATCCTTTCTTCAAAAAATCATTATTGGCCGCAATTAAAGCTTTTACCGTCTTTAAACGAAGCATACATTCTGGACAGTCGTATACTTTAGTTTTTAGAAAATTATCTTCTGTAGCATATTTCATATCATAGACAAAATCATTGCTATAATCTCTTAGGTTTACAAAAGTCGTATCTGAGATTTTAGTTTCAGATGAAGATACATAGGCTTCATTTTGTGCTTGTAAAGAGCTAATTCCGAAAAGAAAAAAAACTAAAATTTTCAAAGTGTGATTCATTACCTAATAATTTAAAAAATTGAAATTAAACAAAAAATATTAAAAATCGATTCTTATGGTTCCTCTTTAAAGCTAAAAATTAGTTTTTTGAGTCCGAAATCCATCCTAAATTACTTTTAAAACAAAAAATATTTTTAATATCTTTATGAAAATTAGACTATTATGACTTTGTATATTAAATTATTAATTCAAAAAAATCAGTTATATGAATTACAGAGCCACATACATTTCGACAGTTATATTGAGCAGTTTACTCTTTGTTTCGTGCAAAAAAGAAAGCTTTAAAAGTATTCCCAAAACAGATTCTACTTCAATAAAAACAGAAGCGTTAAAAGAAGACAGCATCGTTTTAAATCCAAATGATTCTTTATACGCTTTAGCTGATAAAAGTGTCATCGGAACTCAGTTTTTGACCAAAAGCAAGTTGGCCCCAAGATTAAAAAAACTATTAGGAACCGACTATGATCAAATGGTAGCAAACTGGAATACCGAAACTCCTTTTGAAAAACAAGATAATATATTGCACGCTTGGGGATGCAAACAGCACGACTGCAGCAATTATTCGTACGATTTGTACATTGATGTTAAAAACAATAAAATTAATGTCTACAAATTTGCCGAATCAAAACTAACGGTATTTAAAGAAGATAATTTTGTCATTGAAATTAAAGGCAACCTTTTAAAAGACTTGAACATTAAAAAGGAAAATATCATAAATAAAAAATAAGCATAACGTTAAAAAAGTATCGCTTCTCTGGAGCAAATTCAAAAAAAAAGTCTGGTTCAATAATGAACCAGACTTTTTTTATAAAATAGCTTGCAATAACTATATCTCTCCTGTTACTAAAATATTTTCTTTTACCCCTTTGTTTTTCAACATTCTAAAATGAGAACGAACGGCATGATAGAATGGGTACGAAGTATAAGGCAAATTATATTCTGCTGCATATCGTTTTATAATTGGCGTAATATAAGGATAATACGTGTGGCCAACCGCCGGGAAAAGATGGTGCGCCACGTGATGCGTAAATCCGCCATATAAAAAATTAGCCAATTTGCTTTCTGTACTAAAATCTTTAGTTACAATCATTTGATGTACCACCCAAGTATCAGAAAGATTTCCGTCTTCATCTGTACCCGGAAAATGAGCATCTTCATCAACGTGGGTCGAAACCAGCGCCACAACCCCAATGGCACTTCCGCATAAATGCATAGACAGCCAAGCAAAAAGAACGGTATACCAAGGCTGGCTTAAAAGCAACATGGGAACAAAAAGCAGGTAAGTTAAATTAATAATCTTGGCCGCAAACATTCTGTAAACTTCTTGTCTCGGAATCTTGTCGACTACTCTTTTTACATAATTATCCTTCGTGCCAAAAAAGTCTTTAAAATCTCTAATATAAAGCCAGTTTAAGCTATAAAGAGGATAAATAAACCACATGTAAATGTGCTGATACTTGTGGTAATTAAACAACGGACTATTTGGGAATATTCTAATAATATCACTTTGTTTGATATCGACATCCCAATCGGGTACGTTTGGATAAGCATGATGCAAACTTATATGGCGTCGCATCCAAAGCCAATGATTACTCCCAAAGAGTTCTAAAACATACAAAAACCATTCATTATGCTTTGGCTTTTTGAACAAAGCTCCATGTGCGGCATCATGAAAAGCATTTATAAATAAAACAATCATTGTAATACCAGCCAAAATGTAAAAAAGAAATAGTAAGGGAGTCTGGTTGCCGAAAATTAAAATACAGGCATAGAATAAAAAAAATACTGCTAAAAGTCCCAGGGACTTTACAACATTTAATACATATAAAGACGAGTTTTTTAAGACCGTTTCATTCACTTCTAAACGCATCTTTTTAAAAAAATCATCTGTTCCTGGTTTAACATAAACCGGTCGTTTTAATTTTTCCATATTGGTTACTGCTAGAAATTGTTAACCAAATTTAATAAAAAAAAACTTAACCTCTTAGAATACATTCAACTAAAAATCAAGTATTTCACAACAAAAAACCACTCTAAAAAGAGTGGTTAAATTAATACTGTAAAATCTAGAATTGTTAGATATTTTTGGGAAACCATTTACTATTCCTCAAACTTTTTGTTTGCTAATCGCAGTCTAATGTCATGAATACGGCCTTCTATTTCTTGTAAATCATTTAAAATAGTTTGCTTTTCATAAACTGCTCCAGCTTCATTAACCAAATTTTGCTCATCTGGAGCAAAAAGATCATTCAAATCTACATCTGGAAAGTTTTTACTTAAGCTAAGAATAAATTCAGAACCTATATTAGCCGTTCCATGTAAATACCTTCCAATCATTGCAGGGCTAAATCCTAAAATTGCCCCGACTTCCTTCTGCTTTAATCCTTTATCCCTAAAGAATTTACTTAGTTTCTCGTGATACATCATCATTAAAATTCAAACAAAATATAGTTAAAATATATTTTTTAACATTAAAAAGAATACAAAATATAATAATATTCTTACATTTACACAGACTAACAACCATGCCGTTAATAATTAGCAAATATATGTCAAAATTAATCAATAATAGCAATTTTAAAGAAGATAATTCTCACAATAAAAAAGCTTATGAATTTATAGATAAGCATTTACCTGTAACGTATGTTGATCTTACCATCTCTTGTATTATCAAAAAAGGGCATCCTGCTCCAAGCAAAGCATTAATTAGAAATGTACGAAACAAAACAATACTTAGAAATGATATTTTATTAGCATTGGTAGAAGTTGCATATGAAAACAAACAAGCAATTGAAAAAATAAAACTTTTAACGTCTCAATAAATTTAAGATCTGGAAAATCAAATAAATCCTAACAACAATATTATGTCTTCTACGAACAATAAAAGCAAAAAGACACTTCAGTCAAAAAAAGATATTGAAAATGGCCAATATAATCGTTCTATTAAATTATACGGAATGACTTTGGAGCAATACCATCAAGGTAAAACGATCCATTCTCAGTGTTTTGATCAGCTCAAAAAATTCAAATAAATAATTTACAGCAATTTAAAAGATGCCCATTCCTTCTGGCTTAATTGTAAAACCTATACGCACCATATTAGTATGTTCCTGATAATCTATTAAACTTTCCGTGTAACCAATAAACCATTGAAGAGTGACGTAATAATTTTCATTTTTATAAGGTCGCCAATTAAGTTGTGTCTGCAGAGATCCGTAATTAATAAGCCCACTGCCTTTCCTAAAGAGAACATCTGCGCTCCAACGTCCCGGTTTTATCTGATAAGTTGCACTGGCTTCTCCATAACCAACATATTGGGTTAATCCTGGATTATCATCTTTATCAACAATAGGAATCCAGCCTCTTATTCCAACAATCCATCTTGGCGAAACTTGAGATTTTAATGAAAAAGCGATCATATTCCATGTTCGGGAATAGATGGAGTCTCTACCATTTGACTCGTGTTCAACTGAAATCGAACCGTATGTTAATCTCCCTCCTTTTAAATAAAAAGGCCGAACAATCGCAACTCCCGGATTAAAGTTAATTTCTGAGAAAGGCTTCGAGCTCGCATATATATCCCAAAAAGCTTTTTGGGTATACATTAAGTAGGGGAAAAATCCGCCCCATAAAGGCTTAGAATTTAATCTTAGTTTGAAACTAACTTGATACTTTACGTCTGCAGAGTTTCTGGTTATAGGCTCATCTAAAGGAATTCCTGTCAAAAAGTAATTATCTTTATGAACCGAAAAACTATTTTCTTTCAATAAAGAATCTGCTGCTCGAAAATTCTTTTTTTCTTCAACAATTTGAGAATTGGATTTAAAAGATATTAAAATCAGGAATATTGATAAATATTTAAAATGCATTAAACGTGTAAATTTGAAGTTATTTGATGTCATTTACACTAAGTTAAGCTATTTTAATAATTAAAAAAAATAATAAACCCCATCACTAATAATAATTTTTCTAAGATTTTATTTTTTCCAATTACTTACAAACAAGTCATAAAGAGCTTTTTCATTCATATCAATTTCTGAAGCCGAGTACATTATATTCAATTTCGAATTTTGTTCATCAAAAGCCAGTTTCCAAAGAAACTTAGAAGCGCGGCCGTCATACTTGGTTACATTATCAATTGTAACAGCAACCAAAGTATCACCTCCCACTTTATTCAATTGCAAATCGGTAACATCTTGCCACTCTATTCTTCCAAAAGCTTTGGCCACTGGAGTGGTTCTTCCAGAAAAACCATTTGAATCTATTTGAATTAAGGGAGACTTATCTTTTATGCTTGCAAGAATTTTAAATATTAAAACAAGCATTATTAAAAGAATCGCACCAGAAGCAATGGAAAGTTTTATTTTAAATACTCCGTCAAAAGTTCCTATACCATATAAAAGCATAATTGCTATTAAAATACTGATTCCGCTAGCATATAAAAGTAAGTTTCTGGTTTTCTTAGCGTTTCGGTATAATTTTATTTCTTCATTCATGGGGCGTAGTAAATTTTTTTCGTTTGTTATTAGAATTAAAAAGGAACAAGCAATTTACTTCAAAATAATTTAAGAATGCAAGAAACTCCCATAAACATTGGGTTAATTAGAGTAAGAAAAACTTGTTTCAAAAAACACATTTAAAGCAACTAAGCTTGCAAAACATTATAAATCAATTTTCTAGACGACTGGGAATTGTATAACTTCTATCCGAAATTAAATACTTTCAAACGCGATCTCCATTTGTACCTTTATTATAAAATTAAATATTCATAAAAAAAATAAAGGTTATGGCAGAAATTAAAATTGAGAAAAAGAAGCCAATTTGGCCGTGGATTGTAGCAGTCCTATTAATCTCAGCTCTTGTATATTATGTCTTTTTGAGAGATGATCAAGTGCGAAATGAAAACAAAATGGAAATCGAAAACAATTCTAGTGTAGACAGCACAGCAAATTATTAAGAAACTATGGAAAATAAAGATAGAAATTTATACAGATTAGATGAGCTTTCTGATTATAAAGTTGCCTCAAACTATTCAGACGTAAGAGGTTGGAAAATTGTAGACGCAGACAACCGCACAATAGGAAAAATTGATAATCTTTGGGTTAATAAAGATATGCAACGTGTTGTTTATCTTGACGTTAATCTTGATAAAGGATTAATAGAAGACAGTCGTAATGAAGTGCATGATGCAATTGCGAATGAAAACGGAAAGGAATTTATATACAAAGATGGAGACAGCCATATTATTATACCAATTGGTTCTGTCAGCATAAATAAAGACACTAAAATTGTCATGGCAAACAATATTGGATATGATACGTTTAGAAAAACAAGCAGATATAACTGGCAAAATGATTTTGATAGGGAGTACGAAAGAAGAGTATTGAATTCTTATTATCCAACTGAAGAATCGCGCCTTGCTTCTGAAAGTAATGATGATACTTTTTACAAACGTAAAGAATTTGACAATTATTGATAAACAGTAATTTGCATTAAAAACAAATCTTATAAACGAAAAAAGACCAAGCGTTCAAGAATGTTTGGTCTTTATTTATTTTATCTCTTTAACTCTTCTATTTTATTTTGAATTTGATTTAATCTTTCAGATAAACTTCCTTTAACTCTAATTACTTCTACCTCAAAATCATCAATTAATTCGCCAAGAAGATCATTTACCTCATATCTCAGTTCGGGCAAATTGGAGTCTGAACAAGAAATTCTATCCGGTTCTTCAATAGGAACCCATACAAAAACGTCAATTTCTTTAATTGCATTTTGTATTTTAGTAAATACTGATGAAAAATTTAGTGTATTGTCAACCGCAAGCGCATAAGCTAAAAGATCAATTGGAGAACGATCAAAAATAGCGTTTCTATTACTTCTTACAATTTGCTTTAAAGAATGCTCTAGCTGTATCATATAATCTTCTTCAGTGGGTATTTCAGAAAAAGCAAAGCCCATTTCCTGTAGTTCAAAATAAGGCTCTGGATAAAACTCATAATCAGGAAAAGATTCATGTAGTTTTTCTGCCAATGTTGTTTTACCAACCAAATGAGCTCCTAGTATTGCTATTCTCATGTCATTTTGTTTTTTATCATCAACAACTAAAAATAGACAAAATAGGATCAAAAACAAAAAAACCACTCGATTGGAGTGGCTTTTGTGATCCCAGAAGGATTCGAACCTTCGACCTACGCATTAGAAGTGCGTTGCTCTATCCAGCTGAGCTATGGAACCATTATTTTAAAATTTCTACGAATAGAAATCAAAACTATCTACATAAAACAAAAAAGCTACTCGATTGAGTAGCTTTTTGTGATCGCAGAAGGATTCGAACCTTCGACCGCCTGCTTAGAAGGCAGGTGCTCTATCCAGCTGAGCTATGCGACCATTATTTCAATTGTAGTCGGGGTGGCAGGATTCGAACCTGCGGCCTCCTGCTCCCAAAGCAGGCGCGATAACCGGGCTACGCTACACCCCGAGGCAAAATTTAAGCGGAGAGACAGGGACTCGAACCCTGGCGACGGTTACCCGTCGACAGATTAGCAATCTGCTCCATTACCGCTCTGGCACCTCTCCTTGCTAGTGGAATTGCTTCCGTTTTGCGAGTGCAAATGTATAACAACATTCCTTTTCTCACAAGCTTTTTTTTGAGTTTTTTTAGTTTTTTTTCATCTTTTTTCAAAACCACTTAACAATCAAACAAATAGAATTAACAAAAATTTGACCTTAAATTTAAAATCAACCCTATTCAATACAAAATTTGAATTTATTCAAATAAACGTTAAATTTGCTTACTAACTATTATTAAACAGAAAATGAACAAAAGAGTTGTTATCGTTTCTGCCGTTAGAACACCTATCGGAAGTTTCATGGGCGGGTTATCTAGTGTACCTGCACCAAAATTAGGAGCTGCTGCCATAAAAGGAGCGCTTTCAAAAATTAATCTTGACCCAAAATTAGTCGATGAAGTTTTCATGGGGAATGTAATCCAGGCCGGAGTTGGACAAGCACCAGCGCGCCAGGCTGCATTATTTGCCGGATTATCTGAAGAAGTTGCTGCTACAACGGTAAACAAAGTATGTGCATCTGGAATGAAAGCTGTAATGTTTGCTGCGCAAGCAATTGCATGCGGTGACGCCGAAATTGTCGTTGCGGGCGGAATGGAAAGCATGAGCTTGATTCCTCACTACGTTCAAATGCGTGCCGGAAATAAATTTGGTCCTGCAACTATGTTGGACGGAATGCAGAAAGATGGTTTAACAGATGCTTACGACAACAACGCAATGGGAGTTTGTGCTGATTTATGTGCATCTGAATACAAAATCAGCCGTGAAGAACAAGATGCATTTGCAATTCAATCTTACGAAAGAAGTGCAAAAGCGTGGGACGCTGGAAAATTCGACAATGAAGTTGTTCCTGTTGAAGTACCGCAAAGACGCGGCGAACCTGTTATATTTTCAAAAGATGAGGAATATACTAACGTGAAATTAGATAAAATTCCATCTTTAGCACCAGTTTTCACAAAAGACGGAACTGTAACTGCTGCAAACGCTTCAACAATTAATGACGGAGCTGCCGCTTTGGTTTTAATGTCTGGAGAAAAAGCAAACGCATTAGGATTAAAACCTCTAGCTTACATAAAAGGCTATGCAGATGCTGCACAAGAACCAAAATGGTTTACAACAAGTCCAGCAAAAGCATTACCAAAAGCTTTAGACAAAGCAGGAATTTCAATCTCAGATGTTGATTATTTCGAGTTTAACGAAGCTTTCTCTGTTGTTGGATTAGCCAATGCAAAAATATTAGACCTTGATAACAATAAAGTAAACGTAAACGGTGGAGCTGTTTCATTAGGGCATCCTCTTGGAGCTTCTGGAGCACGTATAATCGTAACTTTACTGAATGTTTTAGAACAAAACAATGCAAAAACTGGAGCAGCTGCAATTTGCAACGGCGGCGGTGGCGCATCGGCAATTGTTATCGAAAGAGCTTAAAACAATATCACAAAAAATCAGGAGTAAATACAACTCCTGATTTTTCAACTTATAAATTTCCTTAAATGTTTGGAATTTGCAATTTAGCCATAGTACCCGTTCGAGCTGAAGCCAGCGACAGAAGTGAAATTGTCACACAACTTTTGTTTGGCGAGCATATCGAAATTTTAGAACGCAAAAATCAATGGGCACGAATTAAGATTCAGTTTGATGATTATGAAGGCTGGGTAGATTCTAAGCAATATCAGGAAATTACCAAAGAGCAATTTGATCTTTTGAGCAAAGAGTCGATTATTTTAAATGCAGATTTAATTGATTATATCACTGCACCAAATAATCTATTGCTTCCAATTCCGCTTGGAGCTTCATTATCTTTTTTAAACAACAGCGAAATCAATATTTCAAACTTCGATTTCGAAGGAACCAAAACCAGCGGCATCAAACCTAAAAGCGCTTTAATAAAAACGGCTTTTATGTATTTGAATGCTCCCTATTTATGGGGAGGAAAAACCCCTTTTGGTATTGATTGTTCTGGTTTTACTCAAATGGTTTATAAATTGAACGGCTATAAAATTCATCGTGACGCTTCTCAACAAGCGCTTGAAGGAGATCCTTTAAGCTTTATTGAAGAATGCGAACCAGGCGATTTGGCTTTCTTTGATAATGACGAAGGAAACATTACCCATGTCGGAATCATTATGGACAACAATTACATCATTCACGCAAGTGGAAAAGTTCGTATTGACCGTTTGGACCATACTGGAATCTATAATCCAGAATTAAACAAACACACCCATAAACTACGCGTAATCAAAAAGATTATCTAACCCTCAAAAAAGCAAAATGACAAAACTTGAATTATCCAAAACAGGCTTTCAGATTAATAACCTAAACATCGAATTCCCAATTGATATCACAGTTTTAAAACAAGCTTTAGGAGATTACAGATATCTAAAAAAACAATACAATCATATCTATACTTGGGATGAACTTGGCATTATGGCGTTTTCTAAAGAAGGAAACAAAGTCGAAAGTTTGGCCATTGAATTTGAAGTTAGAGAATATGATTATTGCGCAAAAAGCATCTTTGCAGGAGAATTTATTTTTGACGGACAAGAATTATTTCAATACTACGAAGACAACAAAAATCAGCTTGTAAAGCTTTTTAAAGGAGACCGAAGCGGTGCCTTTATCCTTAACGGAATAAGTGTTTGGTTTGATAAAGAAGATGGCAAAATTACGTCTTTGAGCATTTCCGCTTCCGAAGAAAAAGAAAAGAAAATCACTGCAGCTATTGACCCCGAATTCAAATTATTTGAGCCCTTATGGCAGGAATGGATTTCGGAAATCAATAAAATTGTTTCAACAAAAAACGATTATTACAATCTTACACAAGGAATTTCTGAAGAAGATATTCAAGAACATGTGGAGCTTGAAGATAATATTACTATACCGCCAGCTCTTGTAAATTTTTATAAAGTTAAAAATGTAGATTATGACCCAGTAACGGCTGTTTTTCAGTTTGGAGTAAACAATTGGAGCTATGATTTAATTCCGTTTGAAGATATTGCAGAAGAATGGAATTCAATTCAAGATTTGCAATTTGACGAAGAAGACTTACCAGAACAAGAAATAGATTTCGAAAAAATACAAACCAATAATTATGCTAACCCAAAATGGATTCCGTTTGCTACAGGAAGAAATGGCGATTATTTGCTTTACGATACAGATCCCGCTTCAAAAGGAAAATTTGGACAGATTATAGAGCTCCAAAATGAATCTTGGGACAGAAACATCGTAGCTGATTCTTTAGAAGAACTAGTTCAAAATGAAATCCGCAATCTAAGAGCAGGTAAAACGGAGCATTTTGATTTTATTATTGGAAAAGAAGATTAAAGCACTAAAGCATGCGGATAAAACTGATTCACTTTGCGAAAACACGGATTTACACGGATTTTTTTTCTCGCAGATTAAGCAGATTTATTTTAAAAATCCATTTAAAATCTGTGCGAAACAAAAAAAATCTTTTTAATCACTTTAATCTGTGGCCAAAAAAAATTAGTGCAAATTCGTGAATTCGTGGCGAACAAACATTAAGCACTCAATCTAATCGTTTTTCTAAACTCAGACGGACTATATCCTTTCTGTTTTCTAAAAAACTTATTAAAATGGCTTTCATCCGTAAAACCAAACTCATACGCAATTTCGTTAATACGCTTATCGCTAAATTGCAAACGATGTTCAATCAGTTTTGTTTTGTAATTACTTATATACTGTTGCATCGTTTCACTGGCATGTTTTTTAAAATAACGTCCTAAATACGTATTCGAAATCCCAAAATAATCGCTTATAGATTCCGCTTTAATCTTTTCAGGATAGTAAATATTATTCTGAATATATTGCAGAATATCCATCGCTTTTGCTTCCGTATTTATCGTTATTTGTTCTGGAAGATATTTCGCAATATTTCTCGCCACGATAATAATCAGCGTATTCACCAACTGCTGAATCAGTTCCTGATTGTAAACGTCTTTATCCTGATGCTCACGGCAAATGGCTTCAATCATAACCTTTACCAAACATTTGTCAGGATCATTTTTTAAAATACAGCCTGGCTGGTGATTGGCGTTTTGAAGAATATATTCCAATCGCTGAATATTTTCATTCTGCAGACTAGAATTTTTCAAATAAATATCATTAAACCTTAAAAAGAAAAATTTCGTTTCGGTTTCAATTGTAAAATTATGACAATCCTCGGGCGTTAATAAAAACAAATGTCCTGGATCATACTCAAAAATATTCTTATTAATACACTGTCTTCCTGTTCCTTTCAAAATGTAAACCAGTTCGAAAAAATTATGACGATCTCCTACATCTGGATATTCATTCAGCGTTTCAAAAGAAACCGTAAAAGGTTCATATAAGTTTTCTTTTTTCATAATTCTATTTATTTGAAGATGCAAATATACCTAAAAAAGACAAATATATACCAAATAAGAATGATAAAAACAGTATAATTTTGCCTCATCAATTTTAAATACAAAAAATCACAATCATGGAATATAGAAAATTAGGCAACTCAGAACTTGAATTATCAGCTATTACGTATGGTGCATTTGCTATTGGCGGAACCATGTGGGGCGGAACAGAAAAGAAAGATTCAATCGATTCTATCCACGCTTCAATCGATCATGGAGTTACAACAATCGACACCGCTCCTTTTTACGGATTTGGTTTAAGCGAAGAAATGATCGGAGAAGCTATTAAAAGTCAAGATCGTTCTAAAGTTCAGTTACTTACAAAATTCGGTTTGGTTTGGGACGGAAGCAACAACGGAAAAGGCGATTTCTTTTTTGACGCAGACGATAATGGAAAAAAAGTTCCGATTTACAAATATTCATCAAAAGCAAACGTAATTAAAGAAGTTGAAGAAAGCTTAAAACGCCTTCAAACCGATTATATCGATTTACTGCAAATTCACTGGCCAGATTCAACAACTCCAATTTCTGAAACAATGGAAACCGCAGAAAGCTTAATTCAGCAAGGAAAAATCAGAGCTTTTGGAGTAAGCAATTACAATGTTGCACAAATTAAGGAAGCACAAAAAACGATTCAAGTGTCTTCAAATCAAGTAGCCTACAGCATGCTGAACCGTAAAATTGAAGAAGAATTAATTCCTTTTACAGTTGCAGAAAACATCGGAATCATTGCTTACAGTCCAATGGAAAGAGGTTTGTTGACTGGAAAATATTTCACAGACAGCAAATTAAAAGAAAACGACCATAGAAACGGTTATTTCAATCAGTTTGATCTTCAAAAAGTAAAAACTTTAGTTGAAGAATTAACTTCTTTAGCACATGCAAAAGAAGCAAGCTTATCGCAATTAGTTTTACGCTGGACATCTTTACAAAAAGGAATTGCAATTGTTTTAGCGGGAGCAAGAAACGCAGAACAAGCCATTTCAAACGCCAAAACAATGAATTTCGATCTATCAGCTTCAGAATTGGAATTTATCAATCAGGCAATTGCTAAAATAAAATAATTCTCTTTTTAAACACATAGAAACATAGTTTTACTTTGTCTATAAAGGCGTTTCACTTACATTAACAAACATAGTCAACGTAATTTGTCATTTCGAGGAACGAGAAATCACACTAGAAACTCCGCAAACTAAGTCGCCAATCTTTGGCGAGCAACGAGTGTGATTTCTCGTTCCTCGAAATGACAAACTTTACTATGTGTTAGAAACTAGTTTCTTTCCGTTCTCTTTTCCAAGAAAGAAAAACCTATGTTTCTATGTGTTTAAAAAAATCTCAAAATTAAATAATTAGAATTTGGGCGTGTCCCTCCGGGTCGGGCTTTCGGCTATATCTTTTGCTCCATTTCATTACGCAAAAGGATACCGCCTCAATCCCTCACGCGTCACGTATCCATAACAACATAAAGTAAAATGAAAAAGATATTTATAATTAACGGCGGGCAAAAATTCGCTCATTCAGGAGGACAATTCAACAAAACAGTTCAAGACTGGACAGTTGAATTTCTTTCTAAAAACAACGATTACGAAATAAAAACAACTCACATTGAAGACGAAATAGATCTTCAAAAAGAAGTAGAAAAATTCGTTTGGGCAGATTTAATCATTTATCATACACCTGTTTGGTGGTTTCAAATTCCGAATCTGTTCAAAAAATATATCGATGACGTTTTTACACAAGGACACAACAACGGAATTTATAAAAGCGACGGAAGAAGCCGTGTAAACCCAGACATCAATTATGGAACGGGCGGACTTCTACACGGACGCAAATACATGCTTACTACAAGCTGGAATGCACCTGCAACCGCTTTTACACTTCCAGGAGAATTCTTCGAAGAAACTTCTGTTGATGATGGCGTAATGTTTGGCTTCCACAAAATGAACAAATTTACAGGAATGGAAAAAATAAACGGCTTCCATTTTCATGATGTAGAAAAAGGCGCAACACCAGAAAATATTATTATCTTTAAAAAACAATACACCGAACATTTAGAGCAAACTTTTAAAAACTTATAATTATGATTTCGATTACAGCAATTTTAAAAAGTAAACCAGAGCATTTAAATGAAGTTCAAAACCTGCTGACAAATCTAGTTTCTGAAACTAGAAAAGAAGCAGCCTGTATTCGTTACGATTTACACACTTCCGAAAATGTTTTTATTCTTTGGGAAGAATGGAAAGATCAGCCAGGATTAGACCTGCACAACAATCAATCTTATTTACAAGAGTTCATCAAAAAAACCGAAAGTCTAGTTTCAACTCCGATTCAGGTTTACAAAACTGCTCAGATTCTATAAAGGTTTTCTGCCACGAATTCACGAATTTATTTTTTTAATCTATACGCAAAGATTTTTAAACTAATTCGTGAATTCGTGGCGAATAGAATCTTATTTAATACCGCCAAAAGCTCCGAAACACATGTTTTTATGTAAGATTTCGACTTTTGAAAAACCCACTTTTTTCATTAAATCTAACTGATAATTCATAGATCTTGGCGAATCTTCCTTTTCGATATAATCCAAAACTTTCTGACGATACTCTGCCCCTCCTATTTCTTCTAAATATTCGCCATAACGTTGCCAAGTATATTCATTCAATAATTCGGTGTCTTGCGTGATCAAATCAGAAATCATCAAACAACCGCCTGGTTTCAATAATTTGAATAATTTAGTGAAAGTCGTTTCCCAATCGTTATCATCACGCAAATGATGTAAAACAGCACCAGCCAAAATAATGTCAAAACTATTTTCTTCTAAAGCTGCTTCTCGAATATCTCCTTGTTTAATTTCTACTTTTCCATTTGTTACTGCCGAAACTCTTTCGAAAGCGCGATCCAACATCGGCAAACTCAAATCGACCAAAGTGCAATTTAAATTCGGTAGTTTAGATAACATCATTAACGTGTAATTTCCCGCTCCACAGCCAACATCTAAAACAGTTGTAGCATTTGGAACAATTCGTTTTGAAGCTTCGGTTATTAATTCTAAAGAAATAGTAGCATCGATTGTGGCCACTTGTCCTGTTTCTAAGTTTGAAAATCGTTCGACATCATTGTCAAATCGTTCTTTGATTTCTTCAATAGTTGATTTATTCATAGCCCTTGTTTTTTTTCTCGCAGATTAAACAAATGGAGCGAATCTTTTTGCTATTATATGATCGGGATATTATTATGATTAAGATGATTTATCTAAAACTAACAATCTGCCACATCTGCCCTATCTGCGAGAGTTTAATTTATCTTAAAAGTTACAAGTTTACTGTTATGAATTATTCGTTACAGCTCTCCCACTTTTAACGTTTCACTTCTAACATTTAACTTAAAACCAAAACTACCTCTTTCATAAATACTTTAAAAATACTATTTTTATCAATTAATAATACTTTAAAGGTATCATGGAATTACGTCACTTAAAATATTTCTTAGCTGTCGCTGAAGAACTGAACTTTACCAAAGCCTCAGAAAAACTCTTTATTTCGCAGCCACCATTAAGCCGACAAATAGCAGAGCTAGAAGATGAACTTCAGGCAAAACTTTTCATCAGAAACAATAAAAAAGTAGAATTTACCGAAGCAGGAAAATATTTTAAAGAAGAAGTAACAGGACTTTTTCAGAATCTGGAACGCATTTCAATCAAAACAAAAAAGATTGCAGAAAACGTCTCAGGCGAATTTAGAATTGCCTACATCAGTTCGATTTATTCTTCTGTCATTTCAGATTTGATAAAACATTTGAAAGCACAATTTCCGTATGTCAATTTCAAACTTTTCGAGATTTCCACCACAAAACAAATTGATGCTTTAGAGCAAGGAAAAATTGAAATGGGAATAATTAGATCGCCCATTCATTCTGCAAAAATAAAATCACATTTATGGTTTAAAGATGGGTTTTCGTTGGTTTATAATAAAAGTTCTTTTCAGATAAAATCAGAAAATGATATTTTAAAACTTAAAGACGAAACATTCGTCTTTTTCAATAAAGATTATGCACCGCATTACCACGAAGTCTTATTGGAGCTTTGTGCTTTTTATGGCTTTACGCCAAAAATTATTCATGAAGCGAATAACATCAACTCCATCGTACAATTGGTCAAAAACGGATTGGGAATTTCAATTGTTCCGTCAAACATTGCCAAAAACAATCAAGATCCTGAAATTGGTTTTATTGAATTGAAAAAAGTGAATTTATATACGAATGTTTCAATTATCACCGCAAAAGAAGATGAATCTGAGATTACTCGATCTGCGGTTGAGTTTTTGTTGCCGCAAAGGCGCTAAGACGCAATTTTTTTTTTAATCTCGCAAAGTCGCGAAGTCGCAAAGCTTTTATTTATAAGTTGCCTCCAGCTTTAGCTGGAGGCAATTCAATAAATCCTTTTAATCCTTTAATCTGTGGCAAAAAACTTTGCGCCTCTGCGACTTTGCGAGATTAAATCATAAGAAACTTTGTGTCTTAGCGCCCTTGTGGCTATAACAAAAAATCGTTACAATTTAGTACAGAAATCCACACCACAAAAAGAGAACTTTTAAATATCTTAGCAAATTCAAATTCTACAATAAAATTTCAATATAAAATGGCCGAGCAATCTTCAATTCAGTGTCCAAACTGCGGAACTCCTATCGATGTCAATGATGTTTTAAAACATCAGTTGGAAGACAGCATCCGTAAAGAATTTCAGCAAAAAGCAAATGTTCAAAACCGTGAATTAGAGCTTAAAAACGAACAATTGGAAAAAGCCAAGTCCGAATTTGAAGCGAAGAAAAAACAGGAAAACGAACTTTTTGCTGAACGTTTGGAGCGCGAGAAAAAAACGGCCGAAAAAGAAATTTCAGAAAAACTAAAAGCGAAACTTGAAGAAGAAAACAAAGATCGTTTGCTTTTAATGGAAAAAGAACTCTCTGAAAAATCGGAAAAAATCAGGGAATTAAATAAAATGGAAGGTGAAATCGCAAAATTACAGCGTGAAAAACTGGAAATGAAAGATGCCATTCAGGCCGAAGCCGAAAAACAATTGAATGTTCAATTGACTCTGGAACGCGAAAAAATCAGAAAACAAGAAGACGATAAAAACGAATTAAAATTCAAAGAACTTCAGAAACAGCTTGAAGAACAAAAAAAGCTGACTGAAGAAATGAAACGTAAGCAAGAACAAGGTTCTATGCAATTGCAGGGCGAAGTAATGGAATTGGCGATTGAAGAATGGCTTGCCAATAATTTCCCTCTTGATAGTATTGATGAAATTAAGAAAGGTGCAAACGGCGCCGATTGTCTTCAAGTTGTAAACACAAGAGAACATCAAAATTGCGGTTCTATTTATTACGAAAGTAAAAGAACAAAAGCGTTTCAGCCTTCTTGGATCGAGAAATTTAAAAATGATATTAGAACCAAAAGAGCCAATATTGGGGTTTTGGTTACTGAAATTATGCCTTCGGGAATGGACCGAATGGGAATGCGCGACGGGATCTGGATTTGTACCTATGAAGAATTTAAAGGCTTAAGCGCTGTGTTGCGTCAATCTTTAATTCAGATCAATCAAGCGGTTCAGGCACAGGAAAATAAAGGCGATAAAATGTCTATGTTATATGATTTCCTTACAAGTAACGAATTTCGCTTGCAGATTGAAGGAATTGTAGAAGGTTTTACTCAAATGCAAAGCGATCTGGATTCTGAAAAAAGAGCAATGCAGAGAATTTGGAAACAGCGCGAAAAACAAATCGAAAAAGTAGTTCATAATACTTTAGGAATGTACGGTTCAATTCGTGGTATTGCTGGAAATGCGGTTCAAAGCGTAAGAGCTTTGGAATTGGATTTTATTGAAGAAGAATCAGAAAATGAAGACCCAAAGGAATTAGAATAAATCAGCGCAATTTTGTCATTCCGAGGAACGAGGAATCTCCACAAGTAGTTCCGTACAGAAAGGTATAAAATCTTTGTCGAGTTTCTTACGGAGATTCCTCGTTCCTCGGAATGACAAACAAAACATAAAAAAAGGCTTCGAAATAAATCGAAGCCTTTCATTTTTAATTACCCCTTTTTGAAAGACATTGTAAGTCCAAATTGGTTTGAAAGGAAAAGTTTATTATCCTTAATAGAATAACCAGATGTCGTTTTTAACAACTGCGTGAATTCACCTTCTTTTTTTGCATCACATTTTTTAGTTTCTGTTGTGAAGTTTAAAAATTGAATTTTTCCATCACCTTTTGAAACTAGATTACCCTTTAAAGCATTACATCCTGTCGATCCAGAAAATGCAGAGGACGTAATTACAATTTTCGGAGAACTTGAAAATTCTTTATCAGTAATAACTTTCCCGTTTAAGTTTTCCAAAATCCAAGTTTGCTGTAATTTCTTTTCCACTAAATCTTGACTAGCAGAAGTTGTTGTTTTCGTTTCTTTAGTCGATTTACAACTGCAAACTAACACCATTGCAATTAATAACATTAAAATCCTTTTCATGTAAAATAAATATTATAAGTTTTATTTTACAAAAATATTTTAGTGCTAATATAAACAAGAGCCGAATAGGCTTTTTTTTAGATACAATAGGACATTTTAAAACTCTAATCTACCTTCTTAAAAACAGCCAATTTCGCAGAAGGATTCGACAAAGTCAATTGATTATTTCCAATAGAATATGTTGTTGTGCTTTGTAAAGCTTTTAAAAACTCACCTTCTTTATTTCCTTGCGGACAAGCCATTAAAGTTGAAATCACTTTAGTGAAACGCAAAACATCTTTTTCAAAAAAGATTTGTCCCGTTATTGAATTACAGCCTCCAAAGCCGGAGAATCTATTTTCGGCAGAATTAATTTCAAGTCTCGGAAATTCTTTTTGAAAATCGGTTGCAAAAACTTTATAGCCATTCAATTCTTCCAAAACCCAAATATCGTGAAGTCTATAATCGGTGAGATATTTTCCGCAACCGCTTAATTTCTTCGTTTCTAATTCCAAATTATTTCTGATTTCGACTTTTACGCTGTAAGGAGAAATCGCTCCAGACATAGAATCCTGACAATCCAATTGCTGAATCGTAATGGTTGCCGAAGTATTTTCATTATTTACTTGATACATTTTCACATTGGCATCCATAGCCCTAATTGCATCTACTGCTGGAAAAGTGATTTTTTCCTTTCCAGGAATTAATGACGTAAAAACGATTTCTTCATTCCCCATTTTGATTCCCCAAAATGGCTCATTTCCAGTCCCTTTAAAATAATATTTTAGATCTTCTTCTGTAGAACTTACAGAAGATGTTGTGCCAGATTCTTTGTTTGCAGTCGTTTTACAGCCGATTATTAAAGCTGCTAATAACAATATTGAAAGTAATTTTTTCATAAGATCTTAGTTTAAAAAATATTCTTTTTATAAAACATCTATAAAATTCTTATGAATTTACGATATTTTTTCGAAACGCTTATTTAGAATCCTTTCAAATTTAAAAAAACTAAGTAAGGAACAAATTGTTCAAAACCCGCACCACGTAAAAGATTAAGACAAAATACGTAGTAAACCGAACCTACTTACTACTTAAAAAATATTTTGTTTACGTATTTTCATAAGTATAAATACTTATATTTGCGTAGTAATACTTAATTAAAGAAATCATGATTAGAGTAATAGTAGTTGGAAACGGCATGGTTGGTTATAAATTTTGCGAAAAGTTTGTTGCAAAATCAGGACAAGAAAAGTATCAAATCACAGTATTTGGAGAAGAACCACGACGCGCCTACGATCGCGTTCACTTAAGCGAGTACTTTGGCGGAAAGACAGCAGACGATCTATCACTTTCAACAAGCCAATGGTACGCAGAAAACAATATTATTCTAAACACATCTGAACTAATTACAGATATTAATCGTGATGTAAAAACAATACATACACATTTAGGCAAAACACATACGTACGACTACTTAGTTTTAGCAACAGGTTCTTCGGCTTTTGTTCCGCCAATTGAAGGTGTCGAAAAAGAAGGTGTTTTTGTATACAGAACTATCGAAGATCTTGACGCTATTATGGCCTACGCCAAAAAAATAAAACAAAAAGGCGCAACCGAAGCAGCTGTTTTAGGTGGCGGTTTATTAGGACTTGAAGCTGCAAAAGCAGTTCGTGATTTAGGATTGAATCCGCATGTGGTGGAATTTGCTCCGCGTTTGATGCCAAGACAATTAGATCAAGGCGCAAGTGATATGCTTCAGTCAAAAATCGAAGAATTAAACATTAGAATCCATCTTAACAAAGCAACGCAATATATTGACGGAAAGGAAAGTATAACAGGAATGATGTTTGCAAACGACGAATTGTTAAAAGTAGACATGTTGGTTATATCTGCTGGAATTAAACCTCGCGACGAACTGGCAAGAGTTTCTGGACTTGAAGTTGGCGTAAGAGGCGGAATTGTGGTAAACAATCAAATGCGAACATCAGACCCTTCTATTTTTGCGATTGGTGAAGCCGCCCTTTACAACCATAACATTTACGGACTTGTTGCTCCAGGTTACGAAATGGCCGATGTAGCTGCTGAGCAAATCTTAAATGGTGATAAAACCATGAGAGAAACCATCGATATGTCAACACAATTGAAATTAATTGGTGTTGAAGTTGCGAGTTTTGGTGATCCTTTTGTTGAAAACAATGACGTTACAGCTATTATTTATGAAAATAAATTAAGCGGTGTTTATAAAAGAATCAACGTTACCAAAGATTCTAAAAAATTATTAGGCGGAATTTTAGTCGGTGATTCCAGCGATTATAATTCACTTTTCCAGATTTATATCAACGAAATGGCATTGCCAAAAAATCCTGAAGATTTGATTTTAGGTTCTCGCGATGGTTCTGAAGGTTCTTCTTTAGGAAGTGTAATGGATTTGCCGGATACAGCTGTAATCTGTTCTTGCGAAAACGTAACGAAAGGTTCTATTTGCTGTAAAATTCTAGACGAATCTTGTGCTACACTTTCAGATGTTGTCAAAGCAACAAAAGCAACTTCTGGCTGTGGAGGCTGTAAACCAATGGTTTCTGATTTGGTAAAAGCGACTCAAAAATCTTTAGGAAAAGAAGTAAAAGAAGTTATTTGCGAGCATTTTAGCTACACACGTCAGGAATTATTCGATTTGGTAAAAATCAACAAATACGAGAATTTCTACGACGTTTTAGACCATCACGGAAAAGGTGACGGCTGCGAAATTTGCAAACCAGTTGTTGCTTCAATTTTCTCTAGTATTTATAATGATACTGCGAACAAGCACGTGACTACTCAAGATACAAACGATAGATTTTTAGCAAATATTCAAAGAAACGGAACGTATTCTGTTGTTCCAAGAGTTGCAGGAGGCGAAATTACAGCAGAAAAACTAATCGTAATTGGCGAAGTAGCAAAACAATTTGATTTGTACACTAAAATTACCGGAGCACAAAGAGTTGATTTATTCGGAGCGCATTTAAGTGATCTTCCAAAAATCTGGAAAATCTTAATTGATAATGGTTTTGAAAGCGGCCACGCTTACGGAAAATCACTTCGTGCTGTAAAAAGCTGTGTTGGAAATGCTTGGTGTCGTTACGGAATGGACGACAGCGCTGGATTTGCAATAGAATTAGAAAACAGATATAAAGGAATCCGTTCTCCGCATAAACTAAAAGGTGGCGTTTCAGCCTGCATTCGCGAATGCGCCGAAGCCCGCGGAAAAGATTTCGGATTAATTGCCGTTGAAGGTGGATGGAATTTATACATCGCAGGAAATGGTGGTGCCAATCCAAAACATGCGGTTTTATTAGCCGAAAAAATCGATAAAGAAACAGTAATCAAATATATGGATAGATTCTTAATGTATTACATCCGCACCGCTGGCCCGCTAATTAGAACTTCAACTTGGTTAGAAAAACTGGACGGAGGTTTAGACTATCTAAAACAAGTAATCATCGAAGACAGTTTAGGAATCTGTGAAACTCTTGAAGCTGAAATGCAGACTTTAGTAAACACTTTCGAGTGCGAATGGAAACAAGTGTTGGAAAAACCAAGATTATTAAAACGCTTCAATCATTTTGTGAATTCAGACGAGAAAGACGATAACATCGCTTTTGTTCCGTTAAGAGATCAAAAAATGCCAAAAGCTTGGACTTAAAAAAATATCTTGCCACAAAGACTCAAAGTCACGAAGTCAAATTATAAAAACTTAAAGAAAAAACTTTGCGCCTTTGCGACTTCGCGGCAAAACACCAAAAGCTCCAAAAAAAGAAAAAAAATCATTTAACGTTTGCTGTCCTTCTTACCCTCTTTTTTACTGCGCCATCAAATCTCTCTTGATTGTAAAAAGAGGGCTAAGAAACAGGAAACAAAAACTCAATCAAAATGGAAGAAATCTTAAATCAATACGAAACAGTTCACGCAAGCGATGCAACAATTTGGTTCAAAGCTGGTAAAGTAGAAGATTTTCCAACCAACCGAGGAGGCTGTATAAAATACAAAAACAAACAAATTGCGATTTTTAATTTTACACGTCGCAACGAATGGTACGCTTGTCAAAATGCTTGTCCGCACAAAATGGAAATGGTGCTTTCAAGAGGAATGACAGGATCTGCAGATGATATTCCGAAAATCGCCTGCCCAATGCATAAAAAGACTTTCTCATTAGTTGATGGTTCAAATTTAAACGGCGAAGAATACAGCATTGCCACTTATCCTATTAAGATTGTCGAAGATGAAGTTTTTGTTGGATTTGTAGATTAAATGGATATTTTCTTCCGCCACGAATTCACGAATCTTTGTGTACAATTTGTGTCATTAATTTCACTAATATAATTCGTTTTCATTCGTGAATTCGTGGCGGAAAAAAAATAAACACCAAGTTAAATCCAAAAAATCCTTTAATCTGTGGCAAAAAAACAAAAACAATAATTCGTGCTAATTCGTGAAATTCGTGACGAAAAAAAACATAATTCCGTATCTTTGAAATTCTATTATCAAACCAAAAAATGACTACACCTTTTCAAAAAGCAAGCGAATGGATTGATGCTGAAAACGCACAAGATCCAAACATCGAATTAGACCAAAACAAAGAATATCCAAAAGAATTATTGTATTCAAACAGGATGTACGAAAGACTAATGCAGTTTGAACCCAATGCATCCGAAGAAATCCAGATTGCATCAAAAGCACAGCACATCTGCCGATGGAAAGTGGCCCGAGAATCGTACCCAATAGATCGCGTAGGTTATTTAAAATGGAGAGAAGAACTGAAAAAATTCCATGCAAAAACTACTGCTGAAATTCTCGAAAAAGCTGGATATGATCAGACTTTCATAGATCGTGTATCGTTCTTAATTGAAAAAAAACTACTTAAAAAAGATGCCGAAACCCAATTGCTGGAAGATGTAATTTGTTTGGTATTTTTAGAATATTATTTAGAACCTTTCGTCCACAAACATGATGAAGAAAAGCTAAAAAATATCATCAAGAAAACTTGGGATAAAATGTCGGACAAAGGGCATCAGGAAGCTTTAAAAATCAATTATTCTGAAGAAAATTTAAACCTAATAAAAGCTTCTTTAGGATTGTAAAAAAAATATGAAATGAGCTAAAGCGAATTCCATTTTCCTATAGAAAGACAAATATTATCTTCGAATGAAAAAAAGCAATCAGGAAGCTGCAGAAAAAATCACTTTCAAAAATTTACGCCGTCTGTATTTTTTTGCGCTTCTTACTATTGCCTTAACTATAATCATAAGTCAGTTTTTAGTACAATACAATCTGAATCAGCAGTTAAGCGATTCTAAGATTATCAATTTTTCTGGTAAACAAAGAATGCTAAGCCAGAAAATTGTAAAAGAAGTTCTCATTTTACATTACGTTTCTGATTCGGCTACAGCCAAAAAAACTTCGCATTTAAAAGAAGTTCTAGAAATTTGGAAAAAGAACCAAAACGCACTGAAAAACGGCAGTGACAGTTTAGCTTTTCCAAAAGAAAAATCAGAAACACTTTCTATATTATATCTTGAAATCAATCCGATTTTCAATAAAATTGCGCAAACTACAGATTCTTTTTTATTAAATCTGCAACAGAAAAAATCGGCTTCTGAAAATCAAAAATTGGTTCAGATTATTTTAGAAAACGAAGGCGTTTTCCTTTCAAAAATGAATCAAATTGTAACCCAATACGATCTTGAAGCGCACGAAAAAGTAACCGAACAGCGCCGAATCGAATATTGGATTTTTGGTTTTACACTTTTAGTTCTTCTTCTAGAATTCTTCTTCATTTTCAAACCAACCAACAAGAAAATCGAAAGGTTAATTGCCCAACTTTTATCTTCTGAAAAGAAAGCCTTAAAACTCGCATACGACACCGAAATCATTAGTGAAATCAAAGAAAATTCGGTAAAAGAATTAAAATCGCTCAATTACGCAATGGAAAATACTTTGCTGTATTGCCGAATTTCACCAGACGGCTCCATCATTCATATCGGAGAAAAATTTGCCAAACTTTTAAATTATACTAAGTTTTTATCTAACAAAAAATTCTCCGAAGTACTGACCGAAGATGAAAAAGAACAGGTTAATTTTGACCGTTTAATTTTCGAAAAACAACGCAGTGGCTGGCAAGGCGAAATCAAAATTATAAATAAAGACGAAAAAGAAATCTGGCTCGATTTGTCGATGGTTCCCGTAATGATCAAAAAAGACGAATTGGAACTTTTGATTGTTTGTTTCAATATCACTGAACGTAAAAAAGCACAGCGCGAAGTAGAACGCTTAAACCTTGAAAATACAACTGAAAAAATCAATCAGCAAAAGATTATTTCAAGCAAAATTGTTGAAAATCAGGAAAACGAACAAAACCGAATCGCCAAAGAAATTCACGACGGAATTGGTCAAATGCTTACAGGTTTAAAATTTAGTTTAGAAAGCATCAATTTAGATGACAGAGAAAAATCAGAACAAAAAATTGAGTATTTAAAGAAACTTTCGCTAGATATTATCAAAGGTGTGCGCACGGCAACTTTCAACCTAATGCCACCAGAATTAAGTGATCATGGAATCGTTTCTTCTTTAGCAAAACTCACTCAAGAACTTTCAAAACTAACCGGAAAAGAAATCCTATTTTACAACAAAACCGATTTTGACCAGCGTTTAGATTCCTTAATCGAAATCAACATTTACCGTCTCACACAGGAAGCGATCAACAACGCGATTAAATATGCAGAATCGTCACATATTATTGTACAGCTTTCGCACAGCGAAACACTTTTAAGCATCATCGTAGACGATAACGGAAAAGGTTTCGATGTGAATTCAGTTGACAAAAAACGCAACAGCGAATCTGGAATGGGACTTTTATTCATGAAAGAAAGAATCCAATACATCAACGGCCGTGTTTTCATGAACTCTATTCCAGGCGAAGGAACGAGAATTACTTTTAATATTCCGATACTAAAATAATGTGGCAATTTGATAATTAGATAATTTTACCTAAAAGTCGAACTTCCATTTGTCAGGCTGAGCGGAGTCGAAGCCACCGCAAAGTAAATCGACAAAATCATTGTCTAATCATCTCATTTCTCCTTAATTTGGGCGAGCCACCATCCCGATAAGAGGGCTAAAATTGCTGTGTGTTTATTCGCCCTCTTATCGGGATGCTGTCGGGCTATCCGCGCTACTTCGGTAGCTTGCTCCTATCCCTCTCGCGGGCAGTTGTTTTTCAAAAGATGATTTAAGTTTAACACAAGATCTTTCCAGCATTTTTTGTCCTCCTGATGAACGAAGGATCGCACTAGAAACTCCGCAATCTAAATCCACAATATTTAAAAATCATTTAACAGTTTTAGAACAAAAAAATCTGCTTAAACCTGCGGAATCTGCGTGCAAAAATTAGTGATTTAGATTGTAGAATTTCTTTGCGCGGG
This sequence comes from Flavobacterium sp. LK-23, assembly GCF_058135255.1. Classification (NCBI taxonomy): domain Bacteria; kingdom Pseudomonadati; phylum Bacteroidota; class Flavobacteriia; order Flavobacteriales; family Flavobacteriaceae; genus Flavobacterium; species Flavobacterium sp. LK-23. The sequence continues at coordinate 277,889 of NZ_JBYUVT010000004.1, forward strand.
CTTCGACTCCGCTCAGCCTGACAGTACTGCGTACAATTGGGATTTGGAATTTGGAATTTTGATATTGGAATTAATTTTCTAATGATTTTTTAATGTTGGAGTTTGGAATTTCAAAAATTTGGAATTTTAAATAAAAAAAGTACGTATATTAGCATCTTCTTTTTAGATGAATATACGTAAAAATCGAGAATCAAAATTAAGTAAACTATGAGCAATATCATTCGAGTAGTATTGGCAGATGACCATGTTTTTGTTAGAGATGGAATCAAATCCTTACTGGAAAATGAAGCAAACATCGAGGTTGTAGGTGAAGCAATCGATGGTGCAGACGCTCTGGAAGTAGTTGCAAAAACGCAGCCAGACTTACTTATAGTAGATATTCGTATGCCCAACTTAACGGGTATCGAGGTAGTAGAAAAACTTAGAAGCGAGAATAACAACGTAAAAATCATCATGCTTTCTATGCATGAATCAGAAGAATATGTATTGAAATCGATAAAAGCTGGCGCCGATGGTTATTTACTGAAAGGTTCGAGCAAAGAAGAATTCCTAAAAGCTTTACACAGTGTTGCTGGTGGAGGCAAATATTTCAGCGGTGATATTTCTTCCATTTTAATCAGTCAACTCACTAATTCATCGCCATCTTTAGAACCTAAGCAAACCTTGGGTGAAGAAATGATGATAACAAAAAGAGAAAAAGAAATCTTGACGCTTCTTTTATCAGGAAAAGGAAACAAAGAAATCGCCGAAGCGCTTGACATCAGTAAAAGAACTGCCGAAGTGCACCGTTTCAACTTGATGAAAAAACTGAAAGTAAAAAACCTAATGGAACTTTCAAATAAAGCGACTGAGTATTCTTTAATTTAAAAATACGTATAAATACGTAATTATTTTTCAAAAACTGCGTTTTAGCAGGTTTTAACTAAGTTATAGTACTTATTTTTACATAAAAATATAAGTGCTATGAAAAATACAAACTCACTATCGCAATCACACAAAATTTTATTTTTGAACACATTGGCATTTACAGTGTGTTTTGCCTGCTGGACATTAAACGGGGTTCTGGTAACCTTCTTAGTCGATAACGGAATTTTCCATTGGGATGTTATACAAGTTGGATGGCTTCTGGGCATTCCAATTTTAACAGGTTCAATCATGCGTCTTCCAATCGGAATTTTAACTGATAAATTTGGCGGAAAATATGTTTTTTCACTTTTACTGCTTCTAAGCTCAATTCCGTTATTCCTCCTTCCCTACGCCGACAGTTTTTTCATGTTTGCCGTGCTTAGTTTCTTCTTCGGAATGGTCGGAACCAGTTTTGCAGTTGGAATTGGCTACACGTCTATCTGGTATCCAAAAGAATGGCAAGGACGCGCTTTAGGAATATTCGGAATGGGAAATGCAGGCGCAGCAATTACCACTTTTTTAGCGCCTTCTCTGTTAAACCATTTCTCTATTGATGATCCACAAAATGGCTGGAAACTTCTTCCAATTATTTACGCTATTTCCTTGGTTGTAATTGGGGTTGCGTTTTTAATTTTCGCTCAAAACAAGAAAATAGAAAGCAACGGTAAAACTATTTCACAAATGCTTACCCCGTTAAAATCGCAAAGAGTTTGGCGCTTTGGAGCCTATTACTTCTTAGTTTTCGGATGTTTTGTGGCCTATTCTCAATGGTTGTTGCCAAATTTCATGAATGTTTACCAAACGAGTTTGGTTATGGGAGGATTGTTTGCAACAATGTTCAGTTTACCATCTGGAGTAATCAGAGCTTTCGGAGGTTATTTATCTGATAAATTCGGAGCTAGAAAAGTAATGTATTGGGTTTTGGGCTCTTCAGTAATTTTGAGTGCTTTATTGTCGATTCCTAAAATGGAAATAACCACTTCTGGACCTGGAATCTTAGCAGCAAAAAAAGGCGTTGTAAACGTAATCAGCGACAAAACCGTAAAAATTGGAGATAAAGAGTATCCAATTGCGCAAAAAACAGCCAATGGTAATGAAAATGCTATTTTTCCCACTTCTACAAGCTGGCAAGATGTTGTAGTAACACATAATCAAAGTGTAGCTAAAAAAGAACTGATAGCCAAAGGAGTTACCGTTATTAAATTTGATGCTAATATGTGGGTGTTTTTAATTTTAGTAATTCTAATTGGAATTTCTTGGGGAATCGGAAAAGCAGCGGTTTACAAACATATTCCAGAATACTTCCCAAATGAAGTTGGTGTTGTGGGCGGAATGGTTGGAATGATTGGCGGTTTAGGCGGATTCTTTGGACCAATTATCTTCGGATACTTATTAACTGCAACAGGAATCTGGTCAAGTTCATGGATTTTTATTTTAATCTTCTCAACTGTCTGCTTAGTTTGGATGCATTACACTATTACACAACTATCTAAGGGAAAAGAAGTTAAAATAAGTAAAGCAAAATTAGAGCCTGCTTATTAGACTAAGATTAAAAAAAAATTAGAAACATGATCTTAATCATAGTTTATGACGGCATTTTCTTATAAATTTACCTTCGATATAAATACAAGAATTTTATGAAAAAACTTAAACTAATTTTAATACTTATCGTAGGATTAAGTTTTGAAATCCAAGCTCAAGAATTAGATGTAAATCTGCAAATTAGGCCACGTTTTGAATATCGTAACGGTTACAAACAACTTTTACAAGAAGGACAAAAAGGAACTTCTCAAATTTCGCAGCGTTCTCGTTTAGGAATCAATTTCAAACAAGACGATTTAATTGTAAAATTAACTTTCCAAAACACAAGAACATGGGGAGATGTTCCTCCTGCAACGGTTGCCGATAAAAATGGAGTGGCTGTTTTCGAAGCTTGGGCACAATATAATTTCACTGAAAAATGGAGTGCAAGAATAGGACGTCAGGTTCTTTCTTATGATAATCAGCGTATTTTGGGTGAAATGGATTGGGCGCAGCAAGGTCAAAGCCACGATGCGTTAACGGTTTCTTTTCATGATGAAACTCAAAAATTAGATTTTGGAGGTGCTTACAATTCAACAGCAGAGAATGTTGTACAAACTCCATATACCGTTGCCAATTATAAAGCAATGCAATACGCTTGGTATCATAACCAATTTAATGAAAAATTAGGCGCAAGCTTTTTATTGCTTAACACAGGTTACGAATACGCAAATGCCGATGCAAAACTATTAGTTGATTACAAACAGACTTTTGGTCCTTATTTGACTTATAAAACAAGTAAAATCGATAGTAACTTTTGGGTATACGGGCAAACAGGAAAAAGTACCGATTTGCAAGTAAGCGCTTGGAATGCTGCCGCAAATTTTAATTATAACATAACTGATTCTTTTAAAGCTGGTTTAGGCTATGAGTTTTTATCAGGAAAAGCAACAAATGATGGAAGTACTGTAATCAAATCCTTCAACCCAATTTTTGGAACCAACCACGGATTCAACGGTTACATGGATTATTTTTATGTTGGAAATCACTTAAACAATGTTGGTTTGCAAGATGCTTTTATCAAATTGAATTACAATGTCAACAAATGGCAATTTGCTTTGATTCCGCACGTTTTTCTAGCTGCTGCTGATGTTGTTACGCCATTAAATGAAAAATTAGATTCTTACTTAGGAACTGAGATTGATGCAACTTTTGGATATAATTTCAAAAAAGATATTACAGTTACAGGCGGTTATTCTCAAATGTTCGGATCAAAAACTATGGAGTTTATTAAAACTGGAGACGCTGGCCATACCAACAATTGGGCATGGTTAATGGTTTCTGTGAATCCGAAAATTTTTAGTTGGAAAAAATAATTTTTCTTTAAAATTAACCCATAAAAAATCCCTTTTTCCCATTTCGGAAAAAGGGATTTTTTTTCATCCTCAAAAACTTCATTATTTGTTTTAATTATTTATATTTGAAGCGATTATGAACCCCCAATTCTATCCTAATGAAACCATTTCTAAAATTGTCACTGGTGACTTTTATTGTCACGCAAACAGGCATTGCTCAAAAGTACAATGATGCCTTAATTTCTAAAAATTCTGAAATAAATTTTGCCAAAACGCAAAAAAGAGGAATCAAGAAAAACAACATTGTTTATTATGTTGAGAACGATTTACAAACCATTTCTGCCTACAAAAGAAGCAAATTGAAATGGCAAACCAATGTAATTTCTGTTTGCGGAAAACCAAAAAAAGGAGAACCTGAAATTAGATATGTTGGTTATAATTCAGACAAACTGCTTATCGTTATCGGAAAACATAATTTTGCTGAAATTGATGTAAATAGTGGCGAAACTAAATTTGTTGGCTAATCTCATAAAAGTATACTTAAAACATAGTATATCTTACCCTTTTTCAGTTTTGGAAAAGGGTATTTTTTTGACGAAATTATGAAAGCAACATTATGCTATAATTTGTACTTTCGTTAGCAACAAAAACTTTTCTTTATTAATCAATCTGAAAGCAAAAAACTGTGAAAAGACTAAAATATTCGTTAGTATTAGGATTAAGCACAAGTATCTTTTTAACCCTTTATATTAGTCACAAAGGAGAATATAATTTTAATGTTATACTTTTCACTGCTGTCTTTATGTTTATTTTTATTACAATAATATCTTATTTTAAGATCTTTGCCCACATAAACAATAAAGAAATTAATTTTCAAGAATTAAAAAATATAATCTATTCTGGAAGAGCAAATCATTACTTAAATGGAATTGCAGTTGGTGGTAATCTATACTTAACAGATAATCAACTAATCTTTCAAACCAACATCCTTAATTTTATACAAAAACACGAATGTATAATTAATTTAAAGGATGTTACTTTAATAGAATTTGAAAAAACTTTAGGAATGGTCAACAACGGATTATTAATAAGAACCGAAAATGGTTTAAAAGAACAATTTGTTGTAACGAACAGAGAACAATGGAAAAATGAAATTGAAAAAAAGCAAAAAGTAGGATTATAAAATCAATTTAAATCCATAACAATAATGAAACTCATCGCTTGGAACTGCAATATGGCATTCAGAAAAAAAGCTCAATATATTCAAGCTTTAAATCCTGATATTGCTGTAATTTCTGAGTGTGAAAATCCTGAAAAACTCAAATTTCCAGATGGGATAAAATTACCTTCGGATATTCTTTGGTACGGTGCAAATCCTAATAAAGGAATTGGCGTTTTTTCATTCGGAGATTATAGATTTCAATTGTTAGGATGTCATAATCCAACTTTCAAAAACATTCTTCCAATTGCCGTAACAGGCGGAAAAATTGACTTCACTTTATTTGCTATTTGGGCCAATAATCCCGCAGATAAAGAGGGCGCTTATATAAATCAAATTTGGAAAGCAATTCATTTTTATGAAGATTTAATCAAAGAAAATAAAACCATACTAATTGGCGATTTCAACAGCAATACGATTTGGGACAAACCTCGAAGAGAAGGAAATCATACAACAGTTGTAAATAAATTGGCCGAAAAGAATATTTTTAGCACTTATCATAAATACTTCAATCAGATTCAAGGCAAAGAAGAACATCCAACTTGGTATTTGTATCGTCATGAAAATAAACCCTATCATCTTGATTATTGCTTTGCTTCAAATGATTTTATGGAAACTTTAGAAAGCGTGGAAGTTGGTTCTTATAAAGACTGGACTTTGTACAGCGACCACAAACCTTTAATCGTTAAATTTACTTTATAATTTGAGACCTTTAATTTAAAATATGTCTGAACATCAAATCAATAATACAATAATGAAGAAACTCGCAGCCTTACTATTTATTATTTCTATTATACTATTTACAAGCTGTAAAAAGGAAATTTCAGATCTGGAATTTGAAAAAAAAGTAATGACCGAAATTTTTCCGAGCTTAATTGATTCAACTTGCATGGATACAAGGCTATTTACTAACTTTCCTCCTGAGTATGGTGAATCAATATTTGATAAAACAGGGCATTATATTGGTGTTGACAGCACAAAAGCAACAAAAGAGCAAAAACAAAAATTATTGGAATGGAAAATTAATACTGAAAAAATTAAAAAGGACACTTCTAAAATCATAATAGCATTTAATCCTATAATTGAATATAGCAACGAAGATTTAAAAGAATATCTTGAAAAACACTTTAAAAATACCAAAGCATTTGTTCCAAAAGAAAAAATTTACAATGAATACATCCTTGACTTTCAAAAAATCAAACTCAATAACAGATTTGAACTACGACATATAAATCAGTTCCCAAAAGAAAGAGGCATAATTTGGCTGACTAAATACAACTTCAATTTTTCAGGTGCTATTTTCTTTTCGAGAATACAATTTGATCAAAATAAAAAATTTGGTGTTTTAAATGGTGGATTTGCATGCGGAAGGCTTTGTGGACAGGGATTTAGAATTTATATAAAAAAAACAGATCAAAAGTGGATAATAGATAAAATTGAAGAAACGTGGGTTTCTTAAAAATAAACTTTAAATTTAATTTAATAAATGAACAACACTTGGACTCAGCGTTGGGATGACCGTTATAAAAGCGAAGAATTCGCATACGGCGAAGAACCCAACAATTATTTAAAAGAACAAATTGAAAAATTAGAAACAGGCACTATTCTTTTTCCTGCTGAAGGCGAAGGAAGAAATGCCATTTTTGCAGCGAAATTAGGCTGGGAAGTTGCCGCTTTTGATATTAGCGAAGAAGGCAGAAACAAAGCGCTTCGTTTGGCAGAAAACAATAATGTTTCTCTTGATTATCAAGTTGGCGAACTGGAAACTTTAGATTTTCAGGAGGGACAATTTGATGCGATTGCTTTAATCTATGCACATTTTCCCGCTACCATAAAATCTGAAATTCATAAACAACTTGACAAACTTTTACGAAAAGATGGGATTCTAATTTTTGAAGCTTTCAGTAAAAAGCATTTAGAATACGTTACCAAAAACGAAAAAGTTGGCGGACCAAAAGATATCGAATCTTTATTTTCACTAGAAGAAATCAAAGCTGATTTCCCTAATTATGAAATCATTGAATTAGAAGAAAAAGAAATTGAACTCAACGAAGGCTTATTCCATAACGGAACTGGCTCTGTAATTCGATTTATTGGCAGAAAAAAATAAATCACACTCGACGGTAGAGACGCATGCGGTAAAGACGCACTGCAGTGCGTCTCTACAAAAAAAAAATCAAAATTTTTACATCAACATAAAACCTTAGCATCTTAGAATCTTAGCAACTTAGATTAAAAATACTTATGCTCCATAATTTCAGATCTCAACTCTAAAACTTCTAAAATCCCAACACGCTTTCCTTCTGTTTTAATCAATGCTTCTTTTTTAAGGCTTGATAAAATACGTATTGCTTGTTCTTCTGTAGTTCCTGCAAAATCTGCAATTTCTTTTCGCGAAAGCTCGATATCAATCAAACCATTCGTTTGTCCGAATTTGCGATGAATGTAAAGCAACAAATCAATTACACGTTCGCGAACATTCATGTGTGCAATCTTGCGGATATTGTTTTCGCTTTTGTTCAATTCTTCCGCATAAAACAGCATCAAAGCATAAGTAAATTCAGGAACTTGCTGTAAAATTTCCTGCATAGTTTCGTTGCTGAAGTTACACAAAACCGTATCTTCCAGCGCATAAGCACCAATGAGATAACGTTTGCTCGTTCCAAATCCACGGAAACCAATAATGTCACCATTTGCGGTTAAACGAACAATTTGTTCACGACCGTTAATTCCGGTTTTTACTGTTTTAGCCTTTCCTTTGCAAATAAAATAAAGACCTTGCAACGGCGCACCTTCTGTAATAAACTGATCTGTTTTTTTACAAGTAATACTTTGTTTTTTAGAAACATAACCTGCCATCTGTTCTAAATGCAGATGTTTCTTGATAAAACAATTTTCATTGACGCAGGAATAACAAACGGTTTGCTCTTCTTTCATGAGTCATAAATTTTAGCACATTAAAAACTAATTTGTTGTTCCTCATTTATTTTTACCAAAATTAAAAAAATAAATCTAAAAAATACGTATTAATACGTAAAAATACTTATTTTTGCGTAAGTACTTTTCTAAAGTCAGATCAATCAATAAAAATAGTATCTCTAAATAGAACTCTAATGCAAACTACGAAGATCAAAACTACCTGTTCCTACTGTGGCGTTGGCTGTGGTATAATTGTGACCAACGATGCAAAAAATGGAGTAATGGTCGAAGGCGACAAAGATCATCCTGTAAACAAAGGAATGTTATGTTCTAAAGGGATGAACTTGCACTACGTAGTTAATGATACCTCTGACAGAATTTTGTACCCTGAAATGCGCGGAAGTAAATCCTATCCATTGGAACGCGTCAGTTGGGATACCGCTCTTGACCGCGCTGCTGCAGTTTTTTCTTCTATTATAAAAAAACACGGACCAGATAGTGTTGGATTTTATATTTCTGGACAATGTCTAACTGAGGAATATTACTTAGTTAATAAACTTGTAAAAGGGTTTCTAAAAACCAACAATATAGACACCAACTCCAGACTTTGTATGAGTTCTGCGGTTGTGGGTTATAAAAAAACTTTTGGAGAAGATTCTGTTCCAATTGCTTATGATGATATTGAGTTGGCGGACACTTTTTTAATTACAGGAGCAAATCCTGCTTGGTGCCACCCTATTCTTTTTAGAAGATTAGAAAAACACAAAGAGAAAAATCCGAAAACCAAAATAATTTGTATCGATCCTAGAAGAACCGATACAGCTGCTTTTGCCGATTTACATTTGCAGATTATTCCAGGTTCAGATATTATTTTATATCATGCCATTGCCAAACGCATTATCGAAAAAGGTCACGTCGATAATGATTTCGTTAAAAATCACGCCGAAAATTTCAAACAATATAAAGACCTTGTTTTAGGAACTTCTCTTGAAAAAGCTTCAAAGCTTTGCGGAATTTCTGTAAACGATATTAAACTTGCTGCCGATATTATCGGAAAAGCAAAAGGTTTTATTTCGCTTTGGGCGATGGGATTAAATCAAAGTGCTGTTGGCGTTGATAAAAATACGGCATTGCTGAACTTATCTTTGTTAACTGGACAAGTTGGAAAACCAGGTTCTGGGCCATTTTCATTAACAGGTCAGCCCAACGCAATGGGCGGACGCGAAGTTGGCGGAATGGCAACACTTTTGGCAGCGCATAAAGACATTGCCAATCCAACACATCGTAAGGAAGTTGCTGATTTTTGGGGCGTTGACGAAATTTCAGACAAACCAGGTTTAACGGCAACAGAAATGTTTGAAGCCTTAGAATCTGGTAAAATGAAAGCTGTTTGGATTATCTGCACCAATCCGCTTGTGAGTTTACCTGACTCTAGAAGAGCCGAAAAAGCGCTTAAAAATGCAAAATTCGTAGTTGTTCAAGATATTTCGCATAATGCTGATACAGCCAAATTTGCCGATTTATTATTGCCTGCTGCGGGTTGGTTAGAAAAAGAAGGAACAATGACCAATTCGGAGCGCCGTATTTCATATCTGCCAAAAGGAATCAATGCTCCTGGAGAAGCACTTCCAGATATTGAAATCTTAATTCGCTTTGCTAAAAAAATGAATTTTAACGGATTCAATTTCAACAGCGCCGAAGAAGTTTACAAAGAACATTGTGCACTTACCAAAAACACGAATATTGATATTTCATTTTTAAATTATAATCGTTTAAAAAACGAAGGAACTTTTCAGTGGCCCGTTCCAGATTATAATCATCCGGGAACTCCACGATTATTTACCGATAAAAAATTCTATACGCCTTCAGGAAAAGCGATTTTTAATCTTCCCGTTTCAATCGAAAATACTTCGGTGCAGCCAAACGACGAATTTCCTTTTATTTTAACGACGGGAAGAATTCGCGATCAATGGCATACGATGACCAAAACTGGGAAAGTCTCTCGTTTGTTAACGCATATTCCAAGTCCTGTTTTAGAAATAAATCCGATTGATGCTTTTAAAAACGATATTAAAAATGGAGATATTGTGGTGGTTTCAAGCAAAAACGGAGAAGTTCGCGTAAAAGCAAAAGTAACCGATTCGATCAAAGAAAAGGTCGTTTTTCTACCCATGCATTGGGGGAAACAGCTTGAAAATGATTTAAATAGAACCAACAATTTAACGAATACTGTTGTCGATCCAATTTCAAAAGAACCTGATTTTAAGTTCACAACCGTTTCGATTAAAAAATACGTAAAACCATTTCAGAAAATTGCCATTGTTGGTGCTGGCGCGGCTTCTTTCCGATTCATTCAGAACTATCGCGAATTCAATTCAACTGATGAAATTATTGTTTTTTCTAATGAAATGAATCCGTTTTATAACCGTGTTTTGCTTCCCGAATACATGACAGGAGAATTCAGTTGGGAACAGCTTTTAAAAGTCAAAGACGGTGAAGCTTTCAATAAATTAAAAATAACAATGAAAGCAGGCGTTGCAATTGAAAAATTAGATTCAAAACAAAAAACAATTGTTGACAGTCAAGGCGAAATTCACACTTTCGATTCTTTGATTTTAGCAACAGGAAGCCGTCCGTTTATTCCTGAAAATGCACAGCTTCATCTTCCTGGACGTTTTACTGTTAGAAGAAAAGAAGATGCGGATCGTTTGAAAAAACATTTGGACAACACTAATCTTCCGCCAGAAGAACAGCATGTTGTCATTATTGGTGGAGGATTATTAGGTTTAGAATTGGCTGCGGCTTTAAAGCATAAAAAAGTAAAAACTACAATTGTTCAGAGAGCTTCACGTTTAATGGAGCGCCAATTGGATCTGATTTCAAGCAAATTATTGGCCGAAGAAGTACAGCTTCGTGACATTCAGATTTATTTTGATAATGAAGTCAGCACCGTTTTTGAAACCGATAATCCGAATGAAATTGAAATTGCTTTAAAGAGCGGAAAAATCATTACAGCAAATGCAATTGTGTATACGATTGGAACAATCCCAAATATCGAAATTGCTCGCGAAAGCGGTTTAGCCTGCGGACGCGGTGTAAAGGTAAATCAGTATTTACAAACTTCAAATCCTGATATTTTTGCGATTGGAGAAATAGCAGAATTTGATAATAAGTTATTCGGAATCACTTCTGCCGCCGAAGAACAAGCTGATATTCTGGCTAACTTCCTTGCGGGCGATATTAGCAGTTATTACAAAGGCTCGATTTTAATGAATATTTTAAAATTAGAAGACATTAATCTTTGCAGTATTGGCGATCTTAACATTCCAGAAAATGATGATTCCTACGAAGAAATTGTTTTTGCAGATTTGAAAAAACGTTATTACAAAAAATGCATTGTAAAAGATGATCTTTTGGTTGGAGCAATTTTAATGGGCGATAAAAACGAGTTTGCCGAATTTAAAACGATGATTGAAAGCAAAATCGAATTATCAGACAAACGAAATACGCTTTTAAGAGGAAGCTCAAATGCAAAACCAGTTTTAGGAAAATTAGTTTGTTCGTGCAGCCAAGTTGGAGCTGGAAACATCGAAGAAACAATTAAAAGCGGTGTAAGTGATTTTACGGATTTATGCAAAAACACAGGAGCAGGTTTAGGTTGTGGAAGCTGCAAAACGGAAGTAAAGGAAATATTGGCTAAGTGCAAGGTTTAGTTGCTTTTGTTATGTTGTGTTGATCTAAACGCAAAGTTCGCAAAGGTTTTTCGCAAAGTTTCGCAAAGAATAATATTCTCTGCTTAAAATTGTTTTCTATCGAAAAAAGTTCGTAAAGCTATGCGCTAAAATCTTTACCCAAAGCTTTGTGAACTTTGGCAACTTATTATAAAATAAAAAAACTTTGCGAAACTTTGCGAAAAACCTTTGCGAACTTTGCGGTAAAATTTATGTTCAAAGTAAAGCAACTTGAAACCTGAAACAAAGAAAACCTGAAACAAAAAGAAAAAATGGAACTAACTAGATTAATAGTAAAAGGAGGCGTTATTTCGCCAGGAGAACTTAAGGAAGTTGTAAACATCGCTTTGGAAGAAGGTTTGGATTCAATTTCGTTTGGTTCTAGACAAGATATTATTTTTCCTAAAGGATTTAAATCTTTGGATAAAAATACTTTAGGAAAGCATCATTTTGTTTTTCCAGATCAAAAAAGCGGCAACAATATTGTTTCTTCTTATGTTTCGACAGACATTTTCAGAAATACCAATTGGCTTACTGGAAATAGATTTTTATATATTTTGGAAGAATTTAAAGAACAGCCAAAATTAAAAGTTAATATAACTGATCCGAAGCAGCAATTAGTCCCTTTGTTTACAGGTCATTTGAATTTCATTGCTTCAGAACATGAAGATTATTGGTATTTATACATTCGTCTTCCAAAATGGGAAAAAATAGAAGTTTATCCTGTTTTAATTTACAGTTGGGATTTGGCTAAGATTTATTACGAAATCGAAAAAATTTCCGAAGAAGATACAATTGATATCGAACTGCTTTTTACCTTGGTCAGCGAAGCTTTAGACACCAACAACAGAACAATTGACAAACCACTGAATATCCCTTTTTACCCATTTCCGTATTACGAAGGAATGAACAGAATGGGAATTGATCAATATTGGCTGGGATTATACTGGAGAAACAATTTATACGATTTGGATTTCCTGAAAGAAATGTGCGATCTATGTTTTGAATGCAAAATCGGGAAAATCTGTATCACGCCTTGGAAATCTTTTATCATAAAAGGAATCCCGAAAGACCGAAAACTAGAATGGGAAAAATTCTTAGGAAAACGCGGCATCAATGTTCGACATTCACTACTAGAATTGAATTGGCATTTACCCGTTGCGATGGAATGGGCTTTAAATCTAAAAACTTTTTTGGTTAGAACATTAGATCAATTTGATATCAGTACGTATGGATTAAATTTCGGAATTTCAGAATACAATCGTGACGGGCATTATTTTACTTCGATTGTCATCGAAAAGAATGAACTTCCGATAGCTTTAGAATCCATAAAAATCAGAGATACTTATAATGTATTGTTCGCCAAGAATTTCGATCCAAATACTCGCGAATATATCGTGCATTCACAAGATATTGATAAGCTCGAACTGCCAACTATTTTAATTGAATTAAGCCGAAAATATTTTGAAGAACTAGGAAACACAACATCTGAAACAACCGAAAAACAACAGAAAAAAGAAAAACCACAACAGGATATTTACCAATGTCAGGAATGCTTAACGCTTTATAATTCAGAATATGGAGACGAAACTCAGGGAATTCCAAAAGGTCTTTTGTTTGAAAATCTTCCAGAAACGTATTGCTGTTCTCTTTGTGAAGCACCAAAAAGCAATTTTAGAATTTTGGAAACAGTTGAAAATTAATAAGTTCTACTATTTCTGTATTTAAAAATTGCGTATATTTAGCTTAACTAAGAATTTACGTTAAAGCATTATACTTCAAAAGCTTTAAAACCACTTGGTTAAGATCTATTTATTTAATAAAAAATACAGTTATGATAAAAAGAACAACACAATCTTCTGCTGATAAAGCTACCGATGTTCCGGCAGAAACAGCTGTAGAAAGCACTACAGAAATACAACCAGAAACTAAGACAACAATTAAAAGAACTACTAGGACTGCAGTAAAACCAGCAACTGCAAAAACAGCTACAACAAGAACGGCTGCTGCAAAAGCACCCGCAGCGACTGTTAAAACTGCTGCAAAAACACCTGTAAGAGCAGCTTCTAAAACAGCACCAAGACCTACGGTAAAAAAACCTGCAACAACATCTGCAAAAACAGAACCTATCGTTTCTGAGATTGTAGAAATTAAAACCAATGAGGTTGCAGAAAGCAAACCTGTTGTAACTGTTGAAAAAATTGGCAAAGAGAAAAACGACATAAAATCAAAGCTAAAAGCTAAACTTAAAGCAAAAAAAGAGAAAGAAAAGAAAAGAGAAAAAGCGATTAAAGCTGTTATCAAAAAATTAGAAAAAGAGAAAAAAGCAAAACTAAAAGCAGCCGAAAAGAAAAAAGAAAAGGCTAAAAAAGCGAAAGCGAAGAAAATTGCTGATAAAAAAGCAAAAGCTCAGAAAAAAACAAAAGCTAAAAAGAAAAAATAGTTTTGAGAAAGGTTAGACTTTAAAAAAGTTAAACCTTTTTTTTATTTTCATTAGCAATGTCACATACAGTTTGTCATTCTGATTTCTATGATAAAACTAGGAGGTTAAGGCTTCGACTTCGCTCAGCCAGACAAACCTTATGTCATCCCGAGCGAAGTCGAAGGACTTATAACGATGAGTCACTCATAACTCATAACTCATAACTCATAACTCATAACTCATAACTCATAACTCATAACTCACAATTCATAACTCACAATTCATAACTCATAACTCCTATCCCCCAATCGCAATCATACTGCGATTGTCAAAGTGTTTTTTAGGATCGTCCATTTCATCCATCGTAACCATTCCCGCGCGGACTTTCTTTTTGTTTTGAATGGATTCTGAAATTAACTCGGTAATCGATTCTCCATTTCTAAAAGCAGTCAGTAAATCGGTTTCTGAATTAGAGAAAAGGCAGTTTTTTATTTTTCCGTCTGCCGTCAAGCGGATACGGTTGCAGCTGTCACAAAACGGATTTGTAATCGAACTGATGATTCCGAAATCGCCTTGGAACCCTTTAATTTTATAATTTCTGGAAGTGAAGTTTTTTTCGTCTTCTAATTTCAGAATTTCTTCTGAAGAAAATGGAGTTCCAACTAAAGATAAAATTTCTTGTTGCGAAACCATTTTGCTTCTGTCCCACTCGTTTCCGGCAAAAGGCATAAATTCAATAAAACGAACCGAAATAGGCAGAAACTGAGTCAGTTCTACAAAATCTACAATTTCATTATCATTGAAACCTTTCATCAAAACCACATTTACTTTTACCTTAAAATCGTGATTTAAAAGCAAATGCAGATTGTCAATTACCTTTTCAAACTGGTTTCTAAGCGTTATAGAAGCAAATTTAGAAGCAACTAAAGTGTCTAAACTCAAATTAATTTTTTTGACTTTAAACTGCTTTAAAACATCAATATGGCGATCAACTAAGATTCCGTTTGTCGTCATAGAAAGTGAAATGCCAAGCTCTGATAATTTTGAAACAATTTGAGGAAAATCCTTTCTCAGCAAAGGTTCTCCACCTGTTAATCTTATTTTGTCAACACCATTTTTCACGAAAGTTTCGGCAATTGCAAAAATCTCATCAGCCGTCATTAAACTGGTTTTTGGAGATAAGGCGATCCCATCCGCTGGCATACAATACGTACAACGCAGGTTGCATTTTTCCAGCAGCGAAATGCGCAGATAATTATGCTTGCGCCCAAAACCATCCGTCAAAATAGTGTTAGAGGCTGTCATGATTTTTTCCTTTTAAAATATGAAAAACGTGCATTACGTGCGGAAAAACAGCATCCATTGATTCTCTTACGCCATTTGTTGAACCTGGCAAAGCCAAAACTAGACTTTTACCTAAAGTGCCCGCAACACTTCTAGAAAGCATTGCATATGGCATTCTCTGCTGACCGTAACTGCGAATGGCTTCTTCGATTCCTGGAATTCTACTTTCTAATAATGGTTCTAAAGCTTCTGGCGTAACATCTCTTGGAGATAATCCAGTTCCGCCTGTAAAAATAACCAACTGATTATCTTTAGCGAAAGCTTTTGTTTTTTCCTGAATAATATCCAATTCATCTGGAATGATTTCGTAATGCGAAGTTTCAACTCCGTATGAATCCAGTTTTTCTACAATTGTTTTTCCAGAACGATCTTCTTTTTCGCCCGCAAAAATCGAATCGGAACAAACGAAAACTGCCGCTTTAATTACATTCGGGAATTTATTTTTGAAAGACGATTTTCCGCCTTCTTTATTGATTAATTTAATAGTCGAAATTTCGATTTCTTTGTCAATTGGCTTTAGCATATCGTACATTGTCAATGCTACAATTGATGCACCGTGCATCGCTTCAACCTCAACTCCAGTTTTGTAAACGGTCTTTACTTTGAAAATAATATGAATATTTAAATCTTCGATATTGTACTCTACAGAAGTAAATTCAATTGGAAGCGGATGACAATCTGGAATGGACAAATGGGTGTTTTTTACCGCAAACAGTCCAGCCGTTTTGGCCATTTCAAACACGTTTCCTTTTGGCACTAAATTGTTGACAACAGCATCAATTGTTTCTTGCTTGCTGACTTTTACAATTGCGGTTGCTGTTGCGACTCTTAAAGTGCTTATTTTATGCGTAATATCTACCATTATAATTTCTTAGGTATTTTGTTTCCAAGTGAATGTATCGTTTTCGAACATTTCTTTGCCAAAAATCGGAACATCGGTTTTAATCCAGTTTACAATGGCTTCTGTAGCTTCATAAACTTGTTTGCGACGTGTTGCCGAAACAAAAACAAATAGACAGATTTCGCCTGCTTTTACAACGCCTAAACTGTGGTAAATGTGCATGCAGGTTAAATCGAATTTAGCAAACGCTTTTTCGCGGATTGCATACAAAGCTTCATTTGCCATGTCTGTATACGCCGAATAATCGATTGCTACGACAGTATTGTCGTGAATAACATCGGCACGGACTTGTCCCAGAAAAATATTATGCGCTCCAATTGTATGTTTTGATTGATGTTTAGCGATCGATTCCGCTATAAATTCAGGAGCAATTGGCCCTTCTACAAATACATTTTTACTCATTTTTATGTTTTTTTTGCCACAGATTACACAGATTAAAAGGATTTTTTTCTTTTTCTTTTGTCAGGCTGAGCGAAGTCGAAGCCCACGTCCAATTGGAACTCCCTTCGACTTCGCTCAGGGTGACATGCTAACTTATAATCCTTTTTAATCCTTAAAATCTGTGGCCTATAAATTTATCTCCGTTTCTAATAATTGTTTCATCGCTAAAGCACCACCAGCAATGCTTTTTATATTTTTAAATTGATGTTTTTGAAGCAATTCAGCTGCTATTTTACTTCTTATTCCAGATTGGCAAAAAACGTAAATAGTTTGATTTAAATTCAGTTTTTTAATTTCATTTTCTAGATTTACCAACGGAATCTGAAGACTGTTTTTCAAATTTATTTTTGGTAGTTCGTCTTCATTTCGAACATCTAAAAAAAGAACCTTATCGTTTTCTATTTCATCCAAAATAAGCTCAAATTTTATTTCTTCAACCTGATCTTCAAATGAATTATATTTCTTTTCAAAATCTTCTTTGGTCATTTCTAGTTCTGAACTTTTTTCGAAATCATATTTCTGTTGCTCATTTTTCAAAATATTATAAACCAGAATCTTTCCGCTTAAAACTTCTCCAACTCCTAGAATCATTTTTATGACTTCATTCGCTTGAAACATTCCAATAATTCCAACCGAAACTCCTATTACACCAGCATCTTCGCAATTTAATGCACTATTATTTTCATCTGGATATAAGCAGCGATAGGTTGGTCCGTTTTGATAATTGAAAACCGAAACTTGTCCTTGAAATCTAAAAATAGATCCGTAAACCATTGGTTTATGGGTTGCGAGACAAGCATCATTAATCAAATATTTAATTGCAATATTATCTGTTGCATCAACAATAATATCATAGTTTTCAAACAGCGAAATAGCATTTTTTGCCGATAACTTTTCTGCAAAAACATTCACTTTAATAAGCGGATTCAGTTCTAAAATCATCGCTTTTGCTTCAGCTGCTTTTGATTTTCCAACTGCTGAACTTTTATAAATTACCTGTCTATGAAGGTTCGAAATTTCGATAAAATCATCATCAACAATTCCGATTTCACCAACTCCTGCACCTGCCAAATAAGGCAGAATTGCGGCTCCCAAACCTCCTGCACCAATAACCAAAACTTTAGATTTCAGCAATTTGTACTGGCCATCCTCTCCTATTTCAGGAAGAATAATTTGTCTGTTATATCGTGAAGTTTCGCTCATTAGGTTTGGTTTTAGCCTCCGGCAAATGGTGGCAATAATGCTACAATATCACTAGTATGTAAAGTATAATCTGAAGTTTTAGAAACTATTTTCTGATTTACAGCAACGCTGAAAGTCAGCGAATCAAACTCGTATTTTTCGTTTAAATCCTGTAATAGTTGCTGCAATGACAATTCTTCCAAAAAAGATAATTTTTCGAATTCACATTTTGTTTTTTCAGCAACAGCTCCAAAATATTTAACCTCGATCATTTTTATAAATTTAAATTCTGAAAAATAAATTCGTCTTCAAAGTGTTCTTGAAAATACGAAATCCAACTTGATGTATTTCTTACTACTTCGCCAATTACAATAATGGCAGGCGATGATATATTTTTTTCAGCCACCAATTTAGTAATTGTATTGATAGTTCCAATTACTTTTTGCTCTGAGTTTTTTGTTCCATTCTGGATAATCGCAATGGGTAGATCGTCATTTCTGTTTTCTTGATAGATCGAAATGATTTCGTCTAATTTATGCATTCCCATTAAAATAACCACCGTTGCTGCCGATTTTGATGCTAACAAAATATCTTTTGATAATTTATGATCTGAAGTCGTTCCTGTAATAACCCAAAAACTTTCGGCAACTTTGCGTTGTGTCAAACTGATTCCGACTGAAGCAGGAACTCCTAAAGCAGATGAAATTCCAGGGACAATAGCCGTCTCGATTCCGAAATCTTCTGCAAATTCGATTTCTTCACTTCCTCTTCCAAAAACAAACGGATCTCCGCCTTTTAAACGTACAACATGTCCATAACGATTTGCCATAGAAACAATCAATTCGTTAATCTGGTCTTGTGTGTAAGCATGACAGCCCAAACGTTTTCCAACAAAAACAATTTCTGCATTCGATGTATATTCCAGTAATTCTTCGTTTACTAAAGCATCGTACAAAACCACATCGGCACTTTTTAAAGCTTTTATGGCTTTTATAGTAATTAATTCAACGTCGCCAGGACCTGCTCCTACAATCGTCAATTTTGGTGTTTTTAAATTTCGCATAGTCTTTTAAGTTAAATTGATATTCAGGTCGTTTAACTCGTCGGCCGAATTAATATTGGTTAAATGAAAGTTCTCGCTTTCTTCTATATTGATAATCTGATGTGGCAGTTTGGCTAGCAGATCCATCAATTTTAATTCATTAGAATCAATTGCTTCTTTTATAACTGGAACAATGTTTTTTGAATAAATTCCGATTAACGGATGGGTTTTACTTTCGGAAGCAAAAACTGTAATTCCTGCTTCTTGCGTATGTTTTGAAATTAATTCCTGCAATAATTCGGTTGAAATTAACGGAATATCACAGCTTAAAATCAAATTGAATTCGGTTTCAGAATGTGATAAAGCGGTGTAAATTCCGCCCAGAGGCCCTTTGTCTACAACTAAATCCTGTATTTTTTGATAAGGTAAATAATCGTATTCTTTTGATCCCGTAATTAGTTTAATTTGATCTGTAATAGGCAAAATCGCCTGAATGATATGCTCAATAAAAGGTTTATCTTGAAACAAAACCAATCCTTTTTCTGACTGCATTCTGGTGCTTTTTCCTCCGCAAAGAATAAATACTGTTAGTGTTTCCATGGTCTTTTTTGTTTCAGGTTTTTAAGTTGCAATGAGTTTTTTTTTTACCGCAAAGCGCGCTAAGTTTTTTATTCATTTAACTTTTAAATTAAGTTCGCAAAGCTTTGCGAACTTTACTATTTTAAAAACCGCTTTTACAAAACCTTGCGTGCTTTGCGGTTAAATTCAATTTTATTTTCAAGGAAAAATCAATTTAACACTTGCCATTAAAATCACTGTTCCTAATACCATTTTTAATGTTCTGTTGGAGAAAGATCCACTTCCGTAAAAACCTCCTAACATTCCTCCTACTACAGCAATTGGAACGAGATAGAAACTTTCCATCGGAATTGTTTTTCCTCCTAAAAAGAATCCCATCATTCCCGCAAATGAATTCACAAAAATGAATAAACTCGATATTGCTGCCGATTCTTTTACTGATGCCCATCCTAAAAATAACAGAATCGGACTTAATATAATTCCGCCGCCAATTCCTAGCATTCCAGATAATAATCCGATGGCAAAACCAATTGCCAAAGCAAATGGAAGATTTATTTTTACTTCTTCTTTTTCTTTAAAATTAAAAACTCCAAACAATCTCAATGCCGCAAAAACCAATACAATACCTAAAACAATTTTATAAATCGTATTATCTAAGGTTATAAAACCGCCAATAAATGCCGCTGGAATCGATGCTATTGCAAACGGATAAAAGAGCTTTGGTTTGAAATAATTGTTTTTATAATAAAACAAAAATGAAATACTCGAAACAAACAAATTCAACAGCAAAGCCGATGGCTTCATTACCGAAACCGGAAAAGCAAAAATGCTCATCAATGCCAAATATCCCGATGCTCCGCCGTGCCCTACACTTGAATATAAAAATGCTATTATAATTAAGGCAAAACTGAATAATAGTATATTTTCGGAAGTTAGGAGATTCATGTATTTTGTTTTATTTGTTTCAAGTTTAAAGTTTCAAGTTTATTGCTATGTGTTTTTATTTATATAGCGCTTTTCGTTTTTTATGCAAAAATCTTTATTCTTTATTCTTTATTCTTTATTCTTTATTCTTTATTCTTTATTCTTTATTCTTTATTCTTTATTCTATCTAAAAAACTCTAATCAATTGGTAGAATCGTTACCGACTCGCCTTTTTTGATATTTTCAACATCTTCTGGTACTATTACTAATCCATTCGCTACAGCAAAAGAATTTAGCATTGCAGAACTTTGTCCATCTAAAATTTCAACACTTGTTTCATTATATAATGCTTTTAAAAAAAGTGTTTTACCTGTGTTATTTACAATGTCGTTGTCTAATTTTCGAACAATCTTTTGTAAATGTGTATTAGAAAAACCCATTCTGTTATTGACTGCTGGATATACATAAATATAAAAATTAGTCAGAGACGAGGCTGGGTTTCCAGGTAGCGCAAAAACCAAAGTATCTTTTTTAGAACCAAAAAACATTGGTTTTCCAGGTTTTTGATTAATCTTGTAAAAAAGCTCTTCTACTCCATTCTTCAACAATGCTTCTTTTACAAAATCATAATCCCCAACAGAAATTCCGCCAGATATAAGCACAATATCATTCTTTTTCAGAATAGACTGCAATGCTTTTTTTGTTGCTTTTAAATTGTCTTTAACAGTATGAACTTTAATTTTATTAATTCCAATAGTCTGCAGTGCAGCTTGAAGCATTAAAGAGTTACTTTCGTAAATTTTACCTTTTGAAAGTTTTTTTCCTGGTTTTACTAATTCATTTCCTGTGACTAAAATAGCCACTTTTGGTTTTTTATAAACTGTTATTTCTGTAATTCCTAAACACGCTAAAAAACCAATTGCCGCCGGCGTAATCAATGTATTAGCTTCGAAAACAACATCATTTGCTTTTATCTGTTCGCCTTTGTTTCTTACATTGGAAAATGGTTCTGGCATTTTTGCAATCAAAATTGAATCTTCGCTTGCCATGACATGTTCCTGCATAACCACGGTATCTGCATCATTAGGAACATAAGCACCAGTAAAAATACGAACAGCTTCTGTCGGTTTCAATTTGAAATTGGAATGATCTCCAGCTTGCGAAATACCAACAATATCATATTGATGTCGAATGCCGTGCTTAAATGCGTATCCGTCCATAGCCGATTGGCGAAATGGTGGCATATTGATTGGCGAAATTACTTTTTCTGCTAAAACATATCCCAGTGCTTTGCTGACAGGAATACTTTTCAAAGGCATTTTAGTACTATTCGCTTCAATAATTGCTATGGCTTCTTCAACTTTAATCATTATCGGTATGTATTAAAAAGCAAAAAATACTTATCACAAATATAAGTACTTTTACTTAGTTTGAATTATTAATAATCTTAATTCTTTTAAAAAATATAAATTTAATGCATTTACCGTTAATTGATTTAGAAAAAACCAAAATATCTTTAAGAAATTAAGGATTTTATTTTCTTTCTTTTTTGAAATTTCCCTTAGGAAGATAATACAACCATGAAAAACCAATAAGAAACAGGATTGCCGAAGCGATAAATGCTGGTATTAAAATTTCTTTATTGTTATCTAATGCATTATTTAGAGAAGCATACAAAAGCCATATTTGTATACTGACGTTTAAAATTAAAATAAATATAAGTGTTGAAAGTATGTTATTCAACTTATTTGGGTTTGAATTGTTCTGGCCTGTTCTAAAATTACTCATATCTTTATTTTTTAGCTATCCTTTTTCTCAATAAATGCTTTCACAAAAACAGCATTTTCTTTAAAAATCACTTCTAATTGTGGCAAAGCTCTTGGCGGTGGTCCTGCGATTACATCTCCCGTCATGGCATCAAATGAACCTTCGTGACAAGGACAATGTATAATCCCAGTTCCAGGTTTGTAGAATACGGAACAAGAAAGATGTGTACACTTTTGTTCGTATGCTTTAAACTCACCATTTTCTAAGTGAATCAAAATATACGGAATCGTACTCCCTTCCAAAACAAAACCTCTTGTACCGCCTACAGGAACATCTTCTTTATTGCAAATAAAATGCTCGCCCTGAACTTCTTCTTTTGGCAATAAAAATGCTTTTGCAGTTACAAAACCACTTCCAACCATTAATCCGCCAGAAACAAAAGTTAAAAATTTAGCAAAATCGCGTCGGCTGACTTGAGTTGATTCTTGTTTTTTTATTGGAAAATCTTTTTTCCAGTTTTGATTTAAGTTATCTTCTTTAGACATGACTCGATATTTAATAAATTCTTAATTCTGTACTTCCTTTTGGCATCATAATGTTGACTTTAGTCTTAACTTTCTCTTTGCCAAAAATGAAATTATTAATTGGTGTGCTATTGGGTCTCATTTCTTCTATTTCATTTCTTGTTCCGTAAAACAAAGCCCCACTTGGACAGACGGTTGCACACATTGGCTTTTTGCCCACGCTTGTTCTGTCGTAACACATTGTACATTTCATCATCAAATCGTATTCTTCGACTTTTTTTGGAACCCCAAATGGGCAGGCCATTACACAATTTGAGCAGCCAATACATCTTTCTGTATTGGCGGTGTGCACGACTCCAAATTCGTCCTGAGAAATAGCATCTGCAGGACAAACATTGGCACAAACCGGATCTTCGCAATGCATGCAAACCTGTACTGTGGTTTGAATTGTGGCAGCACGATCAACATAATTTACACTGATCAAAGTTTGCTGACCATTTGTTTCACATTCAGCACAGGCCATTTCACAGGCTTTACAGCCAATACAGCGTTGCATATCTACAAAAAATTCCTCGCTGGTATTAAAATTGGTTAAATTCATAAGTTCTTTTTTACAGATTAAACGCTTGCATATGCATCAGATTCGTTAGAAGGCGGAGCCATTGTTCCCAGTGGTTCCAATTGGCACGCACAAACTTTAAATTCAGGCATTTTAGAAACAGGATCTAGTGTAGCAATAGTTAATTGATTTGCTGATTTTAGTCCTGGCCAGTGATAAGGTACAAAAACAGTATCCTCCCTAATTGTTTCTACAATATTTGCTGGAAAAATTCCTTCTCCTCTTCTTGTTGATACCTTCACTAATTCTCTTTGTTTTATTCCGTATTTTGTTGCCAGATCTGGATGAATTTCTACAAATGGCTCAGGAAATTGATCTACTAATTTTCCAATTCTACGGGTTTGTGTTCCGCTTAAATATTGAGAAACCACTCGCCCAGTAGTCAAAGTAATCGGATATGCATTATCTGTCACTTCACTTGGCAATCTATAGGGTGCTGGGTTAAAATGCGCTTTCCCATCTGGAGTTTTAAACTTTTTATCTTCCCATAGCCTTGGAGTTCCTGGATGGTCTTCTGTCGGGCAGGGCCAAAAAACTCCCATATTATCTTCTACTTTTTTATAAGAAATTCCGAAATAATCTGCTGTACCTCCTTTCGAAGCCACGCGAAGTTCATTAAAAATGGCTTCGCTATTGTCATAGGTAAATTTATCTTCCTCTCCCAGTCTTTTGGCAATTTCTAATAGTATAGAAGTATCTGTTCGTGCTTCTCCTGGAGGCGTTACAGCTTGTCTAACTCTTATAACACGCCCTTCTGCAGAAGTTGTGGTTCCTTCTTCTTCTTCCTGTAAAGAACCTGCCAAAACAATATCGGCATGGCGAGCAGTCTCATTTAAAAAGAAATCGATGCAAACATAAAACTCTAACTTTTCCAGCGCCTCTCGCACATAACTATTATTTGGAAGAGAAACTAATGGATTAAAACAAATCGAAAGTAAACCTTTGATTTCTCCTCTATGAATAGCGTCAATTATTTCATAAGCCGAAAGTCCTTTTCCAGGCATATCTCTCTCATCGATCCCCCATACTCCAGCAATGTATTTGCGATGTTCTGGGTTTTCTATATCTCGATTCCCTGGCAACTGGTCGCATTTATGACCGTGTTCCCTTCCACCCTGTCCATTTCCTTGTCCGGTTATTGTTCCATATCCGCAATAAGGTCTTCCAATTCTTCCTGTAGCCAAAACTAAATTGATACACCCGACCACATTATCTACTCCTTTAGAATGCTGTTCGATGCCTCGCGCATGAAGTAAAAAACTTGTCTTAGCTTTACCCCATAATTCTGCTGCTTCCTTAATTTTGTTTTTATCAATGCCTGTTATTTCCTCTGCCCATTCTAATGTATAATCTTTCACAGCGTCTATCGTTTCCTGAAAACCTGATGTGTAATTATCTATAAAATCATGATCTAGCATGTCGTGATCTACCAAATATTTCAACATGGCACCGTACAAAGCAGAATCTGTTCCAGGTCTTATATCCAAATGAATGTCTGCTGTTCTGGCTAGCGGAATCATTCTTGGATCAATTACAATTAGTTTGGCACCACGGTCTCTTGCTTTCCAAATCCAGTGTGTTAATGTTGGAAAAGTTTCACTGATATTTGCTCCTGTCACAATAATAACTTCGGCATATTCGAGGTCTGAATAATTATTTGAAGCACGATCTAAACCAAAAGCTTTTTTATTGCCCGCACCAGCGCTCACCATGCAAAGTCTTCCATTATAATCCAAATTCTTTGTTTTAAGGGCTACTCGTGCAAATTTTCCGACTAGATAACTTTTTTCATTACTCAGTGATACTCCTGAAAGCATTGAAAAAGCATCTTTTCCATATTTTTCCTGAATTCGTTTTATTTCCGCAACAGTTTTATCCATTGCAGCATCCCATGATATTTTTTCAAAACCTTTTCCTTCAACTCTTTGTATAGGATGTAAAAGTCGGTCAGGATGATTGTTCTGAAGATAACGTTGTACGCCTTTTGGACACAAACGGCCTTCGTTAAAAGGAAATTCCATCCAAGGTTCAAAACCAACCACCTTATTTTCTTTAACTAATAATTGAATACCGCACTGCATTCCGCAAAAACAACAATGTGTTTTTACAACCTCATCTGGTTCATCTCTTCCTTCATAACCGTCAAGAGGCGCGTAATTTTTATGAGGTCCGAAAACTTCTATTATTTTTTCTGCTGATACTGGTAATTTTGCCATGCTTATTTTGTTTTTTTGTTTAAAGTTTCAGGTTTCAAGCTATCTACAGATTGTGCAACTTGGAAACCTAAAAAGTGAAACTATATTTTTATTTGAAGTTTGAAGTTTCGCACAAACTTGGAACGTTAAAAACTGAAACTTTTAAATTATCCAAATAACTTACCGCCTTGCGATCTGGCTTTTAAATGTGCCTGAGCTAATCTTGATCTTTTACCTTCTGGACTTAAATCGAGATGAGAAGTTCCATCTTCATGTGTAAAATCAAATCCCAACTGATTGGTCACGATTTTTAAATCATCAATATGAAGTTTTGTTGCGAACTCTTCTCCTGTATGCGGACAAACGGCCATTCCTTTTTTAATGCCTTCCTGTTTGTAAATGTGTGCACCAATTTGTGCCGGACGCTGAATAATGTGGAAGAATTTTCCAAAGGGAATCCAAATCAAAAACATGATAACCGTTACAGCATGAATTACAGCTAAGAAGTCATAAGCAAATCCTTTCATAAACTGATAGGAATACGTCAGACATAAACCCGTTACTGAAATTGCAATCAATAAAATTAGAGGTAGTAAATCGCCTTCAAAAGTTTGTGTTGCAATTAATCCCGGATTGGTTAATCTTCTTCTTAAATAATAAACCGAGCCAATAATTACAAGCCATGAAGACCAGTTTAAGGCATGAAATATTAAGAATGCAAGAAACGATCCTATTTCAAAATCCATCATTTTAAATCCAAAAAAATGTGCTTCATAAATCGAAATAGAATTAGGAGCCAATGTAAAATGGATCCATCCAAATGTAAGCGGTATTGTAATGGCAAAAGCAGACAGACAACCTAATGCAATACAAAAATGCGCAAACCAGCGATATTTACTTCGTGGATAAATAAATTTCTGAATGACAATATTCTGCACCGATTCTTTTCCTAAAAACCATAAATGAGAAAATACTTTTCCAGTAAATAGAAATTTTATACTTCGTTTAAAGTACATCCATGTTGGAGGACGCTGCAGCCAAACGGTGTATCTGTAAACGATTCCGAAGAAGGCGAATATCGTTCCAAAAAGGTATGTTACAAGTGCGGCATCAAAATTTTGTAATTCTCTCGAACCATAAAATACAAACACAACTGTAAGTATAGAAACAGCCGAAGCGACCAGCAAAGCTTTCGTGTTATATGTTTTGTTTTTCATCCTTAATTAAAAATTTATTGGTTAGTAATTTTAACTTGGTTTTTCGCAATTTTTACGATTATAGAACCACCAGTTAATAGCTGTAGCTAAAAGGGTAAAAAGACAAACACCAATAAAAAACTGATTTACGGTACCATTTGCTGAAATATTATTGCCTATTAATTTAGAGAATATAAAAGGTCCAAAAGCAGCAATCGCAGCAGTCCAGCCAATTACTCCCGCTGCCTGACGCGGATTTTCTTTAAAAATAATTGGATATTGTCTAAATGTTCCTGCGTTTCCAATACCTGTAAAAAAGAACATACCTAAAATTACAGTTACAAAAAGCGGAAACTGATCCATACTTGTCGGCGCTACCAGACCTTGTGTTACTAAAAGTATTGATCCTGCTAAAATTCCTAAGCCAGTTATAGTCGTTAATATAGCACCTCCTACTTTATCGGCCACAAAACCGAAAGCTATTCTGCTGGCAGAACCAATTAATGGCCCATAAAATGCATATACCAAAGGATCTGGTGCATTGGGAAAATCTCCATATAAAAATTTAATCATAAGAGGAAATGCTGCAGACAAACCTGCAAATGTCCCAAAAGTCATTACATAAGTAATTGTACAGTACCAGGTATGTTTATTCGAAAAAATATCTAATTGCTCTTTTACAGAAGCTTTCATTGGAATACTTTTTAAATAAAACCAGCTTACAAATGCCATAAGTATTAAAAATGGCGCAAACCAAAATGCAGCAGATTGCAGATAAATTGGTTTGTTTTTAACAGCCGAATTTTCGGGGCTTAAATTGTTCAGTACTTTTTCGGCTAATTTAGGGTTAGCGTTTGCAATTCCTTTTGCCTTAGCCTTAAGCGGAAGTGACGAAAAAATAACTGCGTTATCTTGAGAATTAACTGCCGTGCTAACAGAATCTACAATATTCTTTTTCACATTTGATAAGATTCGAGCCTGTACTTCTGTATCTAAAGAAGCAAAAACTTCTTTTTGTTTCTGCACTGATGAATTTTCAAATACCGTTATGGTTTCTTTTGGGTCAATACTCGTAAATACCGTTGAAGCTCCAAAAATTCCGACACTAATTACTAAAGGCGTAACAAATTGTGCGAGAGAAACTCCAAAGTTTCCAATTCCTGCCTGAATCCCAAGAGCAGTTCCTTTTAATCTTTGCGGAAAAAACAAACTTGTACTTGGCATATAAGAAGAAAAATCTCCTCCACCAAAACCTGTAGTAAATGCTAAAACTGCAAAAACCCAAAATGGGGTATTTACATCCATAATTGCAAAACCAATTCCGATTACGGGAATTAATTTAATTGCTGTCGCAAAAGATACAATATGACGAGTTCCAAATATTGGAAGCAGAAAGGTGTGAATAATTCTTAATAACCCTGCCGCCAATCCTGGAATTGCTGTTAACCAAAAAAGCTGATCTTTAGAAAAACTAAATCCCAAACCTGGCAATTTTACTGCAATAACACTCATCATAAACCAGGAAGCAAATGATAATGTTAAAGTAATTGTCGTTATAATTAAAGTTCTCCATGCTATTTTACTTCCGTCAGAATTCCAATATGCTTCATCTTCTGGGTTCCATTTTTCTAACCAAGTTTTCATCTTTATTTTATTTAAATTATTGATTATCTTCTATTTGTCTTACAAAATTTGGTGATTTTGTTCTCATAGCTTTTATGATTGTGCGGTGCATCCATACCAGACAAAGCACAGAAACTAGAAATATAAAAATCCATGAACTGGTCCAGAGTCCGGTATAGGTAAGGAGATATCCAAAGATTATGGGACCTAAAAACCCGCCTAAACCGCCTATTAAACCAACCATTCCGCCTACTACACCAACTTCATTTGGAAAATACTCTGGAATGTGTTTGTAGACTGCTGCTTTACCAATTCCCCAAGAAATGCCTATCAGGATTACCAGAACGAGATAAACCCAAAGATTGGCACTGAAATTAATTTGGGTAATGCCATGAGCTAATAATTCTTTCTTTTTAACTTCCTGATTTTGCTCTACAACAATTTCTTGCCATGATTTCTTTACAGGAAAAACAGAAGATTCGCTGTTAGTTTCTAAATCTTTTTTACTGTTGATTTGATGTTTTTTCCCGTTTACAATTATTTCATTTGCAGTAATTTCTGTAACTGTTCCGTTGGTAAGCGACATAACGCCAGGACCAGCAGTAATGATTTCCATCTTTGGAAACATCAACAAAAAGCTAATTACTATTGAAGATCCTAAAACCCAATACATCACTTTTCGAGCTCCGAATTTATCTGATAGATAGCCTCCTAGAGCTCTGATTACGCCAGACGGCAAACTGAACATTGTGGCAAACATTCCTCCCAAGACTAAACTTGTACCGTACACATTCACAAAGTTTGGAAGAAGCCATTGCGAATAGGCAACAAAAAATCCGAAAACTAAGAAGTAATAGGCACCGAATCTCCAGACTCTGGCTTTTTTAAGAGGCGACATTAGTTCGCCAATAGTTTTTGATACTACCTGATTGGTTTTGTTTTTAGCAAAAACAATAAACAGGATTCCTACAAGCACTAATGTTACTCCGTAAATAACAGGAAGCATTTTCCAGCCATTAGTAGGATCATCTTCTGATAAAGTATTTAATAAGGTTGGCGCTATAAAAGTAGTCACTGCAGCGCCTGCATTTCCCATTCCGAAAATCCCTAAAGCCCTGCCTTGCCATTCTTTAGGATACCAAATTGAGGTATAACCTATTCCGACAGCAAAACTTGTTCCCACTAAGCCAAAGAAAAAACTAAGAATGGCAAAAGTCCAGAAAGAATCTGCAAACGGCATTAAAAAAAGTGGAATTGAACAAAGTAATAATAAAGCAGAAAAAATAACTTTCCCTCCATATTTATCCGTTAAAATCCCGATTGGAAGTCTGAATATAGAGCCTGAAAGAATTGGAATTCCTAAAAGCCAACCAATTTCTACAACAGTGAAATTAAATATTCCCTTATCAGCCAAAAAAGTAATCAAAACGCCGTTTAAAGTCCAACAAGCAAAACAAATTGTAAAAGCAAGTGTGTTAAGGAATAAAATTCTGTGAGACTGAGATAGATTACCCATAAATAGAAAATTACTTTGATTTAGATTGAGAATACTATTCCTCAATTACAAAGCAAAACTACAGGGTTAAATTCTTACTAAAAATGACAAATATCATATTAAAGGATAAAATGGTATTTTATTAAACCAAAACATTACTTATTGAAGAATAAATATTTATAAAACAAACCAATTGCAACACAACTTTATAAAGAAAGAATATGTGCTCTATTATTTTTTTATAAATTAATATTACAAAGATGGTTTTCAGACGTTTTAAGAGCTCCATTTTACGTCTTAAGCACTCTTAGATTTATAAAAAAAGGGTATAAATACTACATTTTTATTTTATTTCTGATTTTAAATTTAACATTTCTGTGAATCAATAATTTAGCACGAAATCAATTGAAATAAGGCATTCCAAGAGAATCAATTCTTTAGGTTCTACTTTAAATGAATATTTTTTTGAAAAAAACTTTACAAACTTTTGGTTTTTATTATATAAAATTTAACTTTGTCTATAGGATTAGTAGAGTTTAAGATAATATTTCAAACTATAAAAATTATTATTGTGAAAACAACAGAAAGCATATCGCGTTACATTCTTCCTAAAAAATACACTTATAGCACTATTTGTTATATGTGTTTCTGTTGTTAATAATCTACTTTTATTTTGTTTGCCTTTAGAATACATATCAAAGCAAATCAAAAAAAACACCACCAAAAATATTTACTGAATTTTAACCAAAAGTCTCTCTGATGCATTCAATTGTATTGGAATAGATTCTTGAAACCACACCTATTATTCAACAAATTAAATAACTAACAACTAAAAAAAACTAAAATGAAAACATTGCAAACCTGTTGCTGTAAATAAAAAAAGCCATTTCTGCGGCAACAGAAATGGCAAGGCTTAAAGAACATTTATCACTAAATCAAGAACACTTTTAGAGTGCTGTATAAACAGTGCTCAGGGCGCCTTGTTAATTACTTAAAACCAACACAAAGAAATGAAAAAAAAGTTAAACATACACATACTGCTGTTTCTACTCTTCATAACAGCAGGAATACAAGCCCAGAATACCACCCCGCTTATACAATCAAAATTGGACGGAACTGTTGTAGATGACATTACAAATCAGCCTATTATAGGTGCTTCTGTAACCATTAAAGGAACCACTCACGGCGTTGTTACAGATGCAGAAGGAAAATTTTATTTTCAGACCGGACAGAAATTTCCTTACACTTTGATTGTAACTTATATCGGATATAAAAAAATAGAAGTAATTGTTGAGAAAAATCCAGTAATCATTAACCTTAAAGAAGAACGCCAAGAATTAGACGAATTGGTTGTTGTGGGTTACGGAACTCAAAAAAGAAAAGATATTACAGGTTCTGTAGCATCGGTTCCAAAAGCCAATTTATCTCAGGTCACTTCATCGGCAGATAATCTTTTAAGAGGCGCTGTAGCTGGAGTTGTAGTTACACAAAGTTCTGGTCGTCCAGGCGCTTCTTCAAGTGTCCGCATTCGCGGAGGAAATTCTATTACTGCTGGTAACGAACCTTTATATGTTGTTGATGGAATTTTAATTTATAATGATAACAGCAATAGTGGCGCTGGAGTAACTTATGCCGGAGCAAGTGTAAATGTTCTGTCAACTATTAACCCTGCTGATATAGAATCGATAGAAGTGCTTAAAGATGCATCGGCAACAGCAATTTACGGTTCGCGTGGTGCCAATGGAGTTGTAATTATTACCACTAAAAAGGGAACAAAAGGACAAGATAATATTTCGTACCAAGGCTATTTCGGATTCCAGAATATTTCAAAAAAACTAAAGTTAATGAATGCCAGCGAATGGGCAAGTTTAAGAAACGACGTTCAAGCAAGTATTGGTCAGGCGCCTTCTTTCTCTGCTGCCCAAATTGAGGCTTTAAAAACTTCTGGAAATTACGATTGGCAGTCTGCAGCATTTATCACTGCGGCACCCGTTCAAAGTCATAACCTGTCTTTTTCTGGCGGTGACGAAAAATCTAGATATGCAGTTTCTGCAGGTTATTTTGATCAAGATGGTATTGTATTAGGATCTGATTTTAAACGTATTTCGCTTCGAGTTAACTACGAAAGAAATTATTCCCAAAAATTCAAATTTGGCGTAAATGCCAACTATACCAATTCAATTGCAAATGGTGTGGGTACAAATGGCGGTGCGGCGGCCGGAAGAAATCCGAATCCGCTTGTAAGTGTGGTCTTGACAGCTCCTGTAGTTCCTATTAAAAATGCAGACGGAAGCTACAATGTAACCAATAATCCTTATGCAACTTCTGTAAATGGTTATATTCCGAACGCAATTAACGATTTGGATAATACAACTAACGAAACCAAATTAAACAGAATCCTAACCAGTTTATTTGGCGAATATAAATTCAATAAAGAATTAACTGCAAAAGTTGCGGTTAGTGGCGATGTTTTAAATACAAAACAAAACTATTACGCGCCATCAAACACCACTACTGGCGCTGGAACCAAAGGTTTAGCTTCTATCGGAGAAAGATCAGTAGGTTCTGTTTTAAATGAAAACACGCTGAATTACAACACTCATTTTGGCGAAAATCATAAGTTTTCTGCTTTGGGAGGTTATACACTTCAATATACAAAAGGCGAAGTTGTAAATGCTGGAGCTCAAACTTTTGTTAATGATGCCAATACTTATAATGCTATTCAAGATGGTGTACCTGTAAAACCTTACAGTGATGCTTACGAAAGCGTACTAAAATCTTGGTTAGCGAGAGTGAATTATTCTTATAAAGGAAAATACAATTTAACGTTATCTGGACGTGCAGATGGTTCTTCTCGATTTGGTTCAGAATCACTTTGGGGTTATTTTCCTTCTGCCGGATTTTCATGGAATATTACCGATGAAGAATTTGCGAATAACATTAAAGGTGTAACCGAAGCAAAATTAAGAATTACAGCCGGAACAACAGGAAACCAAGAAATTGGAAACTATCTGCCTTTGGCTTCAATGGGATCTGTAAATTATTCTTTTGGTGGAACTTTATACACCGGTTTAGCTCCTACCCGATTGGCAAATCCTGATTTGAAATGGGAAAAAACAAATCAGTATAACGTTGGTTTGGATTTATCCTTATTAGACCGAAAAATCAATTTTGTTTTTGATGTGTATTACAAAAAGACAAAAGATTTATTAATCAACGTTCCAGTGCCATTGAGTTCAGGTTATGCAACAGTGCTTCAGAACATTGGAGGGGTTGAAAACAAAGGTTTTGAGGTTGGTTTAACAACTGAAAACATCAAAACAGAAAACTTCGCTTGGAATTCCAATATCGTATTTTCTTTAAATAGAAATAAAGTTACTGAGATCGGAAATGGTGTAAATGAATTTTTCCCAGTAGTTCCAAATGGTTCTTTGCTACAGCAACAGCCTGTTATTGTAAAAGTAGGTTTGCCTTTGGGAAGTTTCTGGGGATATAAAACCAACGGAATTTTTCAGACTCAGGAAGAAGTTAATACACAACCAAAAATCAACAGTTTGGCGAACACAAAAGTGGGTGACAGAAAATATGTGGATACCAACGGAGATGGTGTTATTACAGCTCTTGACAAAGGAAATCTAGGCACTTCTCAGCCAAAATTTGTTGGAAGTTTCAGTAACACCATTTCATACAATGATTTTGATTTGAACTTTTCATTTCAAGGAGCTTACGGAGGAAAAATTTTCAATGCTTTAAATCAGCAGTTAGAAATTTCTACACTAGGAACCAATGCTGCGTCTACATTGAATGACCGTTGGACACCAACCAATCCGAGCAACGAAATCCCGAGAGCATCTAGTTCTCCTCTTGGAATTGTTTCTGAGCGCTACGTAGAAGATGCTTCTTTCTTACGATTAAAATTAATCACATTAGGATACACTTTGCCAAAAAGCGTTTCTAAAAAACTGGGAACCAAGAGTGTGAAATTTTACATCTCGGCAGAAAACCTCATCACATGGACCAAATACACTGGATATGATCCAGAAGTAAGCTCATACGAACAAAATAACTTATATCCGGGAATTGATTTTGGTTCTTACCCAAACTCTAAAACATTCATCTCGGGCTTGAACGTAACTTTCTAAGTAAAAAAATATATAATGAAAAAGATAATCATAACATTCCTTTTAAGTGCCGGTCTATTGGTATCGTGCGCTGATCTTGAGGTAACACCTACCTCGTTTGTAACCGAAGACAATTATTTTGTCACGCAAGATGATGCTACTGCAAGTGTAACTGCTGTTTATGCTTCTTTAAGTCTTGATCCGGGTGAGCAGAGTTTATTTGGAAGAAACCTTTATTTCTTGACCGATATGGCTTCAGATTATGCAGCAGCTGGAGTTTCGGCAACCAATCCCCAGGTTAGAGCTTTGAGCAGTTTAACGCATGATGCGACTTCAGATCGTGTTCAAGTGGCTTGGAGACAAATTTATAACGGAATCAATAGAGCCAATGTATCTATTGATAACATTCAAAAAGTTTCTGGTTCAGAGGTAATCAAAACCAGATTGATCAATGAAGCTAAATTTATTAGAGGGCTATTGTACTTTCAGGCAGTTCGTCTTTGGGGCGGAGTTCCGATTGTTTTGCACGAAGCGACTTCTATCAATTTAGGAGATTTAAAAACCAATCGTTCTACAATTGACGAAGTTTACAATCAAATCATTAAAGATTTAACAGACGCTGAATCTCTTCCAAAAACCTATACAGCCGCAGATGCAGGTCGTGCTACATCGGGAGCTGCAAAAGCGATTTTAGCAAAAGTATATCTGACTAGAAAAGACTGGCCAAATGCTATTGCAAAATCTAGAGAAGTAATTGATGGAGGTTACGGATATGCTTTGTTTGAAGAGTTTCAAGATATTTTCACTAAAACAAAAAAGAACGGAAAAGAACATATTTTCTCAGTTCAATTTGAGCCAAATCAGGCAGGAAACGGTTCTAGCGGAAGTACTTTCCAAGCCACTTCTTTTACCGGATTTACAGCTACAGAACCAGCAGATATTATCTCAGACGTTGCTTTGTTTTATGATATTTATGCCCCTGGCGATAAAAGAAGAGATGTAAGTTACGCCAAACAGCTGCTGAATCCTGCAACGGGAACACTTTATACTTTTCCGAAACCAATCTTCAAAAAATACTTGGATTTGTCCAATTTGGCTACTCCTGGAAACGTAGCGATCAACTTTCCTGTTATTCGTTATGCAGATATCCTTTTGTCTTTAGCGGAAGCGATAAATGAACAGGGTGGACCAACGGCAGAAGCATACGAATTAATCAATCAAGTAAGAAGAAGAGCTTTTGGGAAGCCTATTACAACTCCAGACGCAGCTGTGGATTTAGTCGGATTAAATCAGACCTCTTTTAGAGCAGCGATTCAGGAAGAACGCAAAAAAGAATTTGTTCAAGAAGGGCAAAGATGGTTTGACTTGGTAAGATGGGGAACATTGGTTACCGAAGTGAAAAAAGTAACGGCTAAAAACTCGGTTTCTGAACGAAATAACCTCTATCCGATTCCGCAAAGCGAAAGAAATATCAACCCTGATGGATTACCGCAAAATCCTGGGTATTAAAAAATTTAAACACATAGAGACATAGATTTTATTTAATAAAAGAATTAAAACAGAAACATGTTTCTCACACATAGATTACTATGTGCATTTAAACAAGTGAAACACCTTTTCAACGCAAAGCAAATCTATGATTCTATGTGTTTAAAAAACAAGAACCATTATTTAAAACCATATAACTAAAAAACTATATAACTAAAAAACTATAAAAAATGAAAAATTTAAAAAATAGCATTACAATCAAAAGTCCGAAGAAAGGGCTTTTGATTACTGCTTTCCTGATTGCACAATTGGGAATAGCACAGGAAAAAACTGAATTTAAAGGAGTAATCGGAAAAACATTGGCTGATTCTAAAGAATACTGGCCAGATCCTGTAACGGCGCCAAAAGGTGCTCCGAATGTGGTTTGGATTCTTTTAGACGACGTAGGATTTGGAGCTTCAAGTACTTTTGGAGGATTGATTAATACGCCTACTTTTGATAATCTGGCAAATAATGGTTTGCGTTATACCAACTTTCACACAACAGCAATTTGTGCTCCCACTCGTGCCGCTTTATTGACCGGAAGAAATTCAGGAAGAGTTCACGTAAGCGGATTTTCGCACACTATTTTATCTGCCGGTTTCCCAGGTTGGGACGGAAGAATTCCTTCTGATAAAGGAACAATTGCAGAGATTCTTCGCGATAATGGATACAACACTTTTGCAGTCGGAAAATATGGCGTTACACCAGACGAGGAAGCCTCAGATGCTGGTCCGTTTGACCGTTGGCCAACTGGAAAAGGTTTCGATCATTTCTACGGATTCTTAGGTTCTCAAACCGATCAATACAATCCTGATTTGGTAGAAGATCAAGTTCACATTAAACCTGACGGACGTCATTTGAATGAATTGATTACAGACAAAGCCATCAGTTATATTCAAAAACAGCAAAAAGCGGCACCGGGAAAACCTTTCTTCCTGTACTATGCTCCTGGAGCGGTTCATGCACCTCATCAGGTAGCTGAAAAATGGGTTGAGCCTTACAAAGGAAAATTTGACGAAGGTTGGGATGTTTACCGCGAAAAAGTATTGGCAAACCAAAAGAAATTGGGAATCTTTCCTCAAAATGCAGGACTGCCAGATCGTAACGCTTTAATTACGGAATGGAAAAAATTAACTCCAGACCAAAAGAAAGTATATGCAAGATTCATGGAAGTTTACGCAGGATTCCTGACTTATACTGATTATGAAATTGGAAGAGTTGTAAATTATCTAAAAGAAAGCGGACAGCTGGATAATACTTTAATCTTTGTTGCCATTGGTGATAATGGAGCCAGTAAAGAAGGAACTTTACAAGGAACAATCAATCAGAGTTTGTTTGCTCAAGGAAAAACAGATGAAGAGAATTTCCAAAGCAATTTAAATAATATTGGAGAAATCGGAACAGCAAAAGGTCTAAATACCAATTATCCTTTAGGATGGGCACAAGCAACCAATGCTCCTTTCAAAAACTGGAAACAAGATGCGCATTCAGAAGGTGGAACTCGTAATCCGTTGATTGTTTTTTATCCAAACGGAATTAAAGATAAAGGCGGAATCAGAAATCAATACAGCCACGTAACCGATTTGCTTCCAACTACATTGGCTGTTGCAGGAATTAAAGCGCCAGAATATATCAAAGGAATCAAACAAGATATTATTCAAGGATCTTCTTTCCAAGCTTCTTTAGATAATCCGAAAGCCGAATCATTGCACAAAGTACAGTATTACTACATTTTTGGAAATAGAGCAATCTACAAAGACGGATGGAAAGCTTCTGCAGCACATTTACCAGATTCTTTTGCTGTGAAAAAATCTTTAGGGAGCAACGAAAAACCCGCTCCGAGCAACTTCGATACTGATGTTTGGGAATTGTATAACCTAAATGAAGATTTCAACGAACGTAATAATCTGGCAAAAAAATATCCTGAAAAACTGGCTGAACTTCAAAAATTATTTGACGAACAGGCAAAAGAAAACAATGTGTATCCGCTAATTGACTGGCAGGATGTTTACAACAGAAGAATTCACAATACTGGTGCCGACAAAGGAAAAACAGTTTCCGATTTAATCAAACAGGCAACTAAACCTGGAGGAACCAATAACTAATTACCGAACCTGCAAGGTTTCAAAAACCTTGTAGGTTTAAATTAAAAGCTTAAAAAAACATCCCTACAAGGTTTGAAAAACCTCGCAGGATATAAAACGAAGAATTATGAAACGAGTAGATTATGAAATTATAGGAAAAAAGATTGTCGTTGGGATAATCTTGTTTTTAGTTCCACTGGCGATTCTGGCTGGCGGATTAGCAGTAGTAAATCAATTTTTAAAATAAGAAATCATGGCAATAGTTCAAAAAGAAAAATTAACGAGAGACTTAACAATAAGTTTCTTCATTTATTCATTGCCTGTAGTGGCAATTTACCTTTATTTTAAATTAACAGGCGGATCTATAAGTGAATCGCATATTACACTGCCTTCTTTTTTAGAATTTGCACAACCCGTTTTTGCTAATATTAGAACTTGGGGATTAACAGTGTTTATGCTTGTTTTGGGAGTTATCGAATTTGCCGCAGGTTTATACGATGATGAATGGACAGGCGAAGAACGTAAAATAGACATTGTTTGTTTCTTAGCACCAAAATTGCTTTTACCTCCTGTAATTGCTTTTTTTAGTTTAACTGCTTTGCCTTATTTACTGCCAAACTTAGCAAACTCATTATCATGGGTTCCGTTTTGGGGAGGCTTTTTCTTAATTGCCATTGCAGACGATTTAACGCAATATTGGTATCATAGATTGCATCATCAAGTTCCGTTTTTATGGCGTTTTCATAGAACACATCATTCAGCTCCGTATATGGGAATGGCGATGGCTTCTAGACAAAACTTTATTTACACGCTTTTCTTTTCTCAAATTTATTTGACAGCAACTTTAACCTATCTAGGTTTAGGTCTTCCTGCTTTATTTGTTTTAGTAATTAAAAGTTTCATCACTTTAGGCGCGCACTCAAGCATTCCATGGGACAAACCTTTTTACAAATATAAAGTCTTGCATCCAATAGCATGGGTTTTAGAAAGACTGATTTCTACTCCTGCAACGCATCACGCGCACCATGCTGATACAAGCGGAGATGGCGTTGGTCATTTTAAAGGAAACTTCGGGAACATGTTTTTTATCTGGGATGTTATTTTCGGAACAGGGCTAATAACACGTCAATACCCTAAATCATTCGGAACAAAATCATACAAACAAGAAGAATGGTACGCTCAGTTTCTTTGGCCGATTTTTAAATCTAAAAAAGAAGGCAGTTCTCTTGCCGAGGGAGTATTATCGCTTCCGCTAAAACCAAAAACGGTTACCGAAGAAACTCCTTCACCTGTATTAGAACAAGTTTAATTCTTCTGGATATGAAAAATCAAATCTTAAAAAACAGTATAACAGCAATTGCCTTTTTATGGGCAGTTGCTGCTTTTTCGCAAAATGAAAGTCACAGCTCATTGTCGTTAGATTCATTTTATTCGAAAATAAAAAGCCAAAAAAATCCGCAGATTGTTGATGCCAGAACTCCTGAAGAATTTGTTTTGAATCATATTGAAGGCGCTGTAAACTTTAATCTTCAATCAGAAAACTACGCGCAATCTGTTGCTAAACTAGATAAATCAAAACCTGTTTTTATTTATTCTATTGGAGCTGGCAGAAGTGTGGCTTTAGAAAAAGAATTATTAAAAAATGGCTTTTCTGAAGCCTACAGTTTAGAGGGCGGAATTGCCAACTGGATCGGAAACGGAAAACCTTTTTATTCCAATCTAAAAAGCAAATTGTCTTTGGCAGAATTCAATAAAATCATTGCTGATAATAAAACGGTTTTAGTTGATATTGGTTCCAAATATTGTGCACCCTGCAAAAAAGTAAAGCCAGTTTTAGAAACCATCAGATCTGAATACGGAACCAATT
The DNA here is from genome assembly GCF_058135255.1 of Flavobacterium sp. LK-23. NCBI lineage: Bacteria > Pseudomonadati > Bacteroidota > Flavobacteriia > Flavobacteriales > Flavobacteriaceae > Flavobacterium > Flavobacterium sp. LK-23. Next base: position 317,396 of record NZ_JBYUVT010000004.1, read on the forward strand.
TAAAAATCGTAGAAATTGAATTGGAAGACAGTCCGCAAGTTATTGCCGATTTAAAAACAGTAAAAGTTTTTCCGACTTTAATCTTGTATGAAAATGGAAAAATTGTTTTTAAGAAAGAAGGCATCAATGATTTGAAAAGTGAAGTTGATGTTGCGTTGGCTTCTAAGTAAAGCTTTTAAACTACACAAAAAATGAGCGTAAAACTTTGTCAAAGTTTGAAACTTTGACAAAGTTCTATAAACGTACAGTTTGTCAGGCTGAGCGAAGTCAAAGCCCGCAATCAAAATCGCCAATCTTTGTAGAGTTTCTTGCGGAGTTACTGGCGAAGATTTCTCCTTCGTCGAAATGACAAAAAAAAATCAATTCCACTCAAACCCAACCAAAACCATATATGGCAACCTATAAAAAAATAACCAAAATTGTTACCCTTATTTTACTAGTGCTTCTCATTCTGGCAGCATTTTTATTCTGGCCTATTAACACTGACGGAACATTAGTCAAAGAAGATCAAAAACTTGCCGAAGGGAAAAAAGCCTTTTTAGCTTCAAAAGCTCCATCTGATTCAACAGTAAAAAAGACGAATATTATTATTCTCCTTGCCGATGATTTAGGCAAATATGATATTTCGCTCTACGGCGGAAAATCGACTCCTACTCCACAGATTGATTCTTTGGCGGCTTCTGGAGTTACTTTTACCGATGGATATGCATCGGCAGCAATTTGTTCGCCCTCTCGTGCGGGTTTGATTACAGGAAGATATCAGGAACGTTTTGGACATGAATATCAGCCAGGAGATCGCTATCCTAAAAACAATCTCGAATATTATGCCTTCAAATATTTGGTGAATACTAATAATTGGAGATTAAATGATAAAATCGAATATCCAAACGATGCTTCAATTGCAACACAAGGACTTCCGAAATCTGAAATCACTTTTGCCGATTTAGCCAAAAGACAAGGTTACACTACAGGAATTATTGGGAAATGGCATTTGGGCCACAATAAAGGTTTCTTTCCTTTAGACCGTGGCTTCGATTATCATTACGGATTTTATCAGGCGTTCTCCTTATTTGCTCCAGAAGATAATAATCCAGACATCATCAATCATCATCATAAAGATTTTACCGATAAAATGATTTGGGGCAAAGGTCGTGTCGGAATTGGACAGATTCGCCGAGACAGCACAATCATTGATGAAAAAGCCTATTTAACTGAAAAATTTGCGGAAGAAGCAGAAGCTTTTATTGACAAAAATAAAAACAAACCTTTCTTACTGTATATTCCGTTTAATGCGCCACATACGCCATTTCAGGTTCGTAAAAAATATTACGATCGTTTTCCGAATGTAAAAGACGAAAACAAACGCGTTTATTTTGCCATGATCAGCGCTTTGGATGATGCGATTGGAAGAATCCGAGAAAAAATCAAAAAAGAAGGTCTTGAAGAAAATACTTTAATTGTTTTTGCCAGTGACAATGGCGGTGCCGATTATACTTTTGCCACAACAAATGCACCTTTAAAAGGCGGTAAATTTTCTCATTTTGAAGGCGGAATCAATGTTCCTTTTGCACTTTCGTGGAAAGGAAAAGTCAAACCTCATACTGTTTACAAAAATCCTATAAGCACTCTAGATATTTTCACAACCATTGCATCAGCGATTGGTTCTGATTTACCAAAAGATCGAGTTTATGACGGAGTTGATTTAGTAAAAACGGTAAATGAAAATAAAGTTGCTCACAAAGATTTATATTGGCGTTCGGGCGATGCAAAAGCCATTAGAAGCGGCGACTGGAAATTAGTCATCAGCGGAAGAACCCATGAAAAATGGCTCTACAATCTTGCTTCTGATAAATTTGAAAAAACAGACCTCTCACAAAAAAGTCCTGAAAAAGTAAAGGAATTACAAGCTGCTTTACAAAACTGGGAAAAAGGATTAATTAAACCGCTTTGGCCTAATTTAACCTATTACGAATTTGACTTTGGCAAACAAAAATACTTTGTCGATTTGTAATATTTAAATACAAATACTCAACTCCTGCAAGGTTTCCAAAGCCTTGTAGGTTTGTTTGAACTACTCGAATAATTACTTAATACCTACAAGGTTTTGGAAACCTTGCAGGAAAGCAAACATACAATGTCAACCTCAACAAAATTTACTATCCACGAAGATTGGACCGTCGTTATTCTCGGTTTTTTAATTATCGGAATTTCTATCTTTATTTTTCTGCCAGAAGTTCCCGTTTTTAAATGGACAAATGGAACAGACTTAATAAACAATGTTTTCGAAATTAAAAACATTCAAACAATTAGTCTTCAATTCCTTTATTTTATTTCTATCGGAACAATCGGCACTTTTTTAGTTGGAAAATCAATTAAAAATTTCATCTTCGGATTTCCAATCATTTATCTCTTGACAATAATCGCCTTAATCATTGCAGGAAATTCTGAAGTAAAAGCGCTAAATCTAGAAGCAGTTATTTTCAGTTTAGTCATCGGATTGATTATTGGAAATTTCTTCCAACTTCCAGAATGGTTTCGTTCTGCTTTATCAACCGAACTTTTTGTCAAAATCGGATTGGTTTTATTGGGAACGAGTGTTATTTTTTCAGATATTTTAAAAGCGGGTTCATTAGGTTTAATTCAGGCTTTAGTGGTAGTTTTATCCGTTTGGTATTTTGCTTTCTGGTTATGTAAAAAACTAAAAGTCGACGACGAATTAACCATGATGATTTCAAGCGCGGTTTCTATCTGTGGCGTTTCGGCAGCGATTGCAACTTCGGGCGCCATAAAAGGAGATTCTAAAAAACTTTCTTATGTCATTTCGATGGTTTTGGTTACCGCCATTCCAATGATGATTTTTATGCCGATCATTGCCAGTCATTTTAATTTTCCAGAAGAAGTTACGGGCGCTTGGCTCGGCGGAAGTATTGATACTTCTGGAGCTGTCGTCGCATCTGGAACTTTGGTTGGAGAAACTGCCTTAAAAATAAGTACAATTGTCAAATTTTCTCAAAATGTTTTATTGGGTATAGCCGCTTTTGCCATTTCTATTTATTGGACTTACACTCATAATCAGTCTTCTGAAGTTCAAAAATCGAAACCAACTCTTGGCGTAATTTGGGAACGTTTTCCAAAGTTTGTTATTGGTTTTATTGCCGCTTCTATTGTCTTTTCGTTTTTTGTTGCGCCAGAAACTCGCGATGAACTAAAAGAAAGTTTGAAGAATCTGCAAGGACTTTGGTTTGCTTTGGCTTTTACGAGTATTGGTTTAGAAACTAATTTTAAAGATTTGCTTCAAAACAATAGCAGAGAACCTTTAATTGCATTTCTCGCTGCGCAATTCTTTAATATCATTATAACATTGATTATCGCTTTTTTACTTTTTACACCTTAAAAATAGCATTACTATTCTATATCAAACCCGACAGGTTTTTAAAACCTGTCGGGTTTGATACTTTTAAAAATTCTATTACATTCCATAGGAATGTCTGGTTGGTAGAATTAATTTGAATTGTGAATATACGTTCCGTAGGAACGTTTGGAATTTATTCACAAATGCATTTATTTCTATAAAATCAAGTGTCCCTACAGGACACACGATACCGAACAATTTTTTTCTACCGACGAGATATTCCTACGGAATATTAAAAATTCCCGCTGATTTGTATTTATTAAAAAAAGCAAGTAAAAACTGTATAAACAAAATAGTTCAACCCTATTTTTATTTTTTAAAATAAAAACACTAAACAACTAATTTACAATTACTTAAAAACATTTAAAATATATTTCAAGTGCTTTAAATATACTTTTACTCAAAAAAAATAAATAATCTTTTGGTTTTCATTATAATAAAATTAACTTTGTCTATAGGATTAGTAGAGTTTAAACAATAAAGAACTACATTTTGAAAACAACAGCTTACACATCGCATTACATTCTTCCTGAAAAATTCACTTATAACACTTTTTGTTATATGTGCATGTGCTGTTAAAAATCCAATCTCCGTTTTCGTTTCTTATCGAAAATAAAATCACAAACTAAATTTCACATTGACAATAAATGATTGATACCTAAAGTGTATTGAAAGATTAACTATGTCAAAACCATATTAACTAAAAAAAATAATAACTAAACAAGATTACAAAATGAAAATAATGCACTGCCCTATCCTTTCATAGTAAAAACCATTTCTGCGGCAACAGAAATGGCAAGACTCAAAGAACATTTATCACTAAAGAAAGCCTTCGGAAATTGGAAAACCAATTTTCCGTACCGCTTTATTATTTAAATCCAAAAAAGTAATGAACAAGCAATTACATGCCTTTTTGTGGCTTTTTGTATTCTTAATTTCGATCGGAATTAAAGCACAAAATACACAGCCCTTAATTAATTCGACCTTAAATGGTACCGTTGTAGATCAAGTTACCAATCAGCCCATTCCTGGCGTAACGATTCAGATCAAAGGAACAACTCATAGTTCTGTAACCGATTTAGACGGAAAATTCTATTTTCAAACGGGACAAAAATTCCCTTATACTTTAATCGTAAGCTATTTAGGTTACGTTACCGCAGAGCATATCGCAACCAAAGATTTCATTCAGATTTCGCTAAAAGAAGATGTAAAAGAATTGAATGAAATTGTAATTATTGGATACGGAAGCACTTCTAAAAAAGATTATACCGGAGCCGCCGAAACCGTAGCCCAAATGTCCTTAAAAGCAACTCAAAAAACGCTTGAAAGTTCGCTTCAAGGTTCTGTTGCGGGTGTTAATGTAACACAGACTTCAGGTCAGCCGGGCGCAGGAATGAGTATTCGTATTCGTGGAGGAAGTTCGATTCAGGGCGGAAACGAGCCTTTATACGTAATCGACGGCTTTCCGTTATACAATTCAGAAGTCACTTCTGGTGTTTTGAGCGGTACGCCAACCAATCCGCTTTCTACCATAAATCCGTCAGACATCGAATCGATTACGGTTTTAAAAGATGCTTCTTCAACAGCCATTTACGGTTCTAGAGGAGCAAACGGAGTTGTTATTATCACAACCAAAAAAGGTTCAAATACTGCTACAACTGTAAACTATGATTTTACAATCGGCCAGCAGTCGGTTCGTAAAAAAGTTGATGTGTTAGATGCCCAAGGTTTTTCGAGATTAAGAAATGCCGCTTTATACGATTCTAATCCAGCGGGCGGAACAAACCAATATCTGAGTGATGCACAAATTGCGCAATTAGGAAAAGGAACCGACTGGCAAGATGCGGCTTTCCAAAAAGGACTGACACAAAATCATCAATTAAGTGTTTCTGGCGGAAACAATCAGACCAAATATGCGGTTTCTGGAAACTATTACAATCAAGAAGGAATCATAAAAAATACAGGTTTTGAACGTTTCAGTGGACGTGTTAATTTAAATTCAAAAATAAGCAGTAAAGCGAGATTTGGTTTGAACTTAACAATTGCCGAAACCAAATCTAAAGTGGCTCCGAGCGGTTTGGTTACAGCGTTATTGAGTATGCCTCCAACGGCAACGATTTATGAACCAGACGGAAGTTATACTTTAAGAAATCCGTTTGAAAATATTTTTGCCAATCCAATCGCGACTTTAAATGAACGTAAAAATCAATCTATCACCGATCGTATTTTAGGAACTATCTACGGCGAATATGATATTTTGAAAAATCTGGTTTTGAAAGTTTCTTTTGGAACCGATATGATTTTCAACAAAGAAAAAAGTTATCTCCCATCTAGCATTTATGAAGGTTCTATTACCAATGGAGAAGGAAAAATCGGAACTGCTGATTCTAGAAGCTGGTTAAACGAAAACACCTTAACGTATACAACAATAATTGGCGAAAAACACCATCTGAATGCTTTAGCCGGATATACACAGCAAAGCTCAACCAGAGAATTTAACACTTCTGGATCGCAGCAATATGTGAATGATATTACTTCTTACTACAGTTTACAAAGCGGAAATGTGGCTTTAATGCCAACTTCTGGCGAAAGCACTTGGGCGCTGAATTCGTTTTTATCGAGGGTAAATTATAATTATGATTCCAAATATTTCTTAACAGGAAGTATTAGAGCCGATGGTTCTTCTCGTTTTGGAAAAGACAATAAATGGGGTTATTTCCCTTCTGTTGCCGCAGCTTGGCAGATTAGTAACGAATCGTTTTTTAATCCTGTAAAAGACGTTATCAATAGTTTAAAAATCAGAACAAGCTGGGGTGCTACAGGAAATCAGGAAATCGGAGAATATCAGTCTTTATCAACTTTGACAAGTGTAAAATATCTTTTTGGAGATCAGATTTATACCGGTTTTACGCCTACGCGAATTTCAAACAACAATTTAGGATGGGAATTAACCAACCAGTTTGATGCTGGAGTTGATGTTGGTTTCTTTAATGATAAATTGAATTTAACGATTGATGTTTATCGCAAAACCACTAAAGATTTATTGTTAGACGTTCAACTTCCGTACACAACGGGATTTACTTCTTCTCTTCAGAATTTTGGATCTGTTCGTAATCAGGGAATTGAATTTGGCTTGAATGCTTCTCTTGGAAATACTGCTTTTTCTTGGACATCGAACTTTAATATTGCCTTTAACCAAAACAAAATTATTGCTTTAGGAAATGGTGCTGAATTTTACACTTTCGGAAACTATATTTTAAAAGTGGGCCAGTCTTTAGGAACTTTCTATGGCGCGGTTACTGACGGAATTTTACAGACAGATGAAGTGGCGACAAAAGGAGTTTACACCGGAAATGCAACTCCAAAAGCTGGAGATCGTTTGTATAAAGATATCAACGGAGACGGAGCGTTTACAACTGCAGCAGACAGAACTAGTATTGGCGATGCACAGCCCGATTTTGTTTTCGGATTCTCTAATAATTTCACTTACCGAGGTTTTGAATTGGCCATTTTAGTGAATGGTTCTGTTGGAAATAAAATCCTGAACGGAAACTTACAGGCTCTGGAATTATACAACGGACAGCAAAATGCGTCAACCTCAGCTTTAGATGCTTGGACACCAACAAATCCGAGTAATACAACACCAAGAGCAAAATTAGATCCTGCACCGGTTTTCTCTAATCGATTTGTTGAAGATGGTTCTTTTGTGAGATTAAAAAACATTGCTTTAAGCTATAATCTTCCAAAAAAAATATCAGAGAAATTAAGTTTGACCTCAGTAAAATTCCGTGTTATCGGAGAGAACTTATTAACGTGGACAAAATACACAGGTTACGATCCTGAAGTAACAAACGGAACGACAATTTCTCCGGGAACAGATACTGGAATTTATCCTGCTTCTCAAACAATCTCAGGCGGATTAATCGTAACATTCTAAAAGACTTATCATGAAAAAAAATATAATATTCAGTTTAGCGGTACTCTTTTTAGTAAGTGCTTGCAATTCTTTAGACGAAGATCCGAAAGCTTTTATCTCGTCTACCAATTTTTACAAAACCACCGAAGATGCTGATGCTGCCGTTATTGCCATTCATAATGCTATAAACAGTTCGACGCATACATTATACAATCGTTTAATTCAGATTGCTACCGAAATGGCAACAGACGATTACGAAGCAGGACCAAGAGCGAGAAATGCCCACGTTAGAGCTTTGTCCAATTTAACGCACGATGCTTCAAACGACCGTATGATTGAGTTATGGCGACAAAGTTATGACGGAATCAACAGAGCAAATGTAGCAATTGACAATATCCAGAAAAATCCAAATCTTAATTCACAGAAAGACAAAGATTTAATTAACGAAGCAAAGTTCTTACGAGCGCTTTTATACTTTAATTTAGTACGATGGTTTGGAGATGTTCCGCTGGTTTTACACGAAACAACAGTTTTAACGCCAGAAGCAATCAATGTCAGCAATACGCCAGAAGCAGATGTTTATACTCAAATTGAAAATGATTTAATTGATGCCGAAGCGCTTCCTGTAGTGCAGCAAAATAAAGGCCGAGTAACGGCTGGTGCGGCAAAAAGTATTTTAGCAAAAGTATTTTTAACCGAAAAGAAATGGCAGAAAGCAGCCGAAAAAAGCAAAGAAATCATTGATAGTAAAGTTTATGATTTATTCGAAAATTATGCTGATGTCTTTAATGTAGCAACCAAAAACGGAAAAGAACATATTTTCTCTGCTCAATTTAAAGGATTAACCAACTGGAATGGAAACATGCTTGCTTCTACGGCTGCACCAACTTCAGTTCCTGGAATTGCAGGAGATCAAGCCGATGCTTTGCACAAAGAAGGCGGTCTTTTTGAAGCTTTCGCTGAAACAGACAAAAGAAAGTATATCACTTTTGCAGTAGAATTTGTGAGTCCAACCGATGGAAAAACGTATAAAGTTACGCCGCATTTCAACAAATATTTCGATCCAGCGACTCCAACTTCGCCAGGGCAATCTTCTAAAAATACGCCAATTATACGTTTTGCAGAAGTATTACTGATTTATGCAGAAGCTTTAAACGAACAAAACGGAGGTCCAACTCCAGAAGCATATGCAGCAGTTGATCGAGTGAGAACTCGAGCAGGAATTCCGTTGCTTGCGACAACTTCTCCTGCATTAAGTCAAGACGCTTTTAGAGAAGCGGTTTTTGAAGAAAGAAGAAAAGAATTAGTTTACGAATATCAGCGCTGGTTTGATTTGGCAAGAAGAGGCCCAGATTATTTTGTGGCAAAATTAAAAGCAGCAGGAAAAACTAATGCACAGCCAAAACATGTTCACTTTCCTATTCCGCAAAGAGAATTGGATTTGAATCCAAATTTGAAACAAGTTCCAGCTTGGAGATAAAAAATATACTAACAGTAAATTATAAATAAGATGAATAAAAGAATAAACATTTTATTTTCTGTTTTATTGACAGGAATAATAGGTTCTTATGAAGCCGAAGCCCAAACCGCATCCTCTAAACCCAATGTAATTTTAATTATGGTCGATGATATGGGATATTCTGATTTAGGAAATTACGGTTCTGAGATAAAAACGCCAAATCTAGATCGTTTAGCGAAAGAAGGAACGCGTCTCCGCGAATTTTACAACAACTCAATCTGTGCGCCTACGAGAGCTTCCTTATTAACAGGACAATATCAGCACAAAGCTGGAGTTGGTTATTTTGATGTGAATTTGGGTTTACCAGCTTATCAGGGTTATTTAAACAAAGAATCTTTGACTTTAGGCGAAGTTTTCCGATCTGGTGGTTATAGCACTTTAATGTCTGGAAAATGGCACGTTGGTTCTGAAGATCAAGCACAATGGCCAAATCAAAGAGGTTTTGATAAGTTTTACGGAATCTTAAAAGGGGCTGCAAATTACTTTGATACGAAACCGCTTCCTTTCGGGAAAACGGCTTATCCTGTAAAAATGATCCGCAATAATGAAGAACTGCATCCAAAAGACGATTCGTACTATTTCACAGATGAAATCGGAAATAATGCGGTTACTTTCTTAGACGAACAAAACAAAGAAAACAAGCCTTTCTTTTTATACTTAGCTTTTACAGCGCCTCACTGGCCATTGCAGGCAAAACCTGTTGATATTGCCAAATACAGAGGGAAATTTGATGAAGGCTGGGATGCTTTAAGAGAAAAAAGAATTAAAAAATTAAGAGAAAACGGCATTTTGCTTCCTAACCAAACTATTGCTCCAAGAGACCCAGAAGTGCCAGAATGGGATAAACTGACGTATGACGAAAAACAATTTTGGAAAGCTAAAATGGAAGTTTATGCTGCAATGGTCGACAACATGGATCAAAATGTTGGAAAGGTTTTAGATAAATTGAAAGCTTTAAAGAAAGACAAAAATACCTTAATCATTTTCATTGCAGACAATGGTGCTCAAGGCGGATTCAATACGTATAATCCTTTAAAAAGAGGTTTAGTGCGTAATGATGGTCCAATTGGAACTTCTGGATCTTTTGATTATCAAGAACAAAACTGGGCATATCTTTCTAATACACCTTTACAAGATTATAAAAACAATATGCACGAAGGCGGATTCAGTTCTCCTTTTATCGCTTGGTATCCGTCTAAAATTAAAGCAGGAAGAATCGATAAAGGAACCGGACATATTATTGACCTTGCTCCTACTTTCTACGAATTGGCTGGAATTGAATATCCTAAAACTTTAAACGGAGTAACTTCCAATCCGCTTCCTGGAAAAAGTTTACTTCCGGTTTTATTTGACAACGCTTCAGAAGTAAACCGTGGCGCTCCTTTATTCTGGGAAAGAGCTGGAAACAGAGCTGTTAGAGAAGGAAAATGGAAATTGGTTTCTATTTATCCGTCTTACCAATGGGAACTTTACGATCTTGAAGCAGACCGTGGCGAAACAACAAACGTTGCAGCACAAAATCCGGGCATTGTAAACGATCTTTCGGCAAAATATTTTGATTGGGCAGACAAAACAGGAGTTGTAGAATACAGCAAATTCAAACAAAAAGGCGAATTGATTCCGGGTTCAGCTCCAAAGAAATAATTACTTTTTTTGATATTTTTAGTAATTATAACAAAAAGCGATTGTTATTGCGACAGTCGCTTTTTAAAATAAAAAAAAGGTGTACAAAAAAAAGCTGTCTTGTTATGAGACAGCTTTTGTTTTTATCTTAAAAAGAAATCAGATTAATTTTTAAACTCCTCCAAAGATTTCTCAATAATCTCAAGACATTCATTAATTTGCTCTTCGGTCATTACCAACGGCGGTGCCAATCTGATTTTGTTTCCGTGAGTTGGTTTTGCCAATAATCCGTTGTCTCTAAATTTTAGACAGATTTCCCAAGCCAAATCAGAATCTTCATCTGTATTGATTACAATTGCGTTTAAAAGTCCTTTTCCGCGAACCAGCGTGACTAAGTTATTTTTTTCAGCGATTTTATTTAATCCGTCTCTTAAAATAACTCCTAAACGTTCTGCATTTTCAGCCAGTTTTTCATCTTTAATTACTTCAAGAGCTGCAATCGCTACTGCCGCTGCAACTGGATTTCCTCCAAAAGTAGATCCGTGTTGTCCTGGTTTAATCACATTCATGATTTCGTCGTTACATAAAACAGCCGAAACCGGATAAACTCCACCAGAAATTGCTTTTCCTAAAATTAAAACATCAGGCTGTACATTTTCGTGGTGAACGGCTAATAATTTTCCTGTACGTGCAATTCCTGTCTGAACTTCATCGGCGATAAAAAGAACATTGTGTTTTTCGCAAAGTGCTTTCGCTTTCGCTAAATATCCTTCAGAAGGAACATAAACTCCTGCTTCACCCTGAATTGGCTCAACCAAGAATCCAGCAATATTTTTAGATGAATTTAAAGCATTTTCAAGCGCTTCCAAATTATCATATTCGATTTTGATAAACCCATCTGTAAAAGGCCCGAAGTTTTTACGAGCTGTTTCATCATTAGAAAATGAAATGATAGTTGTCGTTCTTCCGTGAAAGTTATTCTCACACACAATAATCTGCGCCTGATTTTCAGGAATTCCTTTTACTTCATACGCCCATTTTCTTGAAATTTTCAAGGCTGTTTCAACTGCTTCAGCACCTGTATTCATTGGAAGAACTTTATCGAAACCAAAATAGTTCGTCACATATTCTTCATAGTTTCCTAATTTATCATTGTAAAAAGCACGCGAAGTCAAAGTCAGTTTTTGCGCCTGCTCTACCATTGCATTCACAATTTTAGGATGGCAATGCCCCTGATTTACCGCAGAATAAGCAGATAAAAAATCATAATATTTCTTTCCGTCAACATCCCATACATATACGCCTTCTCCGCGCTCTAAAACTACAGGAAGCGGGTGGTAATTATGAGCACCATATTTGTTTTCTTTTTCAATCAAAACTTCTGATTTTGATGAAAGTGTTTTTTCTGTACTTATCATAATATGCTTTTTATTTCTACAAAAATATTAAAATTAAACAAATAACCACCTACAAAACGATATTTTGACTCAAATATAACAAAATAAAAGTCAAAAACTTAATTTAATCACTTTTAAAAAGACATATTTATTTTTTTCGAAATGCGATTATGTGTTCGATTATTAAAAAAAAGAATTACTTTTATAAATAACAAAGACTCAATTTTTAAACGATTTTTATTGAATGGAATTATTAGACGAATTTGATATTAGCATTATCAAAGAATTGGAAAAAGATGGAAGAATGGCCTTTTCTTCTATCGCCACTAATCTTAAAATATCAAATACAATGGTGCATCAGCGTATTAACAGAATGATTGAACAAGGTGTAATTTCTGGGATAAAACCTATTATTCAGGAAAAGAAAATTGGTTACGATTGGGCTTCTTTTACTGGACTTACATTAAATAAAGATTCTGATTCTGAAAGAATTATTGAGGCTCTTAAAGAAATTCCTGAGATTACCGAATGCTATTATGTAACAGGGTCCTTTACGCTTTACATAAAAATCATAGCAACAAATCACGAACATATGCGCCGTATTCTTTACGAAAAAATCGACGGAATTCCAGGCATTGACAAAACCGATTCTATTGTAGAATTGGGTTGCGCTTTTAAACGAAACATATCCTTATAAAAAGAAAAACCATTCTTTTAAAGTATTGGTTACAAACCTCACAAGAATTTACTTGTGAGGTTTTTTTGTAACATAATATTTCTGATATTTGTTAAAAATTGAAGAAATTATGAAAAACTCCATAATCATTTTATTCAGTGCAATCTTATTCTCAAATCTTATGAATGCGCAATTAAAACCAGTAAAATATACAGAAGGAAGCCAGCAACTTAATGGCTTATTTATAAAATCTGCTAAAAAAAGCAGTAACAATCCTGGAATCTTACTTCTACCGGCATGGCTTGGGATTGATAATGCTTCTAAAGGAATCGCAGAAGAATTATCTAAATTGGGCTATCATGTTTTTATCGCTGACATTTATGGCGAAGGAAATTATCCTAAAAATACTGACGAAGCAGGAAAACAGGCTGGTTTTTATAAAACAAATTTTGAAGCGTATCAAAAACGCATTGATGCCGCTTTGAAAGAATTAGTAAAATCTGGCGCAAATGCCGATAATATTGTTGCCATTGGGTATTGCTTTGGTGGAAGCGGTGTTCTTGAAGCGGCCCGCGGACATTTGAATGTAAAAGGTATTGCTTCCTTTCACGGTGGTTTAGGAAAAGATGCCAGCAGAAAAAATGAACCTATTGCTACCAAAGTTCTTATTTGTCATGGAGCCGATGATCCGTTTGTTTCAAAAGACGAAATCGCTGCTTTCCAACAGGAAATGCGTGATGGCAAAGCAGACTGGGAAATGATTTATTATGCAAATGCCGTCCACTCTTTTACTAATCCTGAAGCAGGAAGTGACAATTCTAAAGGTGCGGCGTATAATGCTGTGGCTGCAAAAAGATCTTTTGACCATTTACAGCTTTTCTTAAACGAAGTCCTGAAAAAATAATTTCAAAAAACAAATACCTAAAAACTACCAGAACAAATCAATTAAAATAAACCAATGTCACATAACAAAATTAGAGAAGACAAAACTTGTCTAAATTGCAGACATGTTGTGGAGCAGAAATACTGCCCCAACTGTGGACAAGAAAATAGTGATAGCCGAAAGACTTTTCATCATTTATTTATTCACTTTTTTGAAGATTTAACCCATTATGAAAATGCTTTTTGGAAAACAATAAAAAATCTTCTTTTTAAACCATCCACGCTTACTAAAGAATACCTTTCGGGAAAACGTTTGTCTTATCTTGCGCCAGTTCGACTTTACATTTTTATAAGTTTTATTACATTTTTATTAATTGCAATGTTTCCAAACAATGTAGGTGAAAAAATTGATAAAAGTGAAGAAGCACTTAACAAAGAACTCTCTAAAGCTACTGACAGCCTAAATATAAGCAGAAAGGACGACAAAAGATACTTTCATTTTAAAACGATGAAAGAACTTGATTCGATTCAAAAATATGGAAAACCAAATGAGAAACTGAATGCTTCTTCGTATTGGTTTTCAGAAAAAGCAATACACGTTACGGAAAAATATACCAAAAAAGAGATTTATGAAAAATTCGTCGAATCGTTCTTTCATAACCTGCCTAAAATTCTGTTTATCATCATGCCGTTTTTTGCTTTTTTCTTGTGGCTTTTTCACAACAAAAAAAGATGGTATTATTTTGATCACGGAATTTTCACACTACACTATTTCTCTTTTCTATTACTGATTTTCCTCATCATGTTTATCATAGAAAGGGTTATTGGTCTTTTTGGAGAAGATAGTCCGCTGTCTTTTATATCCTCAATTACAACATTTGCAGGAACCATCTGGATGTGCTATTATTTTTATCCTGCACACCACCGTTCTTATGGCGAATCAAGAATAGTCTCTTTTATAAAAAGCTTTTTATTGTTTATAATAAATTCTCTTTTTATCCTATTTTTACTGACTTTATACGTTCTTTACACATTTATTAATTTACACTAACTAACTAGAATGAAAAAAATACTCATTTTATTATTAGTTGTTACTGCGTATTCTTGTAAAACTGCGCAGTCAACAACAGCCAAAGACAATTCGGATCCGTCAAAATATGTTAAAGCTATCAGTGAAAAAGATCTTAAAAAAATGCTTTACACTATTGCTTCTGACGAAATGGAAGGCCGTGAAACGGGTTCTAAAGGACAGAAAAAAGCAGGTCTTTACATGATCGAGCAATACAAAAAAAGCGGAATTTCTTTTCCAAAAGGAGCATCGGACTTCTATCAACCAGTTCCTGCAGCATTTATGAATGCAAAACGCAATCAAAACCTTCCTGATTCAGAAAACATCTGGGCTTACATTGAAGGTACAGAAAAACCAAATGAAGTTTTGGTAATTTCTGCACATTACGATCACGTGGGTATCAAAGATGGAGAAGTGTACAACGGTGCAGATGATGATGGTTCTGGAACTGTAGCGGTAATCGAAATGGCTAAAGCTTTTGCTAAAGCTAAAAAACAAGGTCACGGTCCAAAACGTTCTATTTTGTTTCTTCATGTAACTGGTGAAGAGCATGGCTTACACGGATCTCGTTATTATTCTGAAAATCCATTATTTCCTATTGCCAATACAATCGCAGACATCAACATCGACATGATCGGACGCCGCGATGTGGAGCATTCAAATACAAACAACTACGTTTATGTAATTGGTGCTGACAGATTATCTTCTGATTTACACAATGCGGTTGTAACTCAAAACGAAAAATATATCAAAATGGACTTAGATTTTAAATTTAATGATCCAAAAGATCCAAACCATTTCTATGAGCGTTCTGACCACTATAACTTTGCAAAACATGGTATTCCAGCTGTTTTCTTCTTCAACGGAGTTCACGAAGATTACCACGGAAAAGGCGACGAACCTCAAAAAATTGAATACGACGCTTTAACTAAAAGAACAAAACTGGCTTTTGTCGTAGCTTGGAATTTAGCTAATAGAGAGAATAGACCGGTAGTTGATAAAAAGTAATTTTTTAAGATACTAAGGTTCTGAGATGCTAAGATTCTAAGTTTTATTTTAGAAACGGTCATAAAAAAAAGGATGAGTAAAACTCATCCTTTTTTTGTTTTATATATTTTTTGATTTACTTTTCTCAAAGCTAAAAAACTTAGAATCTTAGCATCTCAGAGCCTTAGCAACTTTAACTAGTCATTCATCGAAATCAAAAACTCTTCGTTGTTTTTTGTTTTCTTGAAACGATCATTTACGAAGTCCATAGATTCTACTGGATTCATGTCTGATAGGTACTTACGCATAATCCACATTCTTTGTAATGTTTTTTCGTCTAATAATAAGTCATCGCGACGTGTACTTGACGATGTAAGATCGATTGCAGGGAAAATACGTTTATTCGCAATTTTACGGTCTAATTGAAGCTCCATGTTACCTGTTCCTTTAAATTCTTCGAAGATAACTTCGTCCATTTTAGAACCCGTTTCTGTTAATGCAGTTGCGATAATACTTAAAGAACCACCGTTTTCTACATTTCTTGCAGCTCCAAAGAAACGTTTTGGTTTTTGCAATGCATTGGCATCAACACCTCCACTTAATACTTTTCCAGATGCTGGCTGAACTGTGTTGTAAGCTCTTGCTAAACGAGTGATAGAATCTAATAAAATCACAACATCGTGACCGCATTCTACTAAACGTTTTGCTTTTTCCAATACAATGTTAGCGATTTTTACGTGTTCTTGTGGCTCTCTATCAAAAGTTGAAGCAATAACTTCTCCACGTACACTTCTTTGCATATCGGTAACCTCCTCAGGACGTTCGTCAATCAGAAGAACAATTAAGTAAACTTCAGGATGGTTTGCTGCAATTGCATTTGCAATATCTTTAAGAAGCATTGTTTTACCTGTTTTAGGCTGTGCAACGATCATACCACGCTGACCTTTACCTATTGGTGAAAACAAATCTATAATTCTGGTTGAAATAGAACTACCTTTTTCGGCTAGTTTGAATTTTTCTGAAGGGAAAACTGGTGTCAAGTGTTCGAAAGAAACTCTATCGCGAACAACTTGCGGATCGTGTCCGTTAATTTTTAATACACGAACCAAAGGGAAAAACTTCTCACCTTCTTTTGGCGGGCGAACCACACCTTTTACAGTATCTCCGGTTTTTAAACCAAATAATCTGATTTGTGAAGTTGATAAATAAATATCATCTGGAGAAGCTAAATAATTATAATCTGATGAACGTAAAAATCCGTAACCGTCAGGCATCATTTCCAGAACACCTTCACTTTCAATAATTCCGTCAAATTCAAAATCTGAATCTCTGAAATTATTATTGTTCTTTTTATTTTTATGATTAGGATTTTGATTATTGTGATTTCCGTTTCCATTGCCATTCCCGCTCTGATTTTGATTCTGATTCGGGTTTTGATTTTGGTTCTGGTTTTTATTCTGATTCGGATTGATCTTTTTAACAGGAGCAGTTTGAGGAGTTTTTTCAGCTGTTTCGGCTGTTGGCTCAGAAGTAGTTGGCTCAGATGGGGCTGCTTCTACATTTTCCTCTGCAGGAACTTCATTTACAGCCTCTTTCTCTTTTTTAAGAGCTACTTTTTTCTCGTATGCCGACTTGCTGAATTTTACAACTTTAGGCTCTTTTTTTGCTACTGGTTCTTTCTTATCCTGTGCTTCTACTGTCGCCGTTTCTGCAATTGGCTCGATTGTATCCGCAGCATCGTTTTTTTGAACAGTTTCCTCTACTTTATCAAATTCTAAAACGGGTGTATTTTTGGTATTTGCTGCTTTTGTTTTTGCTGGAGCAATTCTGGCACGCTTTGGTTTATCTTCTTTGGCATCAGAAGCTACTTCTGTTTGAGAAGCTTGAGCTGGCGCATTAGAGCTCTCTTGGTGTGCTAAAATCTGACTAATTAAAGTCTCTTTTTTGACACCAGTAATCTTTATTGTTTTAGCTAACTTAGCTATTTCTTGAAGCTCAGAAAGCTTCATTTCTTTTAATGCAGAAATATCAAACATGAATGTTCTATGAATTTAATTATTTTAAGGAATACTGTAAAAAGAATAGGTAGATAATTAATTTGAATTGACCGCAGTATGAAGTGCTTACGGTATTATGATGCAATAATACGAATAAAATTTTATCATACAATAGTATTTTAAAAAAAGAAAATATATTTTTGTAAAACATTTTTAGACCATGATACAAAGAATTCAGACTGTATATTTATTTCTAGCTTTTGCTGCAACTGGCATTTTAATGCTTTTTGTTCCGCTTTGGACAACTAGTGCAGGAAAGCCATTCTTTTTTATGCAGGATCAGCTTTATACTGTTTTATTAGGCTTAACGACTATGCTTAGTATTATCAGTATCATTTCATTCAAAAAGAGACAAAATCAGTTTGTGCTAAACAGATTGAATATAATATTAAATTTAATTTTATTAGGATTATTTGTATATCGATCACTAAATCTATCTGGAGGGACTGAGGTCTCTGAGAAAGGTATTGGGATGTTCATGCCGATTGTTGCTATCGTGTTATTAGTTTTAGCTAATAAGGCCATCAAAAAGGACGAAGATCTTGTAAAATCTGTTGATCGTTTGAGGTAAACCTATAAACTTAGTTTATTTGTGCGAAGAAGAACCCGAATTTTTATTCGGGTTTTTTTTATGCCTTATTTTATCATAAATCAGACCTAAAGAGCATTATAAATATGTGTATACATGATAAATTTGCATTTTCGAATTCAAATACAATCATGACACCAAAAATAAGGATCCATCTTGCAGATGATCATCAGGTATTAATTGATGGTCTTTCAAACCTGCTCCAAACTGTTTCAAATTTTGAAGTGGTCGGAACTTCTTTAGACGGGACTACTGTTTATGATGATGTCATGAAGGACAAAGCCGACGTTTTAATTCTAGATATCAGTATGCCAAAGAAAGACGGCATAGAGGTACTGAAAGAGTTTAATGAAAAAGAAATGCCTTGCAAAGCTATTATTTTATCCAGTTATGATGATCTGAAAATCATTAAAGAGGTTATGAAATTAGGTGCAAAAGGCTATCTGTTAAAAAATTGCGCCGGAGAAAATATCATTGAAGCTGTTGAAGCCGTTTATCAAGGTCAGGAATATTTTAGCGATAGCATTAGAGAAAAAATTTTTAATACTTTTAGAGACAATCCTAAATTAAATCAAAACGCGGTTATAGAAAACCCAATTTTAAGTCCGCGTGAGATTGAAATCATTATTTTAATTGCCTTAGAATACAGCGGTAAAGAAATTAGCAAAAAGCTTTTTATCAGCTCCCATACTGTCGAAACGCATCGAAAAAACATCATGAAAAAGCTTAATATAAAAAGCACAATAGGTCTGGTAAAATATGCTCTTAAAAACAATTTGATTAATCCTTAAAAGATTGCTTTTATGTTTCGTTTCAAATTCATCGTATTTCTTCTTTTACTTTTTTCTTTTGAAGGAAATAGTATCGCACAATCAAAGGATGCAACAAAAGTTTCACAAACGGCAAACAACCAAACGACCGTTAATCATCTTAGTAAATCAGAACAGCTTCGAAATAAAAAAATCGTCAGTTTAACCATTATACTTACTGTCATCATTTTTCTTTTGTTTTACTTTTTATACCAAAACAACAAGCTAAAACAGAAAATAAAAAGAAAAGACACCAAACAGAAAATCCTTCTCAATATTATTAATTCTGGAATCGATTCTCAAGAAGTAGAGCGTAAAAAAATTGCTTCTTTTCTCCATGACAATATCAATTCGCTATTGTCTTCTGCAGGATTACATCTAAATACATTTACAGCTCAGAACGATGTAAAATCGGAAGAAATACGTAAAGCAAAAACTATTCTATCAGAAGTGCATGAACTTTTACGCGATATGTCTCATGATCTTGTTCCGTCTCTTTTGGTGCGTTTTGGATTAATTTATGCTTTGGAAGATCTATGCGAGAAAAACTCAAACTCTGCAATTGAATTTGAATTTTCAAGCACTATTCCGACCAGTAGAAGATATGTTGAAAAATTTGAGATGAAAATCTATTTCATAGTCAGTGAACTGTTCAGCAATATTACCAAGCATAGCAATGCTCAAAAAGCAAAACTTTCTTTAGCAGAAAAAGAAAACCAACTTATCCTCCACATTCACGATGATGGAATTGGTTTTAAAACACAAAAATTAAAAGATGCTGAAGGCTTCGGTTTAAGTAGAATTAGAGCTAGAATCAAAAAATACAAAGGAACTTTATCGATAACTTCCAAAGAAAATCAGGGAACCAAAATAAAGATTCAGATTCCGCTGCCGCATTAATTACTTCTCTCCTATTTCGATAATTTCCAAGTCTTTGATTTTATCATCATCGATTACAAAACGCAACATGGTTCTCACTTTATGAAAACCACTTTTTCCTGCCGCGCCTGGATTCATGTGCAATAAATTATTCTTTTTATCAAACATGACCTTCAAAATATGCGAATGCCCACAGATAAATAATTTAGGCGGATTCAAAGCTAATTCTTCTCTAACATTCTGATTATATTTTCCGGGATAACCACCAATATGAGTAATCCAAACCGAAACATTTTCACATGAAAAACGATTATTAAGCGGAAATTCTAATCTCGCTTTTGCATCGTCAATATTTCCATAAACCGCTCTTAATGGCTTTAGTTTTTTAATCGCATCTGTAACTACCAAATCTCCAATATCTCCCGCATGCCAAACTTCGTCTGCCTGAGCAACATATTTTAAAATAGTATCATCGATATGACTGTGGGTGTCTGAGAGAAGGAGGATTTTGGTCATTTTTTTAAGAGGCTAAGATTCTGAGGTGCTAAGATACTAAGTTTTTCCTAGCATTTTAAATTGTAGAGACGCACTGCTGTGCGTCTAAAACTTGATTAGCAAATAACAAATATCAAAAACATCATAATATCCCTATAGAAAAAACTTAGAATCTTAGCATCTCAGAACCTTAGTATCTTTTTCATACCTTTGCAACTCTGAACCTTTGAACCTCAACAGTGAGATATTTTATTCAATTCGCTTATAACGGAACACATTATCATGGCTGGCAAATACAGCCAAACGCTTCTTCAGTTCAAGAAACTTTAAATAAAGCTTTTTCGGTTTTATTAAATGAAAGTATCAGCATTATGGGGGCTGGAAGAACAGATACTGGCGTTCACGCAAGCGAAATGTACGGTCATTTTGACACAGAAAAAAACTTAGACATTACAGTTTTAATTCATAAACTGAATTCTTATTTACCAAAAGATATTGCGATTTTTAATATTATTCTGGTTCACGATGATGCGCATTGTAGATTTGATGCTACAAAACGAACTTACGAATATCATATCAATACAGTAAAAAATCCGTTTTTACAGGAATTGAGCTGGTATGTTACACAAAAATTGGATGTAACTTTGATGAATGAAGCAGCGCAGTTACTACTGAAGCATACCGATTTTCAATGTTTTTCAAAAGTTAACACTGATGTAAACACATTTGATTGCACGATTTTTGAGGCGTACTGGAAACAAGAAAACGAAAAACTGATTTTTACCATTTCAGCAAATCGTTTTTTAAGAAATATGGTTCGCGCTATTGTGGGCACTTTGATCAATATTGGTTTAAAGAAAATAACTTTAGCTGATTTTGAAAATATCATTGCCAGCAAAAGCAGAGAAAAAGCAGGATTTTCGGTTCCGGCTCATGGTTTATATTTAACCAATATTTATTACGATTATTTATAGCTATTAGCTATAAGCTATAGGCTTTAAGCATTAAAAGTGTTAAGCCTATTGCCTAAAGCCTAAAGCTTAAAGCTTGAAAAAACAAATGAAAGCAAAAGCATTCGACACAGGACTATTCAAACGAATTTTAAAATATACACGACCTTATAAATGGCGTTATTATGGCGTAATCATATTTGCCATTTCGCTGTCTATCTTCGCAGCACTTCGCCCCTATTTACTAAAAGAAACGGTCGATGGCTACATCAAAACTCATGATAAAATGGGCTTACTGATGTATATCGTTTTGATGGGAGTCGTTTTACTGATGGAGGTCTTTTCTCAATTTTACTTTGTTTATTGGGCCAACTGGCTCGGACAAGATATTGTAAAAGATATTCGAACTAAACTTTTTAAACACATTTTGAGTTTCAGAATGAAGTATTTCGATTTGGTTCCAGTTGGACAGCTGGTTACTCGAGCTGTTTCGGATATTGAATCGATTGCCCGTATTTTCAGTCAAGGTTTGTTTATGATTATAAGCGATTTGATGAAAATGGTCGTGGTTCTTATTTTCATGTTTTATATGAACTGGAAACTAACTTGGATCGTTGTAGTTGCAATGCCTATTTTGGTTTACATTACGCGAATTTTCCAACGTAAAATGCAAGTGGCTTTTGAAGAAGTTCGAACGCAAATTGCCAATATGAACTCTTTTGTACAAGAGCGCGTGACGGGAATGAAAATTGTACAGCTTTTTAACCGCGAAAAAATCGAAGCAGAAAACTTTAAAGAAATCAACAACAAACATAGAGTTGCTTGGATTAAAACGATTTTGTACAATTCCATCTTCTTCCCGATTGCCGATATTATTTCGTCTATTACTTTAGGTTTGGTTGTGGTTTATGGCGGATTCAGAATTTTGAATGGAGATCATTTTACCACTTTTGGTGATTTGTTTTCGTATACGATGTTTATCGGAATGCTGTTTAATCCATTGAGACAAATTGCGGATAAATTTAACGAGATGCAATTAGGAATGATTGCTGCCAATCGTGTTTTTGACATTATTGATACGCAAGATCACATTCAAGATACAGGAACCATTGAAGCGCCTGTTTTTGACGGAAGAATTGATTTCAAAGACGTTCGTTTCAGCTATATTCCAGAAGAAGAAGTCATAAAAGGTATTGATCTTTCGGTTTCTGCTGGACAGACCGTGGCGATTGTAGGTTCTACAGGAGCAGGAAAATCTACTATTATTAATTTATTGAATCGTTTTTACGAAATCAATAGCGGAACAATCTGCATTGATGGAGAAAATATCGAAAACTACACTTTGGCTTCTTTAAGAAAACAAATTGCTGTTGTTTTGCAAGATGTGTTTTTGTTTGCCGATACGATTTATAATAATATTACTTTGCACAATCCAGAAATCACAAGAGACAAAGTAATTGATGCCGCAAAGAAAATTGGAGTTCATGATTTTATTATGAATCTGCCTGATAATTACGATTTTGATGTAAAAGAGCGAGGCGTTATGCTTTCTTCTGGACAGCGTCAGCTTATTGCTTTTTTACGTTCTTATGTAAGCAACCCAAGTATTTTGATTTTGGACGAAGCAACTTCTTCTATCGACACCTATTCTGAAGAAATGATTCAGCGTGCAACAGAAACAATTACAAAAGGAAGAACGTCGATTATTATTGCGCACCGACTCGCAACAATTGTAAATGCTGATAAAATTGTCGTGATGGATAAAGGTCTGATTGTCGAACAAGGCACACATCACGAATTACTAAATAAAACAGATGGCTATTATAAAAACCTGTACGATTCGCAATTTTCAGTAGCTAATTAGGCTTTAAGAAATTACTTACATGCTTAATTTTCAAAATCTTACAAAAAATTAAACACCAAAAACACGGATATTTCTTGTATTTAGGAAAAAATGAATTTATCATAACTCCATAATTTTAATTGTATTCTTACAAATAAATAAGTAAGTTTGAGGAATAAATAATCATTTTTAAAAAATCCTATGAAAAAAAATTACTTTTTATCGTTCTATTTTTGGCATTTTCGCTTAATGCCTTTTCAATGCAAATTTTTGTAAAAACTTTGACTGGAAAAATTATAACAATTGAGATTGAAAGTTCAGACACTATTGATAATCTTAAGGCTAAAATATTCGATAAAGAAGGAATTCCAGTTGAATGCCAAAGAATCATATTTGCAGGAAAACAACTTGAAGACGGTAGAACATTATCTGATTACAACATCCCAAAAGAAACCACAGTACATATGGTTCTTAGAACTCCTCCTTGTAATTAATTTGCTTTTAAAGAAGATAACAAATTGCTTAAAACTGGATTTTTGATACGCTTATTATTTCAAATCCAATATTAGGAAATCAAAAGACCTTCTAAAAAATATGTGAGTTTAAAAATAATTGGGTTTGACTTTAATTGAAAGTCAAACCCTTTTTTCACATTATAGAGTTTAGATTGATTCTGATGTACTTCAAACCCAATTCAACACAATTTCCATGAGTAAAAAGGAAGTTCATACTTTCAAAAATTGGCTCAATCAATAAATTAATAATTATTTAGCCATAAATTGATGTTTGTTTCTTAAATTAAAAAACTGCAATATTCATAAATTGTGATTTAAAATCCGACTAAAAACTGTCAAAAACGCTTTAAAACGTTAAATTAGCGTTATAGAAATCATAAAATTGACCTTTCACAATCAGTTAGATAGCAGAAATTTTTTGTTTATTCTTTATCTTTGAGAATATAGAAATCAAATGTAAAAGACAATGCCACAAAATAGATTTTATCCTGATGAAAAATTCAAAGAAATAGAAATAAATGCCTCATTACAATTAAGATACGCCATTTCGAACAGAGGAAGACTAATCAGTTTTACCGACGATATTGAAAACGGACGCATTTTAAAAGGCGGTTTAAGCGACGGATATCCAACTTTCCGTTTTAAGGTTAAAAAAGACGATAAAATCGTAAATAAATATCTCTTCTTATACAAACTAGTGGCTCAGTACTTTATTCCAAAAGATTCTGAAGATCAAACCTATGTTTTGCACTTAGATTACAACAGAGCAAACGATGATGTGAGTAATCTGCGTTGGGCAACCAAACAAGAAATGATGGCGCACAGCCGTAAAAGCCCGCGGGTTATTCAGGCAAAAAAGAACTTAATTGAACACAATCTTAAAGCTGACGGACGAAAATTAACGACCACAAAAGTGATGTTAATTAAAAAAATCCTAGCAAGACCTCAACAAAAAACACGTCTTAAAATGATTGCCAAACAATTTGGTGTAAGCGAAATGCAAATTAGAAGAATTGCCAGTGGAGAAAACTGGGGACACGTTAAGATTTAATTTTTAACTGTGAATGGCAAATTATTAATTCATAATTATAAGCCACAGATTATACAGATTAACACAGATTTTTTAAAATCATTTTAATCCTAATAATCTGTAGCTTATTTTTTTTACAGCATATTCAATTACTGTCAGGCTGAGCGAAGTCGAAGCTCGCGCAAAGCTCTTCGACTTCGCTCAGAAAGACAAAATTATAATAGCCACAGATTACACAGATTAACACAGATTTTTTTAAATCATTTTAATCCTAATAATCTGTGGCTTATTTTTTTCATACTATTCAATAACTGGCAGGCTGAGCGAAGTCGAAGCCCACGCAAAGCTTTTCGACTTCGCTCAAAGAGACAAAATTATAATAGCCACAGATTATACAGATTAACACAGATTTTTTAAAATCATTTTAATCCTAATAATCTGTGGCTTATTTTTTTCATAATATTCAATAACTGTGAGGCTGAGCGAAGTCGAAGCCCGCGCAAAGCTCTTCGACTTCGCTCAGAGAGACAAAATTATAATAGCCACAGATTACACAGATTAACACAGATTTTTTAAAATCATTTTAATCCCAATAATCTGTGGCTTATTTTTTATTTTTTTTTAAGGCACTTGTCTCTAATTACTAAGAACTAATCACTAAATCTTAAAAATCACTTCATAATTCACAATTTACAATTCACAATTAGTTCGCTTTATGTGAAAAGACCAAAATCTATGTCTTTAAAAATAAAATTTCAAGTGTTCATATAAAATAAATCCTTAAATTCGCAAACACAAATAACAAAGAAAAAATCGAAAGATGAGTTTCGGAAATACAAACTTCATTTTCGATAGTTAATACTAAAAGCAAAAAAAATGAAATACGACGTTATTGTTTTAGGAAGTGGTCCTGGAGGATATGTAACAGCGATTAGAGCTTCACAATTAGGCTTTAAAACTGCTGTAGTAGAAAAAGAAAATCTAGGTGGAGTTTGCCTTAACTGGGGATGTATCCCAACAAAAGCGCTTTTAAAATCTGCTCAAGTTTTTGATTACCTTAAACACGCTTCTGACTACGGATTGAAAGTTTCTGAATTTGATAAAGATTTCCCTGCAGTTATTCAACGTAGCCGTGGTGTAGCTGAAGGAATGAGCAAAGGTGTTCAATTCTTAATGAAAAAGAACAAAATTGACGTTATCGAAGGTTTTGGAAAATTAAAACCAGGAAAAAAACTTGACGTTACCGATAAAGACAATAAAGTTACAGAATACAGCGCTGATCATATTATCATCGCAACTGGTGCTCGTTCTCGTGAGTTACCAAACTTACCTCAAGATGGTGTAAAAGTAATTGGATACCGTCAGGCAATGACATTGCCAACTCAACCAAAATCTATGATCATTGTGGGTTCTGGAGCAATTGGAGTTGAGTTCGCTCACTTCTACAACTCAATGGGAACAGATGTTACTATCGTAGAATTTATGCCAAACGTAGTTCCTGTAGAAGACGAAGATATCTCAAAACAATTTGAGCGTTCTTTGAAAAAATCAGGAATTAAAGTAATGACTAACTCTTCTGTTGAGCGCATTGACACAACAGGTGCAGGAGTTAAAGCTTTTGTTAAAACGGCAAAAGGAGAAGAAGTTTTAGAAGCTGACATCGTACTTTCTGCAGTTGGAATCAAAACAAACATTGAAAACATCGGATTAGAAGAAGTTGGAATCGCTGTTGATAGAGATAAAATCTTAGTAAACGCGTACAACGAAACTAACATTCCAGGATACTACGCAATTGGAGACGTTACTCCAGGTCAAGCTTTAGCTCACGTAGCTTCTGCTGAAGGAATTAACTGTGTAGAAAAAATTAAAGGTTTACACGTAGACCCAATCGATTACGGAAACGTTCCTGGTTGTACTTACGCAACTCCAGAAATCGCTTCTGTAGGTTTAACAGAAAAACAAGCAAAAGAAAAAGGTTACGAATTAAAAATTGGTAAATTCCCATTCTCAGCTTCTGGAAAAGCAAAAGCTGCTGGAAATGCTGACGGATTCGTAAAAGTAATCTTCGATGCTAAATACGGAGAATGGTTAGGATGCCACATGATTGGTGCTGGTGTTACAGATATGATTGCTGAAGCAGTTGTAGCTCGTAAACTAGAAACTACAGGTCATGAAATCCTTAAATCTATCCACCCTCACCCAACAATGAGCGAGGCTGTTATGGAAGCTGTAGCTGATGCTTACGGCGAAGTAATTCACTTGTAAAAATATACCGTTTTACGGTTATATATAATTCTCAATTTAATAAATCCGATTTGTGAAAACAAGTCGGATTTTTTTTGTGCCTTTTCCCTTTAAACTATTATAGTTTTTGCAAATTAGGATTTTAAAATTTTAATACTATTTTCGCACCAAAATTAATCTAACCAATTACAAAACAACAAATACTAGTATGAAAAAATTAATCCTATTTATAATCTTAGGAATAACTATTAATGCCACGGCTCAAGAAGCTAGTGTAGAAAAATCAATCTTTTCGGTACAAACAGGTTTTGCCGGAATTTGGCTTAATAACGAATTAAAACTTGCTAATTCAATTGCTTTAAGAAGCGAAATTGGTATCGAACATGATTTTGCAGTTGGAGATCATTATGATGAAGCTGGTTTTATATTACAACCCGTAATTACAGCAGAGCCAAAATTTTATTTCAATCTGAAAAAAAGAAACGCTAGAGGAAAAAACATTTCAAATAATAGCGGTAATTATATTTCTCTTAAAACAAGTTACCATCCAGATTGGTTTGTCATTAATTTAGATGATAATATCACTAAAAATGCAGATTTATCTATTACACCAACATGGGGAATGAAAAGAGCAATTGGAGATCATTTTACTTACGAAGCTGGTGCAGGAATAGGATACAGAATGGTATTTATTAAAGCAAATTCTAATTTTGGAAATGCACAAAGTGTAGATAATTTTGATTACACAAAAGAACAATTCTTGCTTTATTTCCATTTAAGAATAGGGTATACTTTTTAAGAAATTAACTTCTATTTTTTTATATAATCCGATTTGTGAAAACAGGTCGGATTTTTTTGTGCGTATAGTTTTGTCACTTCGACCGAAGGGAGAAATCTCCATAAGTAGCTCGACAAAGATTAGTAAAACTCTTTGCTAATAACTTTACTTTGCGGAGTTTCTTGCGGAGATTTCTCCCTTCGGTCGAAATGACAATACTTTGTCTAAAAAAAGGTTTACTTTTAAATTAAAACCTCAAAATAATTAAATAACATTTCTCCCAAAGTACTAAAAAGATTACTTTTATAAATCATTATAAATATCCTTTTTTATGGAAGAAACAAAAATATTCTACGCCGACGGAGAAAATCCAAAAATGATCGAAGCTTATAAAAGAGCACAAGAAACCTTTAAATATTTCTGGAGAGAATTATCTTGGGAATACAGAAGAATAGTTCCAGGATTGGATGTTGCTTGTGTAAAATTGGCTTTCACTCAAGATATAGACGACGAAACCATCGTAGAACATATGTGGATTAACGACGTAAACTTTGATGGCGAAATGATATACGGAATTTTAGTAAATGATCCCAATGACTTAACCAATGTCAATAATGGAGACGAAATTGCAATTCCGATTAATCAAATCAGCGATTGGTTATTTGCAAGTCAAGGAAAAACATACGGGGCTTTTACAATACATGCCATGCGCTCAGAAATGGACGAAGACGAAAGAAAAGACCACGACGACGCTTGGGGCTTAGAGTTTGGAGATTACGATGATATTCTGGTTGTTACAAATCAGAAAGAGAAGCCAGAGAACTTGGTAGAGCATCCGATGAGTATCAATATGAAAGAAAGTCTCATCGAATTCTTAAAAAACAATCCAGAAGAAATAGAAGCGCAAGACGATTTAGGCTACACTTTTTTGCATCGTGAAGCTATTGCTGGAAATCAAACTTCTGTAGAACTTATTTTAAAAGCCGGAGCCAATGCAAATGCAAAAACCAATAGCGGAAAAACAGCTTTAGATTTTGCCATAGAACTCAAATGGGATCATTTAATACCTTTATTTCAATAAAAAAATTCAAAATCCGATTTACCAAAAGTAGATCGGATTTTTATTTGAGAAACTGCTTTTCAAAAAAGAATATTTTTTCATTTTAAAATCAAAACTGATCATTTTTTCATCTGTTTACAATAAAGAATGTGCTACTTTTGCAGCACCAAATCTAACATGCCATAGAATGAAAAAATTATTCTTTACGCTTATACTGTTATCTTCAGTTTTATCTGCCCAAACCAAAACCGACACCGATTTTGCTTCCCGTTTAAAAAGCACTTTTTCTCAATCTACAGACTGTGTAAACGACTTCGAAAAAGTATTAAAACCAGCAGAACTTCAATCGTTAAACACTACTCTTAACGCTTTCGAAAAAAAACACCTTTACAAAATTGTAGTCATAACAACACCTTCTGTTGAACCATTTAAATCTTTTGACGAATTTGCAGTAGATCTTGACAAATTTTTATCAAAAGACCCGCGATTAGATCCAACCCTTTTAATTGTTGTCAGTAAAACATTAAGGCAAATTCAGGTTTTAAGCGTCGATTTTATAAAATACAAATTAAATGCTGAAGACACACAAAATATAATCAGCACCTATTCGATACCCGAACTTAAAAAAGGAAACTATTTTAAGGCTTTAGAACAGGCTTCAAATGAATTCATGAAAAAATTGCAACAACAATAAATAGATCAAAATCCGATTTGCGAAATCAAATCGGATTTTTTTTAATGTATGGAAACTAATAGCTAGAAAAAAGACTTATTTTAGTGTAAAAATAAGTTTTATTAGAAATGGAATTAGAACAATACAAAAAAGAATTTACCGAAGATGACGCTGTTGGCTGGTTAGAAATTGATAAAGAATTTGAACGCCTTTATCCTAATCAGGAACCCAAACATTTTGCTCCAGCAATTAGTTATATGCTTGGCGGAGAACATCCGCTTGACGGCGTAAGCTATTACGAAAGCAAAAATCAAGAAGATCATTACCATTTTATTACTTACGGTTTTTCTGAATTGTATTATAATGAAGAAAAAGCAGGCGGAGAATTTAGCAAATGGGGATTTGAACTTACTTTTAGATTAAAACCTTATGAAGCCGACAATGAAAATCCGAGCTGGGCTGTGGCTTTGCTTCAAAATATCGCCAAATATGTATTTGACAGTGGAAATTGGTTTGAAGAGTTTCATTACATGCCAGCAAACGGACCAATTCGTCTGGACACTGAAACCGATATTACGGCATTAATTTTTGTGAATGATCCCGAAGTTCCTAAAAAACAAACGCCACACGGCGAAGTTTCATTTTTACAAATTGTTGGAATAACTTCTGAAGAATACGAAAACATTAAGGAAAACCCAGAAAAGGTTGAAGCATTAGTCCACAAATTAAAAGAAAACAATCCATTACTAATTACCGATTTGAATCGAAAAAGTTAATTTGCAAACAAAATGATTAATTACAATAATAAAATTTTTAAACCTGTAAGTAATACAGAAAACGGAGAAACGTCTAACGAAACTTCATTTCATTATAAACAAGAAGGAAACATTTTAACTTCTGAATATTCTGGAGGAAAAATCGTTAAAGGCCATTTAATTGGTTTGGTTGACGAAGCGGGAAATATCGAAATGAGATATCATCAAGTGAATGAAAAAGGCGAATTAATGACTGGTTTCTGCACTTCTAAACCTGAAATTTTAGCAAGCGGAAAAATTAGGCTTCACGAAACGTGGCAATGGACTTCTGGAGATTTATCTAAAGGAAATTCTATACTTGAAGAACAATAAGAAAATATAAACAGTATAATCAATGAAAAAAATTCTCTTACTATTCCTTATTTTAACCAGTGTATCATACGCGCAAACAAAAAAAGAAATCCTAGTAGGCAATTGGTTAGGAACAGATGCCAGTGGCGCAAAGAATACAATGATTTTTACTTCAGATAATTTTATTTCGATGACTGTTAATGGTGAATTAATCGACGGGAAAAATTATATCGTTAAAGGAGGAAAAAACAACGGGCAAAAAGGCCTATTAAAATATGAAATTGATGAATCTAAAACGCCTATAGCGCTAGATATTATCGCTTATGCTTTAGAAAAAGGCAAGCAAATTGAAAAAGGCAGGTTTTTAGCAATATTAGATTTTAAAAGTAATGATGAAATTAAAATCAATCTCAGTTTAAACGGAGTTAGAGCCACCGAATTTAATGAATCTAATGCAGCAAGTACAATTTTGCTGAAAAGAAATTAAATACAAAAATGCATGTTAAGCATTGTAGAATCTAGAAATACAGATTTACCTCATTTAAGAAAATTATTCTTAAACGAAAGACGACGCACATTTACAGAACAAGATATTTCAGAATTTGAATTAGACGATTTTGACAAGCAAACACAAGGTGAATACATTTTAACGGCGCTTGTAAACAATATTCCAGTCGGATTTATTTCGATCTGGATGCCAAACAATTTTATTCATCATCTTTACGTTGATGTTAAACATCAAGGAAAAAACCTTGGTACAGAATTGTTAAAAGCAGCCCTCTTAAAAATCTCTTTTCCAATTACCCTAAAATGCCTTACAAGCAACATTAAAGCAATTGAGTTTTATAGAAAAAAGGGCTTTATAGAAAAATCGAGAGGAAATTCGAGCAACGGAACTTATATTTTATTTGAGTTGACCCAAGAGGTAAAATAACCCTAAAAAGCTGAAGACATGAGCCAGATTCAAGATTACAACAATTCTCAGACAGTAGAAAACAAAGAAATCTGCGACCTTCTTTTGGCGATTATAAATAAAAACCTTTCTGATGCCGAAAGCAAAATCTGGCATGCGCATCCGGTTTGGTTTCTAGACGGAAATCCGATTGTGGGTTATAGCAAATTAAAAGATTCTGTTCGATTACTTTTCTGGAGCGGACAATCTTTTGACGAAGAAAAACTCCAAAACGAAGGTTCGTTCAAAGCTGCCGAAATGCGTTATACAAACGTTGATCAAATAAACGAACAAGACTTAAAACGCTGGCTAGAAAAAAGCAGAGAAATTCAATGGGATTATAAAAACATTGTAAAACGAAAAGGCGAACTGCTACGAATAAAACCACTTTAAAAAAGGAAAATGGATTACCGAATAATTTAGAAAAACAAAATTCCTAATTACTTGGGCGTGTCCCTTCGGGTCAGGCTGTCCGCTATATTCCCGATTAACAAAAACTACGGTTAAAAAGCCTTGTTTTTCTAAATCGGGAGATGCCGCTCCCATCCTTCACGCATCTGGCATCCATAAGAACACTTTTGTTTTTATATAATTTGTACATTAGTAAGATCAGAACTACAACCAAAAACACCTCTAAATCATGCTAAAACAAATTTTCATCCTTCTCATTTTTTGTTTCGGAATTCAAGTGCATTCACAAGAAATTGGTTTTACAACCCCAGATTATAAAGCCATCGAAAAAGAAATCAACGACAAAAATTCAAAGTTTTACTATCCTAAATTAATGGAAAGACTCACGAAAAACGATACGCTTTTATCGCATGACGAATACCGCCATTTGTATTTAGGCTATGTTTTTCAACCCAAATATGATGCCTTTTGGAAATCGCCAGACGAGGAACAGCTTCGCAAATATTATGATAAGGAAGAACTCGAAGCTTCAGATTACGACCAAATAATCAAATTATCCAATCATACCTTAAGCGAATTCCCATTTGACTTAAAACAGCTCAATTTCCTTACTTACGTTTATCACTTAAAAGGAGACGAAGCATCTGCAAAAATTGCTTCTTTTAGATTTCACAGCATTATGAATGTCATACTTTCTTCTGGAGACGGAAAGAAATGCGAAACTGGTTTTCATGTTATAATGGTCGAACACGAATACATTTTACTCAATCTTTTTGAAATTGAATCTAAAGGACAATCGCTCGTTGATAATTGCGATTATCTGAGCTTCGAAAAAGGTGTCTACAATGTAGACGGTATTTATTTTAACATCGAAAAAATGCTAGAAAACGAAAAGAAAATGCTTCGCTAACATAATTTTAAAAACAAAATACCACAGCTTCAGCAAATTTTAATGTTGAAGCTTTTTTTTTGATAAAAACTATTTATTTATTGTTTATCAATAAATTTTTATTATTTTAGCAGCATAACTTCTAATCTTGAATAGTATGGAAATTAAAATTGGAACACCACAGATTCTAAAAATCCTGAATATCTTATCATGGATTATTTTTATTGGCTTATGCGTAGAAGCCGGCATGTATCTTTTTAACGGAATTTATACTATGACAATAAACTCCTACAATGCTCGGTTTCTTGATTTACTTGACTTATATAATTACAGTCCTAGTTTTTATATTCAAGAAATATCCTTTATCAGCATCGTGGCCATCTTAAAAGCCATTATGTTTTATCTGATTGTAAAAATGTTGCATGAGAAAAAATTAAACATCGAACAGCCTTTTACTGCCGAAATGGGACGCTTTATATCTTATCTTTCTTATCTCGCTTTCGGAATTGGTTTGTTTTCTTTCTGGGCCTTTAAATTCAACAATTGGTTAATTATTAAAGGCGTAAAACTTCCTTCGTTGGAATCGCTTAATCTTGAAGGACACAGCATTTGGATCTTTATGGCCATTGTAATGTTTGTGGTAGGACAGATTTTTAAAAGAGGAATCGAAATTCAATCTGAAATTGACTTAACTATTTAAACAAAAAATTATGCCCATTATAGTAAATTTAGACGTCATGATGGCAAAACGAAAAATGTCATTAAACGAACTTTCAGAAAAAGTAGATTTAACCTTGTCTAATCTTTCCATTCTAAAAACTGGCAAAGCAAAAGCAATTCGTTTCAGTACGCTCGAAGCCATCTGTAAAGTTCTAGATTGCCAGCCTGGCGATATTTTAGAATTTTCTGAAGAATAATTTCATTTCGATTTAATTTGTATTTTCGTACAAATCAGATTGGGATTTCAAAAAATTATAAATCTAAAAAACCTGAAAATGAACATTCTAATTGTTTACGCACATCCGAGCAAAAAATCGTACACTTTTCAAGTTTTAGAAAGATTGAAACTAGTCTTGAATACTGAAAAATGGAAGGTAGAAATCTCCGATTTATTTGCGTCCAATTTTGTGAGCGATATGTCTGAGGAAGAATATGAACGGGAAGGTCTTGCCAAAACAGAACTTCCTATTTCTAAAGATGTTTTAGCAGAACAAGAAAAAATAGAAAAAGCAGACTGCATTATTTTTCTATATCCTGTTTGGTGGAGCGATTGTCCTGCAAAATTAAAAGGCTGGTTTGATCGTGTTTACTCGGTTGGATATGCTTATGGACAAAACGAAACGTCTAGAAAAATGAAAACTATTCCGTACGGTCTTGTAATTTGTACAGCAGGTCATCCGAATGAATTCTTGCATGAAATTGAAATTGCACAAAGTATGGAAAAAATTATGCTCGAAGACCGACTTGGAAAACGTTTTACGCATAAAGAAATGATCATTCTAGGCGGAACACTGGAACTAGAAAAGGTTATGTCAACACATTTTGAACTCCTAAATAAAATTCCTCAAAAAATTAAAGCGATATTTTAATTTAAAATTCCAAATCTGAAATTCCAAAATCTAAATTCTAAAAACTGTCTGAAACACCCCTTAAAATTGTCTTTTAAACACCTTAACCAATTGATTTTTAGATTGTAAATTTACTTTACTAATTTAAAAGTCAATTGATTATGAATACTCAAGATTTTACCACAACAATACTTGTCAGTCAATCGCCAGAAGAAGTTTTTAAAGCCATACAAAACGTTCGCGGCTGGTGGTCTGAAGAAATTGAAGGCAAAACAGCCAACCAAGGAGACGAATTTAAATACCATTATGAAGACGTTCACCGTTGTAAAATAAAACTGATTGAAGTAATTCCGAATCAGAAAATCGTTTGGCTGATTGAGGAAAACTATTTCAGCTTCACCCAAGACGATACCGAATGGACCAATACGACTGCTGTTTTTGATATTTCGAAAGAAAACGACAAAACGAAACTCAATTTTACCCATGTGGGTTTAGTGCCAGAATACGAATGTTTTGAAGTTTGCAAAGCAGGATGGACCAATTACATTGAGAATAGTTTGAAAAAACTAATTGAAACAGGAAAAGGTCTGCCAAATGCGACTGGAAAACCCCAAATTGAAACCGAAAGAAAATTATCCGAAAAATAAAATCACATTTCATACTATTATTTTAGACTACGTCAATCATAGATTTGGCTAAATCTCTTTTGCTAATGCTTCGCAACTTTGTATCAACAAAAAAATAATAGTATGAAAATTATAATTACAGGTTCTCTAGGGAACATTAGCAAGCCTTTAGCGAAAGCTTTATTAAAAGAAAACCATCAAATTACAATAATTGCAAGCAGTAGCGAAAGAAAATCGGAAATCGAAAATCTTGGCGCTCAAGCCGCAATTGGATCTGTAAATGATGTCGATTTTTTGACTCAAACTTTTACAGGAGCTAATGCCGTATATTGCATGATTCCGCGCGCGAATTATTTTGATCCGAATCTTGATTTAGACGCTTTTACGCATACAATTGGAAATAATTATGCAGAAGCGATCGCAAAATCTGGCGTAAAACGAGTAGTATTTTTAAGCAGTATTGGTGCACATTTGGAACAAGGTTCTGGAATTATTCAGCGTTATAATGAAATCGAAGCGGTTCTGAACAAACTTTCAGATGTTTCGATTACATTTATGCGTCCGACTTCTTTTTACTACAATTTGCTGGCTTATATCCCGATGATTAAAAACCAAGCCATTATAGCTGCTAATTATGGAGCGGACCAATTGATTCCGTGGGTTTCTCCAAACGATATAGCCGAAGCAATTGCAGAAGAACTTACAACTCCGCTTGACGGAAAAAAAATACGTTATGTGGCTAGCGAAGAAGTTTCTGGAGATGAAACTGCAAAAATTTTAGGCGACGCCATCGGAAATCCAGATTTAAAGTGGAAATTAATATCCGACGAAGAAACACTAAACGGATTAATTGCTGTTGGAATGCAACCAAAAATCGCAAAAGGTTTGGTAGAAATGTATGCTGCACTTTACAGTGGTTTGCTAAGTGAAGATTATTACCTAAATCGTCCTGCCGTTTTAGGAAAAACAAAACTGGCAGATTATGCAAAAGAATTTGCTGCTGTTTTCAATCAAAATTAATTATCTTGTACTATGGCAAATCAGCAACCACTTCGATTTAAAACAATAAGCGAATTTCATGATTTTAGAGATTTGCCAAAACCCGAACATCCTTTGGTAAGCGTTTACAATTTTGAAGATTTAAAATATCTCCATAATGAAGAACCCAAAAGCTTAATGCTAGATTTTTATTCGATTGCTTTAAAAAGAAATGCCAACGCAAAAATGCGATATGGGCAACAGGAATATGATTTTAAAGAAGGTGTTTTAATTTTTCTTTCGCCAGGACAAGTTTTTTCTATTGAAGGAAATGCCGAAATGCAACACACAGGATGGTCATTATTGATTCATCCTGATTTTCTTTGGAATACGCCACTTGCTCACAAAATCAAACAATACGATTACTTTGGTTACGCGGTCAATGAAGCGCTACATCTTTCTGATAAAGAAGAGAATATGCTCATTGATATTATCAAAAATATTCAGCAGGAATACCAATCCAATATCGATAAATTCAGTCAAGACGTTATTATTGCACAAATTGAATTGTTTCTCACGTATGCAGAACGATTTTATAACAGGCAATTTATTACCCGAAAAATAAGCAGTCATCAGATTCTGGTGCGATTAGAAAAACTTTTGGAAGACTATTTTACCGACGACACTTTAAAACAAAAAGGAATTCCAACTGTTCAATTTATTGCCGAAAACCTAAATGTTTCATCCAATTATCTCAGCGCACTATTAAAAACGCATACGGGTCAAAGCACACAACAGCATATTCACAATAAATTGATTGAAAAAGCCAAAGAAAAGCTTTCGACCACTACTCTATCGATCAGCGAAATTGCATATGAACTGGGTTTTGAGCACCAGCAATCCTTTAGTAAATTATTCAAAACAAAGACAAACACTTCCCCTTTAGAATTCAGGCAATCGTTTAACTAATTGCTTTATTTTTCATACATTCGTTAGGTAAAAAACGAAAATCATGAATCCATTTTTAAGAAATACTTTGGCTGTAATTGCTGGTCTTGTTATTGGCAGTATTGTCAATATGAGCATCATTTTAGTAAGCGGCTCTATAATTCCAGCGCCAAATGGTGCAGACGTTACTACTACTGAGGGTTTAAAAGCAAGCATGCATTTATTTGAGCCAAAGCATTTTCTTTTTCCATTTCTGGCGCACGCACTCGGAACTTTTGCAGGAGCGTTGACAACCGCTTTTGCTGCGATTAAACACAAAACAAAACTGGCTTTCGGTATTGGAGGTTTCTTTTTGTTTGGTGGTCTTGTTACAATTTTCACTTTACCTTCTCCACTTTGGTATGGTTTAGTTGATTTAGTTTTTGCTTATATTCCGATGGCTTATTTGGCTTCTAAAGTTGCTGTAAAAAAGTAAAATCATGGAAAATCAAAAAAAGATAAAACCAGCAAAAAAATGCTATGAACATCTTGGCGGTAAATTGGGAGAATTGCTTCTAGAATCATTTGCAGACAAAAAATGGATTGCCAAAAATAATCCCGAAGAGAAGCATTTTTACATAACCGAATTGGGTGAAAAAGAGTTTTCTAAACTTGGTATTGATCTTAGCCAAATCAAATCGGAGGCCATTTAATTTTATAAATAATTTTAAAAAAAACACCTATAAAGTAGTAAATTACTTATATCTTTGTCAGATATTTTAAACTTATTATCATGTCTTATTTTGGCGGATTAGGTGCAGGAAGAGGCTGGAATACATTCAAATTTATACTCACGCCCAAAGAATTTGAATCTATATTCAAGGAATTGAAATTTGAATTTGTCATAACGAATTCAAGAGTTGAAATTAAATACGAAAAGACGGAAGATAAATTTATTTTTTCAAGTTATGAAGATTTTTTCAATGCAGTTTTAGTTACAGAAAATAAATTAGATCATAAAGAACAATGGGCTTTTGAAAGCAAAATTAGAATTTCAATTATTGACGATATTGCTAAAATCCATTTTAGAGACATTATTAATAAAAATGGAACAATTTCAAATGAATACAAATTAGTTTGCCCCATTCAACCTGTAATAAATATATCTCCATTTGACCTGATCTATTTCCAAACTAAAGAAAGTATTAGTGTTGCTTATAGTAATCCAGGAGGAACAGTTGGATTAGAGCTAACCTATCCAAAAGTTGTGAGTTTTTCTCCTGATTTTGAAACCGCAATTGAAACAAATTCTTTTGAGACTTATAATTTATTCAACCTTCTTATAAAAAATATAAAAGCAATATCAAATAAGGCAAAAGTACAAAGCAGTACGAAATTATTCCGTCCAAATTTCTGGATTAGTCCAGAAGCAAAAAAAGTCATCAATCAAAATTATTATATAAAAACTAATAATTTAAATATAATCTAATTTATATAGTTATTTCATAACTTAGTTTGCTTTTAAATCTTGAATCATGACTAAGAAAGAAATCGCTAAAAACTTCCTGAAATTGGCAGCAAAAGGACATTCTCACGAAGGTTTTCGATTATATGTCGGAAAGAATTTCAAACATCACAACGCGTACTTCAAAGGCGATGCAGACACCTTAATGCTTGCCATGGAAGAATCTGCTAGAACAAATCCGAATAAGATTTTTAAAATTCATCATATTCTAGAAGATGGAAACTTGGTTGCTGTACATTCACATCTTAAACAAACGCCTTCAGACATTGGTTTTGCCGTTGTGCATATTCTAAAATTCAAAGACGACAAAATCGTAGAACTCTGGGATTTAGGCCAACCCGTTCCAAAAGATTCTATTAATGCAAATGGGATGTTTTAATTTTTGTTTCACGTTTCAGGTTTCAAGTTACCTACAAAACGTGAAAACTGAGAATTGAAAATTGAAACCTTAAAAAATTCACCACTACCAATCAAATGAATTTCATCGCCAAAATTTCCTTATTAACAATTCTAATTTTCACTTCTTGCAATTCATCGGCACAGAAAAAAGAGGATTATAAAAAAAGTATCGACAGTATAATTCAAAATTCTAATCCAAAATTTAATGGTGTGATTTTGATTTCGCAAAGCGGAAAAACATTGTATTCTAAAGCGCAAGGCTTTTCTAATTTTGAAACTAGAACATCTTTGAAAATGGATACCCAATTTGAAATCATGTCTAACAGTAAATTAATTGCTGCCGTTTTACTTTTGTTGGAAGTAGAAAAAGGAAAAGTAGATTTGAATGCGCCAATCAAAAAATACCTGCCAGAGCTTACGCAAACTTGGGCCGATTCGGTAACGGTACATCAGCTTTTAAATCACTCGCACGGAATTGTCGATTTAGAAAAACCATTGGCTTTTAAACCGGGAACCGATTTTAAATACGGAAATCTAAGTTTTAATCTGGTCGCAAAAATTGTCGAATTCAGCTCTAAAAAAAGCTATAGAGAGGTTGCTGAATCACTTTTTAAGAAATTAAAAATGAATCACACTTTTTGTTATTCAAAAGATAAAGAACAAAATTTGGCAACGGGATATTATAATGTAAAAAATCAGCTGGAAGCTGATACTTCAAGGCAGATCACAGATGAAACTTTAGGTGCAGACGGCATTATTTCAACCGTTTCTGATCTTGCCATTTGGAACACTAATCTTCATAAAGGAAAAATATTAAAACAAGAATCGTATCAGTTATTAACTAAAAACACCATTTTATCTCAGCATAATTTCTTCGGAAAAGAAAAACAACCTTATGGATACGGAATTCGAATTGTAGAAGAAGAATCTGTAAAATATCTTGGACATACAGGTTTAGGAGACGGATTTTCTGGTGTAAATTTGTATTTCCCAGAAAGCGACGTTAGTCTGATTGTTTTAGAAAATCAAATGCCCGAAGATGCCAATTTGTTTTATGCTTCTGAATTCAAAATCAAAAACATCCTTCTAAAAAGCGATTTATTAAGTAAAAAGTAAACAAAATGGCAAAAAATAAAACTACAGAAACTCAAAACAGTGTTACTGATTTTATTAACGCTGTCGAAAATGAAGTTAAAAGAAAAGATGCTTTTGAACTTATTAAAATAATACAGGAAACAACCGGTTTTGAACCCAAGATGTGGGGACCAAGCATTATTGGTTTTGGAAGTTATCATTATAAATATGAAAGCGGGCATGAAGGCGACGCGCCTTTAGCTGGATTTTCGCCAAGAAAAACAGCATTGACCGTTTATTTCTATTTGCCAGAAGAAAAAAGAGAAGAACTTTTATCGAAACTAGGAAAACACACCTCTTCAAAAGCTTGCATTTATATCAAAAAATTGGCTGATGTCGATATCGAAATCTTAAAAAAGATAATTTTGCTTTCTAAACAATACACTCAAAAATTATATCCCTCAAAATAAAATGATTATATTCTTAATTCTCGTATTTTTAATACTACTTGCCATTTACAAATTTCTTCAGCATCCAAAATTCGGAAAAGCTCCTTCTGGCGAAAGATTAACTTTAATTCAAAATTCGCCTCAATATAAAAACGGAAAATTTGAAAATCAATCTTTTACACCCGACCTTGCAGAAGGAGAAAGTATGGCGGGGGTTTTGTTTGAATTTTTCTTCAAAAAAGTAGAAAGAAAAACTCCAACCGATTTGATTCCGTCTATAAAAACCAATTTGCATGAACTTCCTCTTGATCAGGATATTTTAGTTTGGTTTGGACATTCGTCTTATTTTATTCAGTTGGAAGGAAAACGATTTTTAATTGATCCCGTTTTTAGCGGAAACGCCTCTCCTATTCCCGGCACAACAAAATCTTTCAAAGGTTCTGATATTTATTCTGTCGAGGATCTTCCAGAAATTGATTATTTATTGATTACACACGATCATTATGATCATCTGGATTACGATACGATTTTAAAATTAAAACCTAAAACAAAAAAGATTGTTACCGCTCTTGGAGTTGGTTCACATTTTGAGTTTTGGGGATTTCCATCAGAAAAAATTATCGAAAAAGATTGGTACAGCACCATCAAATTAGATGAAAACCTGACGATTCATACTACGCCATCAAGACATTTTTCTGGCAGAAGTTTTAAAAGATGCAATACACTTTGGACTTCTTTTGTTTTGGAAACTAAAGATTTTAAGATGTATTTGGGTGGCGACAGCGGTTACGATTCTCATTTTGCTGCAATTGGTGAAAAATACGGTCCATTTGACATCGCTTTATTGGATAATGGTCAATACAATGAGAAATGGAAATATATTCATAATATGCCTCAAGATGTAATAAAAGCAATGAAAGACCTGAAAGCAAAACGCGTATTTCCGGTGCATTCTTCTAAATTTTCGCTATCGCTTCATGCTTGGGACGAGCCTTTGAAAAAAGTAACCGAATTGAATAGTTTGTCTGAAAATCCGATTCCTTTAATTACACCAATGATTGGCGAAATCGTTGAATTGAAAAATGAAAAACAAGAGTTTAAGCAATGGTGGAAAGGGGTTAATTAATTGTGAATTGTGAATTGTAATGTCACCCTGAGCGAAGTCGAAGGGCGTTCCGATTGGCACTTGGGCTTCGACTTCGCTCAGCCTGACAACAAGCACAGCACTTGAAACGTGAAACCTGAAACCTGAAACTTCAAACTTCAAACTTGAAACTGAAACCTGAAACCTGAAACCAAAAAATGAAACCAAAAATATACTATTTCGTAATTGCATTTCTATTAACCATAAACCTATTTTCTCAAAATACCTATGTGTTTTTAGGATCATATAATCGGGATAAAACAGCTGAAGCCATTCAAGTTTATCAATTGGATACATTGAGTGGAAAATTGACCAAATTTACTTCGGTTAAGAATGTTGTCAATCCGTCTTATTTAACGGTTTCGCCAAACGGAAAATACATTTATGCCTGCACAGACACCAAAACTCCAAATGCAGGAAGCGTAAGCAGTTTTGAATTTAATCCGTCAGCAAAAACATTGACTTTTTTAAACAGTCAGAGAAGTGGTGGTGAAAATCCTGTTTATGTTTCTGTACATAAAAACGGAAAATGGCTTGCCAATGCCAACTATACCGAAGGAAGCGTTTCAGTTTATCCGATCTTGGAAAACGGCAAAATCGATTCGATTGCTCAAAATTTTCAATACATGGACGGAAGCGTAAATAAAGACAGACAAACTCGATCTCACGTTCATTCGGCTGTATTTTCTCCTCAATGCGATTATTTGTTTTTACCCGATTTAGGAGCCGATAAAATTCGCTGTTATGCATTTGATGAAAATCTAAAAAAGCCTTTAATTGAAACTAAAAATCCGTTTACCAAAACCGATTTAGAAGCTGGTCCGAGACATTTAACTTTTCACCCCAATCAAAAATGGGGCTATTGTATTGAAGAAATGGCGGGGCAAATAAGCGTTTACAATTACGAAAATGGTGTTTTAAATAAAATTCAGCGTATTGCCACGCATTCAGACAAAATAAAAGAGGGTTTTGAAAGCTCTGATATTCATATTTCTCCTGATGGTAAATTTTTATATGCTACAAATCGAGGAAAAGAAAACAATATTGCGATTTTCTCTATTGATGAAAACGGGCATCTAAAAAACATTGGCTATCAATCTACTTTAGGAAAACATCCGAGGATTTTTGCTCTTGATGAAAGCGGGAAATTTTTAGTAGCATCAAATGTATTGACCGGCAATGTTGTTGTTTTTAAAAGAGATTCTAAAACTGGATTATTAAAGAAAATAGAAAAAGAGATAAAAATGGAAAACGTTTCTTGTGTTCAGATTAAGCAGATTTGATTTTTTTATTTCACGCAGATTTTGCTGATTATAGCAGATTTTATTTCTTTCTTTATTTTTAACATTCTGTCTAATTAGGCAAAAACTAATCATAAAAAAACAAAAAAATGGAAATATCAAACTTCAATCTACAGCCCGATTTCTTAGAAAATGAGATCTCAAAGTTAATTCCGTTAGAAGAAAAACATTTTGAAGCATTATTTGAAGCCGCTTCCGATCCGTTAATTTGGGAACAAAATCCGGCTAAAGATCGATATAAAAGAGACGTTTTTAGAGCTTATTTTGATATGATAATT
The DNA here is from genome assembly GCF_058135255.1 of Flavobacterium sp. LK-23. Taxonomy (NCBI): domain Bacteria; kingdom Pseudomonadati; phylum Bacteroidota; class Flavobacteriia; order Flavobacteriales; family Flavobacteriaceae; genus Flavobacterium; species Flavobacterium sp. LK-23. The sequence goes on from NZ_JBYUVT010000004.1 coordinate 360,426, forward strand.
ACAAAAAGTCCGTTCTTAATTCTCGATAAACAAACCAAAGAAATTATGGGAACAACGAGTTTCTACGATTACAATCCAGAAAAATCGAGTGTTGGAATTGGCTACACTTTTATTACCAGAAAATATTGGGGCGGACCTTATAATAAATCGAACAAAAAATTAATGATTGATTATGCTTTTCAGCATGTTAATTCGGTACTTTTTCATATTGGAGCAGAAAATTTCCGTTCGCAAAAAGCCGTTTTAAAACTCGGAGCAGAAAAAATCAATGAGCTGACATTTACTGTTAATGGTCTTGAAGTGCCTTACTTTGAATATGAATTGAAGCGATAATAGTTTGCAGTTTTTAGTCACAGTTTATCAGTTTCTAAATAACTTCTAACATTTAACTTCTAACATTTAACTTCTAACACATAACCTTTTACAAAAAACAAAAATGAAAAGAATAACCGTTTTCTGTGCCTCTAGTTTTGGCACTGAAAAAATTTACGAAGAACAAGCCATTTTAGTTGGAAAAACTTTAGCCGAACAAGATATAGAACTAGTTTATGGCGGTGCAAATGTCGGTTTGATGGGCGCTGTAGCAGACGGCGCTTTAAACGCTGGCGGAAAAGTGATTGGTGTGCTTCCAAACTTTTTAAGATCTAAAGAAATTGCGCATTTAGGTTTAACCGAATTAGTTTTGGTAGAAAGCATGCACGAAAGAAAAACCAAAATGAACGATTTATGCGATGGCGTAATTGCACTTCCTGGAGGATTTGGAACACTAGAAGAACTTTTCGAAATGCTGACTTGGGCACAATTAGGGCTTCATAAAAAACCAATCGCTATTTTAAACATAAATGGTTTTTACGATTCGCTGATAGCATTACTGCAAACCATGACTGAAAAAGGATTGCTAAAAGAGGTTAATCGAGAAATGCTTTTAGTTAGCGATTCTATTGATGATTTATTAGAAAAAATGAGAAATTATGTTCCGCCAACAGTTGGAAAATGGATTGACAAAGCACAATCTTAGTTTTCAGCGTTATGCTCTATCAACATTTTTAAACTGCTTTTTATAGTCACTTGGATTTACTCCGTTATGTTTTTTAAACAGTCGATTCAAGTGACTTGCATCGCTAAAACCAAATTCATACACAATCTCATTGATTTGCATACTGGTATATTTCAGTCGTGTTTCAATTAGTTTTATTTTGTACGCGATTGTATATTCCTGTATGCTTTGCCCTGTTTTGGTTTTAAAATACTCACTTATATATTTGGGCGAAATATTAAATGCTGACGCCATATTCGATGCCCTTAATTGATCTGGACGATAAATATTTTGATGAACATAATTCAATAAATCCAAACTTGGCACTGCATTAACTTCATTTATACTAAGAGGAGCCATAAGCGAAATATTTCTCGCTGCTATTGTTATAATCGTATTTAGAATTTGCTTTATAACTTCTTGCTGCTGCGGAAACTGGCTTTTTTCTTCTCTAATAAGTGCCTCTATCATTGCCCTTATTAAAGGTTTGTCGATTATAGTTTTTAAAATACAGCCTGGCATATGATTGTGGTTATGGAAAATAAACTCCAACTTCTGGATCCAATCGCTGTTTTGTGTTTTAAGATAACTGTCATTAAAGCGTATAAAGAAAAATTTCGTTTTCTCAGTGACTTCAAAACTATGTGTATCTTGAGGAAAAATCAAGAAAAACTTATCACTGCTATACGGTAATCGATGATCGTTGATAATTTGAGTTCCTTTTCCTTCTAGAACAAAAACCATTTCAAAGAACGTATTTTTACGTTCTTTCGGTTCATATTCCAAAACTTCTAAAAACTGAAGTTCAAAAGGACGGTGTAAGTTTCTAATTTCCATCTTCCAAAAATACAAATTATTCCAATGATTGTACAAATTTTTAAAAGTCGTTATCTGCAACTTTGTACTATAAAATCACATCAATATGGAAACAACCTCATTTTTATTATTACGTCTTGCTATTGCCATCAGTATGTTTGGCCACGGATTAGTTCGTCTGCCAAAACTAGCAACTTTCAGCAAATGGATGGTTGGCAGTTTTGAAAATTCGATGCTGCCAAAAATCATCGTAACACCATTTAGCTACATTCTTCCTATAGCCGAATTTGCAATTGGTCTTTTCTTATTACTAGGCATCTTTACTAAACCGTCTTTAGTTGCAGGAGCAATTGTTATGCTCATCTTATTATTTGGCACTTCGATGATTGAGAACTGGGAAGCTATTCCGTCACAATTAATTCACATCGCTTTTTTTGCTTTGCTTTTGCATTTTGCAGATTATAATAGCTGGGCAATTGATACTTTAATTAAAAAATAAATAGCATGAGTTCAAGAAGAAATTTTATTAAACAAACTGGAATAATAGGAATGGTTGGCATGATGAATCCTATTGAAACTTTTTCAGAAGTTTCGAAAAATGCACCTCTTTTCGTCCCACAAAAAACAAAATGGGCAGATGGTTCTAGGTTAGTGGTTTCGATCTCAATGCAATTTGAAGCTGGCGGACAGCCTCAAAATGCCGAAAGTCCGTTTCCTCAAAATATACAAAAAGGTTTTATTGATCTGCCTTCTGCTACTTGGTATGAATACGGATACAAAGAAGGCATTCCGCGTATGCTTGATAATTGGGATAAATTGGGTGTAAAAGTTACTTCGCACATGGTGGGAACCGCCGTTTTAAAAAATCCCGAACTGGCCAAAGAAATTGTACAAAGAGGCCACGAAGCTGCCGCACACGGAATGAGCTGGAGCACACAATACACCATGCCGTATGACGAAGAAAAAAAGTTTATAAAAGACGGTGTCGATGCCATAAAAAAAGTCACAGGCTTTACTCCAGTTGGTTACAATGCCAACTGGTTACGCCGAGGACAAAATACTCTGGATATTTTACAGGAACTTGGTTTTAAATATCATATCGATGATCTTAGCCGTGATGAACCTTTTATTATTCAGGTAAAAAATAAAGATTTTGCAGTGGTTCCATATACGCTTAGATGTAATGATATTGTTTTGATTGAAGGGAAAAACTTTTCGGCAGATCAATTTTTACAGCAAGTTAAAATGGAATTTGACCAATTATACGCCGAAAGTGAAACACAACGCCGACAAATGTCAATTAGTTTTCATGATCGTATTGGAGGAACTCCGCAAATGGTAAAAGCAGCAAACGATCTCATAAAATATATGCAGCAACATCAAGGCGTAAGCTTTAAACGAAAAGATGAAATTGCAGAAATAGCACTACATGATAAAACCACAATAAGAGAATAAATTTAGATCGCAGATTGTAGATCGCAGATTGTAGATTATAAAGTCCACGCAGGTAAAAACTTGTGTGGATTTTTTTTATTAAATTTAGAGGTTCGAAAAAACGTATCAGTTTTAAACCCAATCTTGTCATTCCTAGGAACGAGGAATCTCCGCCAGTAGCTCGACAAAGATTGGCTTTTCTTTACGGAGTTTCTTGTGAAGATTCCTCGTTCCTCGGAATAACAAACTAGACTTTTTTCACATTTTACAATTCGCAAACAACATCTCACCAACAAAAAATGAAAACAGAAAACAACAAATATGCAAAGGCCGAAATGCTGATAAGAAAACCTGTTTCAGAAGTTTTTCAGGCTTTTATTGATCCTCATATTACAAGTAAATTTTGGTTTACAAAGGGATCTGGAAAATTAGAAGAAAATAAAAAAACAGAATGGACTTGGGAAATGTACGGTTTTTCGCTTTCGGTTACTACGCTTGTTTTACAGGAAAATAAAAAGATTGTAATTGAATGGGGAAATCCAGATGAAATCACTTTGGTCGAATGGGTTTTTAGTCCGTTGAATGAAAATGAAACTTTTGTAAGTATCATCAATTCAGGTTTTCATGGAGACACTGATAAAATAATCGATCAGGTTCGTAATTCGACTGAGGGTTTTACTTTGGTTTTGGCTGGAGCAAAAGCTTATTTAGAGCATAATTTACTATTGAATTTGGTATTGGATCGCTTTCCTAAAGGACTTGCTTAATTGTGATTTAACCGTAAAGTTTTTTAACGCAAAGCTCGCAAAGGTTTTACGCAAAGTACGCGAAGTTTTCTATACTGCTACGAATTAGTCTCGCAAAGACGCAAAGTCACTAAGTTTTTTTATTTATAACAAAAAACTTAATCTTTAAGATCTGTTCAAAATAACTTTGCGACTTCGCGACTTTGCGAGATTAAAAAAAAACTTAAAAATAAATTTCTCCAAATGGAAACAAAGAAACCCGAAAACATAGACGAATATATTGGAGCATTTCCTAATGATGTACAAGAAATTCTGGAAAAAGTTAGAATGACGATTCAGAAGGCGGCGCCAGATGCCAAAGAAAAAATCAGTTATTCGATGCCAGCTTTTGAACAGAACGGTATTGTAGTTTATTTTGCGGCTTTTAAAAACCATATTGGACTTTATGCATTACCAAGCGGACACGCTGCTTTTGCAGAAAAACTTTCTAAATATAAATCTGGAAAAGGATCTGTTCAATTTCCTTTAAAAGAAGCAATGCCTTATGACTTGATTACTGAAATTGTCAAATTTAGAGTCAAAGAAAATCTGGAAAAAGCAAAAAAGAAATAAACCACAATGAATTTAATCCAACATTACGATCAACTTTACAAAACATCTTCTGAAATCATTTCAGCAGGCAAATATGCTATTGATTCTGAACTTAAAAATGAATCTGATTCTCGTTTTGGAATCACGTTACTTATTCGCCCAAATGATGAAACTAAAGCTAATATTCAGACTTTCATTAATGAATTAAAAAAAGCCGAACCTGAGCAATATTTTTACCCAGATTCAGACATTCATATTACCATTATGTCGATTATTTCTTGTTCTTCAGCTTTTACCTTAGATCAGATTTCACCAAATGAATATATCGAGGTAATCTGCCGAAGTCTTGTAGATGTGGAGAAAATAAAAATTCATTACAAAGGCATAACTGCTTCTCCTTCGGCAATTATGATTCAGGGATTTCCAAGCGACGAAACGCTGAATAATTTACGAGATAGACTTCGTGAAAACTTTAAAAATTCCGGATTACAGCAAAGCATAGATAGCCGTTATTCTATATCGACAGCCCATTCAACTATAATGCGTTTTCAAGAAAAGCTTCATGACCCGAAAAAACTAATAGAAATAGCAGCAAAATTTCGTGATTATGATTTCGGAGAATTCGAAGTTAAAAATTTAGAATTGGTTTACAATGACTGGTATCAGCGTAAAAATACTACTCGTGTTTTGGGAGATTTTTGTTTGAGATAATTTACTTTAAACCAGAATAAATTTTGTTAATAAAACTTCTAATTTCGAGTTTTAAGCTTTACAAATACTTCTACCTTTGGGTTCAAAATAACCAAATTATACAAACTTACAACGGTGGATAAAAAACTTTACGGACTAGATCATTTACGTGCTTTTGCAATCTGTTTTGTTTTTTTATTTCATTATCAAGTTCCCGTTTTTGATTACCCAAAATGGCTTCCTGCAATTGCTAAATTTGGCTGGACAGGAGTCGATTTGTTTTTTGTTTTAAGTGGTTTTCTAATTTCTTCTCAGCTGTTTTTTCAAATTAAAAATGGCATCGAAATTTCGTTTAAAGACTTTTTTGTAAAACGCTTTTTTAGAATTCTGCCTGCTTTTTGGTTCGTCACAGCAATCTATTATCTTTTTCCTTTTTTTAGAGAAAGAGAAGCGCTTCCTCCTTTATGGAAGCTACTTACTTTTACTCAAAATTTTGATTTAAACCTTCAAGATTTTGGCACTTTTTCGCATGCTTGGTCACTTTGCGTAGAAGAACACTTTTATCTTCTTTTACCTCTATTTCTGTACTTTTTGCTCAACACAACATTCTTCAAAAAATCCTATTGGCTGCTGATTATCTTTGTCTTGTTAGGATTTGTTTTTCGATTCTATAGCTGGGAAAAATTATATATTCCATTAATTGAAAATGATAATTCTTGGCTTTATTGGTACAAATATATTTACTACCCAACATACAATCGCTTGGATGGACTTTTGATTGGAGTATCCATTGCTGCCCTCTATCAATTTCTTCCTGAATTATGGAATAAAATCTCGAAATACGGCAACCTTTTACTTATAATTGGACTTCTAATATTGTTTGGTGCTTATATTCTTTGCATTGAAGAAAGATCTTTTTACGCATCACTTTTCGGATTTCCGGTAATTGGGCTCGGCTATGGATTTGTAGTTATGGGCGCAATATCTCCTGAAAGCGTTTTATACAAATGGAATTCTAAAACCACTACTTTTATTGCAGGGCTTTCGTATGGAATTTATTTAACGCACAAAGGAATTATTCATATTACGCAGGAATTTCTCGCTTCTTTAAACATTGATACAAGTAGTACATTTTCAATGCTAATTTGCATTATTACTTGTGTAGGAGCCGCATATTTGCTACATCAAATAATTGAGAAGCCATTTATGAAATGGAAAACAAGGTTTTTGAGTGAGAAAAAATTATTGCTTGAATTTCCCAAAATGCCATAAAACTCCAGACGGATCGTGCAAAAAACATTCGCTTCCCCAATCCAAATATTTTATTGGAGTCAGTTTTACTCCTTCATATTTTGAGGGAAGATTTAGAGCTAAAAGTTCGCTGTAATAGCGTTCGACATTATCCACTTCCAGAAAAATCATAGTATTTTCAATCCAGTTTTTATCGTAGTAATCTTGAAGATAAAAAGCTATTACTCCCGTTTTAAAAACCGAAAAATTAGATTCTAAAACCGTTTCTTCAAATCCTAAATCGCGATAAAAACTTCTAGAGATTTCAAAGTTCTTAGCACCTATAAAAGGTCTGATTGATTTAGCTCCGTGATTCATTTACTATAAATTTATGTCGTTATAATAAATTAAAAACCATTTATTACCGATCAGTTTAAATTGTCTTTCTACTTCAAAACCACTATCTGGAATCCAAAATTTTTCTGTGATTAAAGTATCTGTTTTTACTAATGAATGCTGGTATTCTTCAATTTCTGTTTTTTCAGCAACAGGAATTACTTGAAACTGCCAATTCTTTCTTGTCCAATTGTATTGCTCAAAACCAGAAACATGTTTTCCTTCGATCGGAAAATCAACTCTTGAAACTTGAAAAAGAGAATCAGAATGGAATTTTTTATTGAACTCGTCAAAATTCTCAGGCAATTCTTTTTTTATGGGTTTTGCAATGCTATCACTTTTAATAGCAATTTCAGAATTTGATTTCGTCTCTTCTTTTACTTTATTACAATTTACAGCAATAAAAGCGAAAGCCAAAACAAGCAAAATAGTTGAGATTTTCATGAAAATCAGATTTTTAGCTTTTCTTCAAAATACTTCCCAAACCGCGTCCAATTTGTTCTATTGCTTCGATACCTTTTGCCAAAGGCGATGCAGTAAAATCTTCGTAAGCATCCATTGCACTTTCTTTTCTATCGTCTTGCGGATAAACAAGCATTACATTGTTGCTATCGAAATATTTTTCAAATTTCGTTGGCAATTTATCAAAGATAGACTGATAGGAAACAGAACCTTTTCGAGATAAGTTGACAACTACCAAATCGGTTGATTTTATTTCACCAGAAATGCTTTCAAAATCTTCCCAATCCGAAACATTTTTAAAACCAAATTTGCTGTTCAGTTTTAAATTAGAAGCAATCTGCTGAATAGCCTGATAGGTTCTTTCTTCGCCGTAAATCACAATCGGAATACTTAATTCCTGCGCCAAACGGCTCACTTTCTGCATTAGCAAATGAAAACCAATTCCTCTTTCTGAAAATGGCGGACAAATAAAAACCAGTCTTTTTTCTTCAATAAAATTCTTTTGAAACCTACAGATAAACAAAGTCTTATCTACATTATTGATAATCGAATCAACATTTTCTCCAAAGATTTTATCAATAAATCCAGTCTTTCTTGGCCAGCCTACAATCACGATATCCGACATGATTTCTTTAGAAGTTCTTGCAATTCCGCTCGCAGGATTGTGATCGATTCTGGCAATAGTATTAATTTTCACTTCTGAAGCCGATCCCTGGATTACAAATTTGTCAGCTGCTTTTCTGTATTTTAAAATGTTCTTTTCCGCCTGATTATTGTTTGGAACAATCGTCAATAAAGTAACCGGATTTGATGATTTTTTATCTTTGATCAAAAGCGCAAAATCCAACAAACTTGCTGCAGCAGACGATTTTGCCAACGGAATCAAAATATGTTCGTCTAAGATCTGATCTCTGTCTGCGTCTTCATGTGAAATTTCTTCTTCGCAGATGGCAATTTTTTTCGCTGCTTTTTCAGTTGCAAAAGAAGCTACAATACATGTAATCAGAATTAGAATAATCGTTCCGTTTAAAATGTTTTCGTCTAATATTTTTGCTTTAAATCCGACCAAAATTACCGCCAAAGTTGCAGCGGCGTGCGCACTGCTTAATCCAAAAATAAGCTGTCTTTCTGTTCTGGTGTATTTAAAAACAATTTGAGTAAAAAACGCTGCAATCCATTTTCCAAATATCGCTACAACGCTCAAAGTTCCAGCCACTATTAAAGCTGTTGGTCCGCTCAAAATAACACTTACATCAACTAGCATTCCCACAGAAATCAAGAAAAACGGAATAAACAGCGAATTCCCCATAAATTCAATTCTATTCATCAAAGCAGAAGAATGCGGAATCAGCGGATTCAAAGCCAAACCTGCAACGAAAGCTCCAATAATGGGCTCTACTCCTGCTACTTCAGCCAAAAAAGCAGCAAAGAAAACGACAGAAAGAACAAAAATATAATGGGCATGTTTTTCACTTTCTAACTTCTTAAAAAACCATTTTGCTACACGAGGGATAATCAAAAACATAATAGCAGAGAAAATCGCCAATGAAATAATCAATTTAACCCAAAATGCCTGATTTAGATTTCCCTGACTGCTTCCCATAATTACTGCCAGAATAATTAAAACGGCAGTATCTGTTAAAATAGTTCCTCCAACCGTAATGGCAACAGCTTGATTTTTAGCAATTCCTAATTTACTCACAATCGGATACGCGACCAAAGTGTGTGTAGCAAACATACTTGCCGTCAAGAAACTCGCATTAAAATCATATTTCAACAAATAAAAACAAACTGGAAATCCTATTGAAAGCGGAAGAATGAAGGTGAAAAAGCCAAAGAGCAAACTCTTATTTCTATTGGCCTTGAACTCGTTCATATCCAATTCTAAACCTGCAATAAACATGATATATAAAAGCCCGATTGTAGAAAATAAATCTACCGCAGAGTTTTTAGCCAGAATATTTAATCCGTGTGGACCAATGATAACCCCAGAAATAATAAGTCCGATAATTCCAGGAATGTTTATTTTTTTTAGTAAAATGGGACAAAGCAGGATTATAAATAGTATTAATGAAAAAATCAATACTGGATTGCTTAGTGGTAATTCGAATTCTTGTAATAGATGTCTGAAAAATTCTATCATAGGGTAACTTTATCTTCTTGTGGCATTATTATTTGTAAAAAGACGTTTTCAGAATTAAAACAAAATCCATGAAGTATTAATAATTAAAGAATCGAGTAATGCAACTCGTTCTTGTACAAAAATACCGAAAAAACACGAACTTTTTACGGAAACTGCATATTAAGGCTTTAAATTTATTTCGTTGCCGAATTATTAAATTTTAATATTTATTTTAACAAATACGCAAGATTAACATTAAAAAAGAAATCATCATTGCATTATTCGATTATCTTTGTCTTAACAAAAATTGAACAATGGAAGAATGTATCTCTGTTTTTGATATGCTTAAAATAGGCGTTGGGCCTTCAAGCTCACACACTTTGGGTCCTTGGCGCGCTGCTGAACGCTTTCTAGAAGAACTGAAAGAAGAAGCAATTTTAAACGATATTACAAGGGTAAAAGTCGATTTATATGGCTCGCTTTCTTTAACTGGAAAAGGCCACGCAACAGATCTTGCGGTAATGTTAGGATTAAGCGGACAAGATCCTGAATATATTCCTGTAGAGGATATTGCAGGAATTATTAAAAAAATCGAAACCACAAACGAAATCAATTTGGGTAACCAAAAAGTGATTCCATTCTTTTTTCTTCAAGACATTGTTTTTAATAAAGACTTTCTTCCGTTTCACGCAAACGGATTGAAATTTACGGCTTACAAGCCTGATGATTCAGAATACGAATCTACTTTTTATTCAATCGGAGGAGGATTTGTGGTAAAAGAAGAACGTACAAATGCCAAACTGAAAGAGGTTATAAAATGTGCCTTTCCTTATCCTATTCAAAACGCCGCAGAATTATTAAATTATACGGTTACTGAAAACAAATCGATTTCTGAACTTGTATACGAAAATGAAATTTCGATGCGTCCAGAAGCCGAAGTGCATTCTGAATTAATGCGTATTTGGAATACGATGTTGGAATGCATGTATATTGGTTGCCATTCTGAAGGAATTCTTCCAGGCGGACTTCACGTACGAAGAAGAGCTTTTGATATGCACCAAAACTTAATTGGATTATCTAATTACACGGACCCGCAAAGCTGGTTGGAAGAAATTAGAAAAACTGAAGTTAAATTCCGTCAAATCTTAAAATGGGTGAGCTGTTTTGCCCTTGCAGTTAATGAAGTAAATGCTTCTTTAGGCCGTGTGGTTACTGCTCCTACCAACGGAAGTTCGGGTGTAATTCCTGCTGTTTTAATGTACTATATGGTTATTGAAAACCATAATGCAGGCGAAAAAGAAATCAAACAATTTTTGATGGTGGCTGGTGAAATTGGAAGTATCTTTAAAAAAGGTTCTACTATTTCTGCAGCAATGGGCGGATGTCAAGCTGAGATTGGCGTTTCGTCTTCGATGGCTGCGGCTGCTCTTTGCGAATTAATGGGCGGAACTCCTGCTCAAGTTCTTATGGCTGCTGAAATTGCCATGGAACATCATTTAGGTTTAACCTGCGATCCTATTGGCGGTTTAGTTCAAATTCCATGTATCGAAAGAAATACAATGGGTGCCATTAAAGCCATAAACGCTGCTGAATTAGCTTTAGAAACCGATTCTAAAAATGCTAAAGTTCCATTAGACAAAGTGATTAACACCATGTGGGAAACAGCAAAAGATATGAATTCAAAATATAAAGAAACTTCTGAAGGAGGTCTTGCAATTGCTGTAAACATGGCTGATTGCTAAAACTTAAAATAACTAATGCTAGAGATTAAAGGTTTTAGACTGATAAAAAATCATTCTTAAAACCTTTAATCTTTGTCAAAAACCTCAAAAATTACTACACAATTACTCTATTGTAATAGGAAACAGTCCATTTCTATTAGGATTTAAAGACCGAAAACCATTTTCTCTCGAAATATTCTATAATTGCTAATTCCCTTTTTACAATTATTCAATACTTTTACAACATCAAAAAAACATTAAAATGTCAGTAGCAAAAAAAGATTATAAAAGAATCACAACAAAGTCATTAATTGAAATGAAAAGCAACGGAGAGAAAATCTCTATGCTTACTGCGTATGATTATACAATGGCAAAAATTGTTGATACCGCTGGTATCGATGTAATTTTAGTTGGTGATTCGGCATCAAATGTAATGGCTGGTCACGAAACGACTTTGCCAATTACTTTAGATCAAATGATATATCATGCTTCTTCTGTAGTTCGCGCTGTAGAAAGAGGTTTAGTTGTAGTTGACTTGCCTTTTGGAAGTTACCAATCTGACCCAAAAGAAGCTTTGCGTTCTTCTATCAGAATTATGAAAGAAAGTGGGGCTCATGCTGTAAAATTAGAAGGCGGAAAAGAAATTAAAGAATCCATTAAAAAAATATTACATGCTGGTATTCCTGTAATGGGGCACTTAGGCTTAACACCTCAATCTATCTACAAATTTGGAACTTACAGTGTTCGCGCTAAAGAAGAAGAAGAAGCTGAAAAATTGATTGAAGATGCTCAAATGCTTGAAAAAGTGGGATGTTTTGCTGTTGTTTTAGAAAAAATCCCAGCAGATCTGGCTAAAAAAGTAGCTGAAAGCATTTCGATTCCAGTAATCGGAATTGGAGCTGGAGGCGGTGTTGACGGTCAGGTTTTAGTAATCCACGATATGTTGGGAATGAACAATGAATTCAGCCCTCGTTTCTTACGTCGTTACTTAAATCTTTACGACGAAATGACTAAAGCAATTGGTCAATATGCTGCAGATGTTAAGGCTAGTGATTTCCCGAACGAAAAGGAACAATATTAATTTTTAAGATACTAAGGTTCTGAGTTGCTAAGGTTCTAAGTTTTTGGGCTCAAAGAGACAAAGCAACAAAGGTTCAGAGATTTTTATAAATTGCCTCCAGCTTTAGCTGGAGGTTTATTTTTAAGACATGTTAAAGGCTTTAGCCAAACTTTTTTAATTTAAAATTTCACTTCAAAATGAAAATTATTTCAGACAAAAACAATCTCCAAATTCTGCACGAAGACAACCATATTATTGTGGTCAACAAACGTGTGGGCGATATTGTACAAGGTGATAAAACGGGCGACAAACCTTTGTCTGATGTTGTGAAAGAATATATCAAAGCCAAATACAATAAACCTGGAGATGTTTTCTTGGGGGTTATTCATCGTCTAGACAGACCTACAACTGGAATTGTTGTTTTTGCTAGAACTAGCAAGGCTTTATCGCGTATGAATGAATTGTTCAGTAATCGCGAAACCCAAAAAACATATTGGGCTGTTGTCAAAAATAAACCAAAAGACGAAAAAGCAAAATTGGTTCATTATTTAAAAAGGAACGAAAAAAACAACACTTCAAAAGCGCATTTAAAAGAAGTTCCAGATAGCAAATTAGCCAGTTTAGATTACACTATAATAAAAGAACTTCAGAATTATACCACTCTGGAAATCAATTTGCATACGGGTCGTCATCATCAAATTCGTGCACAATTAAGTGCAATCGGATCGCCAATTAAAGGAGATTTAAAATATGGCGCAGACCGAAGCAATCCCGATGGAGGCATCCATCTTCATGCACGAAAACTAACTTTTGTCCATCCTGTTTCAAAAGAGAATATTACAATTATTGCCCCTACTCCAGATGATCCTATTTGGAATGCTGTCTGATTTTTATGATTTAATTGTTAATTTTTTAAATTTTATCGATTAACTTGCATAGAGAAAAAACAAGCAAATCGAAAAAAAATGGACTTTAAAAGCGACATCGGATATCGAAAGGAAACTCTAAAAAAGTTATTGTATAATATTCAAAAAAGCGAAGATTTAATTGTAAAAGCTTTATATGATGACTTTAAAAAACCAGAGTTTGAAGCTGTTTTAACCGAAACGAATTACGTTATTTCGGAACTTAAGGATACGATTAAAAACCTGAATAAATGGGCAAAACCAAAACGTGTTTTTCCGTCCCTGCTTAATTTTCCCTCTTCCGATTATCTTTATAAAGAACCTTATGGAGATGTATTAATCATTGCTCCATGGAATTACCCTTTTCAGCTTGCTTTGTGTCCGCTCGTAGCTGCAGTTGCTGCAGGAAATAGAGTCGTTTTAAAACCATCTGAACTTACCCCTCACACCTCTGCTATAATTGCAAAAATTATAGAAAAAACGTTTCACGTTAAGCACGTAGAAGTTTTTGAAGGTGGTGTTGATGTTTCTAATAAATTATTGGCGCAGCGCTGGGATTATATCTTTTTTACAGGAAGCGTTGCTGTTGGTAAAATTGTTGCAAAAGCGGCAGCCGAAAATCTAACTCCGGTTACTCTTGAATTAGGCGGAAAAAACCCTTGCATTATTGATGAAACAGCCAATTTAAAACTGGCTGCCAAAAGAATTGTCTGGGGAAAATTTATCAATGCAGGACAAACTTGCATTGCTCCCGACTATATTCTAATTCAGAAAAACATGAAAGTCAATTTCATTTCTTATATGATTGAAGAAATCCTAAAAGCGTATGGAAAGAAAATTGACAAATCTCCTGATTTTGCAAGAATTATAAATACAAAAAATTGGTATCGTTTGACCAATATGATTCAAGGTGAGCACATTTTGTTTGGTGGAGAAAGCAATGCCAGCCAACTTTATATTGCGCCTACTCTTCTTGAAGAACCAGATTTGGACAGTGCCGTTATGAAAGAAGAGATCTTTGGCCCTATTTTGCCGATTCTTGTTTACGAAAATGAAAGTGACATCGAAAATGTTGTGAGCCGTTATGAGAAACCTCTTTCATTTTACATTTTTAGCGAAAATAATTCATTTGCAAAGAAATTAATTTCGAAATACTCTTTCGGAGGCGGATGCATCAACGATACCGTTATTCATTTCTCTAACAACAGACTGCCTTTTGGCGGTGTCGGATATAGTGGAATCGGTGCTTATCATGGTAAACGAAGCTTCGACACATTTTCTCACCATAAAGCAATTGTAAAAAAAGGCAATTGGCTTGATTTGCCTATGCGCTACGCTCCTTACAAAGAAAAATTAGGCCCAATAAAACGAATTTTAGACTGGCTATAGCTGCAGTCAAAAACATTTCGGAATGTTTTGTAGATTTTTATATGGAATTGATTAAAAATATTATATTTACGTCAAGATACCTTTCAAATATTACAAGTCTATAAAACAATCTTACATAAAAATGAAATCTACACTTAACCAAATTGAGGACATTAAAAAAAATGGCTTTTCCCTTGATTTTGCTACGGTTTTTAATCACGCTTTCGAAAATTATAAAAAAATAGCGCTTTACTCAGGACTTATCATCCTAGTTTTTTCAATTATTGCAGCCGTCGCTTTCATGGGTATAATGATTGCCTATTTTGGTGCCGAGGCGATGACGAAAGATTTCATTCAAAATTTTGAGAATCAACAATTCACTTCAATTCAACTCGTAATTCAAACCGTTGCTGTTTCTGTGGTTGCAGGAATTACAGCTCCTTTTGGTGCTGGTTTCCTAAAAATGGCCGATTCTGCAGACAAAGATGTTGAGTTCAATGTTTCCACTATTTTCACTTATTACAAAGCACCCTATTTTGCACAAATTTTTGTTGCAGCTTTTATTCCAGCAATTTTAGGAACTGCGATTGCCAATTTAATCGAAAGCTCAGGAATCGTATTTGTTGGAAATATTATTTCGTTTATGGTTTCTTACTTTATGTATCTTTCCATTCCATTAATTGTTTTTGGAAACCTTAAAGCTATAGATGCTATAAAATCTAGCCTCATTATCGTTACAAAAAATCCGCTTAACATATTTGCTTTTTTTATCATAGGTTTTCTTGGTTCAATGGTTGGATTTATTGGCTGTTGCGTCGGAATCATATTTACGGTTGTTTTTAACAGCTCTATGATTTATGCGACTTATTTTGCCATTTTCGGAACACAATCTGAAGAAGAAGATTCAATTGATTCAATCGGAAAATACAATGTAGATTAAAACCGAAAATTCTTATTTACCGAGAAATTAACCACTTCTTTTAAGAATTTTCAAAAGGCTATTTACTAAACCAACATACTCCAAATTCTATGGTCGCAAACTATAGTTTTTTCAATTCGGTTATTTCAGGAATTTCCACTATTGGGAGTACCTTAGAATCAATTATGACTGGATGGTATGTTTTTAATTCCGATATCATTTACTACAATAACCATAAACTTTTTGTTTTAGGCTTATCACTTTTTGCTTTCCTTTCGCTCTTAGTTTATCAATTTTTTAGAATTAAAGCCAAAATTGGATATTTCATCGAAAAGAAGAAAGAACAAGATGCTGTTGGAAGAGAATACCAGCTTTATATCTTATTTTTTGGTATTGCGGTAATTGTAATTGAAATCATAAATGAAATTTTCAAAATAAGACCCAAAAGCCTCTTAATTGTAAATGTTTCAATTGGGGTTTTGGTACTTATCATTTATACGATAACCGAAAAAATTAAATGGATAAGAGATAAAATCCAGCAGATTTTTATTTCCAGCTTTTTTATTTACATCAGTTACGTAGCCTACAACATTGTAACACTAAAAAATGATGTTGTACCCATTATTGTTTTCCTGATTTCTTTTTTCTTTTCGTACAACATCCTTAAACCTATAAAGATTTATTGGGCCTTTGTTGCTTTAACGTTTACCTTTCTAATTACGACGTTAGCACTTCAACTTATTCCAATAAAATCTTCCATCTTACTGCTTAATTTCTGCATTCTAATTTTTATTATAAATCAAGTAAAATATGCAGTTTTATTAAACAATCGCGACAATTTTAGATTTGCAAACGAAATCGTCCATAAAGGAAATTCACTTACAATAGCATCCAATCAAAAAGGTGAAATACTTTTCTGCAGCGAAACCGTAACTCCTATTTTAGGATACCAACCCGATCAAGTTATGGGATTGAAATTCTGGGAATTAACCCATGATTTAGAATCAGACGAAAAATTCAATCCTGTTAGAGACCAAGAAAATAAACTTTATATTAGAAAATTAAAAACCGAAAACGGCGAATACAAATACATTCAGTGGAAAGATAAAAAGTTTTCAGACGATTTAATCATTAGCATTGGGCAAGATGTTACCGAACAAGTTATCGTTCAGGATCAATACAAAAACCTAATTGAAACGGCCACCGATATTATTTTTGAAATAGACGCAGAAGGTCATTTTACTTTTATAAATGAATTTGGTATTTCTGCTCTTGGATATTCTCAAAACGAAATAATCAAAAAACACTATTCCAATTTTATTCATGATAATTACATCAATAGTGCCGTAGATTTTTACGAAAATTTGGTTCTCAATGAAAACAATTATCCCATTATTGAAATTCCTATTTTGAAGAAAAATGGTGAAGAAATATGGATGTCTCAAAAAATTATTGTCCGCAAAAATGAATTAGGGTCAACAATTGGCTTCTCTGGAATTGCAAGAGACATTACCGAGAAAAAAAATATCGAAAACGAGAAAAAAAGACGTCTTAAAAAAATTGAAGCCTATAACAATTCAACCAAAAAATTATCAACGACAGATTTTAGCAAGTACAACGAATTAAATACTGTTATTGATTTAATATTAAAAGAAGCTGCTTCTATAAGCAACACTAACCGCGTAAGTTTTTGGAAATATGACAATGATTTAATTACTTGCAAAAATCTTTTTAGTCTTGACAATCAAAGTTTAAGCGACAAAAACATTTTAAATAAAGAGTCCTATCCTATTTATTTTGAAACCTTAAACAATAAGGCAATTATTAACGCACCAGACGTATTCAACAAATTGGAAACATCTGAGTTTCAAAAGCTTTATTTTACAAAAAACAATATCAAATCAATGCTAGATGTGCCTATCTTCTTAACAGGCCAATTAGCAGGTGTTGCGTGTTTTGAAAGCACAGAACAAAAGCGAGAATGGGACAATGAAGACATTAATTATGCGAGAACCATATCGGATGTAATTTCTCTTGCTATTTCTTCACAAATGCGTTTAGAGGCGGAAAGAAAATTAGAACTTAAGAGCCAACTCTTATCCGCACTTTCATTATGTACAGAGAAGTTTCTGCTCAGCAAAACGACGCATCAAATGTTTCAGGAAACCTTTAACATTATTGGAAAAGCAGCCAAAGTAGATCATATGTATTATTACGAAAAAGATGTAATCTATAATACTGTAAGTCAAAAATACAAATGGTCCCGAGAGGGCATTGTCCATCAAATTACCCCTTTGCATCATATGACAGAACAAAATCTTCAAGAAATATATGATGTGGCATCACAAAGAAAAATCCTAAATATATTTACAAGAAATCTTAATGAAGGTTTTTTTAAAAAACTTCTCATTGACAATGAAATACAATCTATCTTAATTTTACCTATTTATATTAATGATCTTTTTACAGGCTTTATTGGTTTTGATGATTGTACAACCGAAAGAAAATGGACTGAAGATGAAATAAATATCTTTCAGGTATTGGCAAATAATATTTCATCGGCATTAGAAAGAAACCGAAATGAAACTAAGATTATTGAGAGCGAAGAGAAATTTAAACTGATTGCAAACAATATTCCTGGAACCGTTTATTTATCAAAATTTGATGCTTTCTCGACTAAAATATTCTTAAACGATGAAGTTTTAAATCTTACCGGATATTCAAAATCTGAATTTATTGAAAATAATTTGTCTTTTCTATCGTTAATTCATCCTGATGATAAAGAAGAAGTAATTAACAATCAAATCGATAATCTACAGCACGGAATGCCTTTACATAACGTGTATCGTATTCAGCGCAAAAGTGGCGAATTTATTTGGATAGAAGAATTTGGAGATGTAATTAAGCGAGACGATGAAATTGAATTTGTGGGCGGAATCTATTTTGACATTACAAGTAAAAAAGAAATAGAAGACGCGATAAAAGCCAAACAGCTTGCTGAAGCGGCAAACAAATCAAAATCGGACTTCTTGGCTAATATGTCGCACGAAATTAGAACTCCTCTAAACGGAATTATTGGTTTTACGCACTTATTAATGAAAACGGATTTGGAGGAAATTCAAGAAAAATATATGACCACAATTAACCAGTCGGCTCATTCCCTTCTTGAAATTATAAATGATATTTTGGATTTCTCAAAAATTGAAGCAGGAAAACTAGAACTTTTTATTGATCTATATGACATAAAAAAAATCTTAGGACAAGTTTTCGATTTAATTGTTTATGAGTCTAATAAAAAGAATCTGGAACTAGAATTGAACATTGATCCCGATGTTCCTAAATATATCTGGACAGATATTGTTCGTCTCAAACAGATTTTGATTAACCTGCTTTCAAATGCGGTTAAATTCACAACAAAAGGCTCCATCAAACTAAACGTTTCGGTTTTAGAAAAGAACCATGGCAACCATTGCGTTATCCGTTTTGCTGTAATTGATACCGGAATTGGAATTCTTGAAAAAAATCAGAAAAAAATATTCAAAGCTTTTCTGCAAGAAGACAGCTCAACAACAAGAAAATTTGGAGGAACAGGATTAGGCTTAACCATATCGAACCAATTGCTTGCTTTAATGGAAAGCCGTTTACAGCTGGAAAGTAAAATTGACGAAGGAAGTACTTTTTTCTTTGATTTAAATTTAAAAACAAGCAATCACAGCATTAATGATAAATATAATGCCGAGCTTAAAAGTTTGAATATTGACTTAGATTCTGACGAAATTGAGATAAACGACAACAATATTACCTTTTTAATTGTAGAAGATAATAAAGTAAACATGCTTCTTCTCAAGACAATTATAAAAAATCTATATCATAATGCTTTTATTTTCGAATGCGAAAACGGTTATGAAGCCATTCAGCAATTTGAAAAAATTAATCCGACCATTATTTTTATGGATATTCAGATGCCAATTATGAATGGTTATGAAACTGCAAAAGCAATTAGAAATACCAAGAAGGGCCGTGATGTTCCTATTATTGCCGTGACAGCTGGCGCGGAAAAAGAAGAACGAAACAAATGTATTTCGGCCGGAATGGATGATTACATTTCTAAACCAATTATGAAAGGAAGTGTTGAAGAAGCACTAGTTAAATGGCTTGGATAATTTAGCTTTCAGTCGCAGTTTTTAGTCGCGGTCGCAGCTTTAACTGAAAACTGAGACCGCGACTGAAAACTTAATATGCCGATCCTAAAATTTATCATAAAAAATCTATAAATTCGTACAACGTTTTAAATAACAAGTTAAAAAACAATTCAATATGAAATGGCAAGGAAGAAGGCAAAGTGATAATGTCGAAGACAGAAGATCAATTTCTGGTGGAGGAAAAGCAATAATTGGCGGAGGAGTTATTGGGATCATTGTTTTGCTTCTGAATGTTTTTGGCGGCGAAACAGGTCAGCAAATAGCGCCAATTTTAGAACTATTCCAAGGTGGACAGACACAAACCGAAACTGCAGCTCCTTTAAGCGAGGAAGACAAAAAAATGGGAAATTATGTTGGAGTTATTTTGGCAGATACAGAAGACACATGGAATAAAATTTTTGCCGAACATGGCATGACTTATGAAAAACCAAAATTAGTACTTTTTAAAGACTCGGATCAGACTGCTTGTGGCAGTGCGTCATCTGCCTCTGGCCCTTTTTATTGCCCTGGTGACCGTAAAGTCTACATGGATTTATCATTTTTCGAAGAATTAAAAACCAAATTTGGTGCAAAAGGTGGCGATTTTGCCATTGCATACGTTATTGCGCATGAAATAGGCCATCACATTCAAACTTTAATGGGAACGTCTTCTAAGATGCGTCAGATGCAACAAGGAAAAAGTGACGCTGAAGCTAATAAATTATCTGTAGCATTAGAATTACAAGCTGATTTTTATGCTGGCGTTTGGGCACATTACAATCAAACCAATTTAGATACTGGAGATATTGAAGAAGCTTTAAGTGCAGCAAATGCTGTTGGAGATGATGCAATACAAAGTAAAATGCAAGGACACGTTGTTCCCGATTCTTTTACACATGGAACATCAGAACAAAGGATGTATTGGTTTAAAAAAGGCTTTACAACTGGAGATATAAATCAAGGAAACACATTTGAAGAAATTCAATAATACATAAACCAAATATAATAACCACCAGAAAAGCACAACTTAAACGGTTGTGCTTTTTCACTCTATAAATCTTCCAATAAACATCGCTATCTTTTAAAGAGAGATAAAAAAAATGCTTTCGATTAATCAAAAGCATTTTTTTAACTTATTGCTAACTTTCATCTTTATTAAAAATCCAAACCAGTCCAAGGTTCAACTTGACGCCATCCTCTTAGATCTATAACATTACTGCTTTGTCTTCTACCTTGCCATTTCATTCCTCCACTAATTGTCTGCATTTCTTTTTTAGAAATAACTTTTACATTATTTAAATCAATTTTTTTAATGTTTTTTTTCATTTTTTTAAATTTTAATAATTAATAGTTTTTTTTAGTTATTATACGATACTCATTAATACCGCACACAAATATAAGAATAAAACTATATTTTTTATATAAAATTCAATATTTTTCTTAAAAAAAATTAACAAAAAAAAATCCCGTCTTTAATTCAAGGCTAAATTTCTTATCTATTACAGAAAACAAAAAAAGCCTTGAATTTCTTCAAGGCTTTAAATCTGGGTGGCTGACCGGGTTCGAACCGGCGACCCGCGGCACCACAAACCGCTACTCTAACCAGCTGAGCTACAACCACCATTTTTCTGCTTAGCGAGTGCAAATATAGGACAAAGGTTGAGTTCTACAAAGAAAAAAATGAAAAATTTTTATAAAAATTAAATCAAATTACCTAAGCTATTGACTGCCAAACACCTTTCAACCGTAAAACCTTCTGCAAAATCTTTCCCAACTAACCTTCCTAAGTCCTGCGCACGATAATTTAAGCTTTCAAAAAAGTTTTTACTCGTAATTGGCGTCGAAGGTTCTTTTGAATTCGGATCGTAAAATTGAGTTTTATAGGCCATAATCGCTTCAACCTTCTTTTCTTCAAATCCTGTAATGTCTACAACGAAATCAGGTTCTAGATTTTTCCATTGAATATAATGATAAACCACTTTTGGTCTCCACGCTTCTTGTGGCACTCCATCAATCGAAGTTTCAATTTTCATTAACCCTGAAAGAAAACAAGAATCAGAAACCAATTTGCTTCCTTTTCCGTGATCAATATGACGATCGTCGACTGCATTGCATAATACAATCTCAGGTTTGTACTTACGGATCATTTTTATGACCTCTAATTGATGCTTTTCGTCATTAACAAAAAATCCGTCACGCATTGCTAAATTTTCACGAACAACAACTCCTAAAATTTTTGCAGCATCTTTTGCTTCCTGATCTCTAGTTTCTGCTGTGCCTCGGGTTCCTAATTCACCACGCGTCAAATCTACAATACCTACTTTTTTCCCAAGGGAAACTTCTTTTAAAATGGTTCCAGCGCAACCCAATTCTACATCGTCTGGATGCGCCCCAAAGGCTAATATGTCTAATTTCATAATTTTTAATATCAATATCAAAAATCAATTTCAATTACAATTCTGAAAATGATTTTTTTGTTTGTTTTGTTTCAGGTTTAAAGTTTCAAGTTTATAGGTTGCTTTCAAGTTGTCAGGCTGAGCGAAGTCGAAGCCCTTTACGATATGCCCTTCGACTTCGCTCAGGGAGACACACAGCTGAAAACTCATAATTCATAACTTCTAACTCATAACTCTTAAGACCCGTTTCATCGTCATTGACTTATTGACGCTTTCCTCCCATTCTTTTTCTGGAATACTTTCTTTGGTAATACCGCAGCCCATGTATAAAATCGCTTTATTTTCCTGAATCTGCATGCATCGTAAATTTACAAATAAATCAGAACTAGCATTATTTTCTTCAAAAGTACTGTTCAATTCACCTAGAAAACCAGTGTAGAAAGTTCTATTGTAATTTTCATTTTCTAAAATAAATGCTTTCGATTTCTTTTTTGGAAGTCCGCAAACAGCAGGTGTTGGATGCAGCGTGTCTATTACCTCTTCTAAAGTCGAATTATCTTTTAAAACTCCAGAAATATCTGTTTTAATATGCCAGATCAATCCTGCTTTTAAACTGTAAGGCTCAGAAACCACAACCGAAGCTGTAAATTCTCGAAGTCTCTTTACAATAAAATCAGTAACAAATTGCTGTTCGTCTTTTTCTTTCTGCTGCCAAACGATTTCTACTTCTTGATTATCTTTTTGCGTTCCTGCCAAAGCCATCGTTTCAAAAACATTTCCGTTTGCTTTTAGCAGTTTTTCTGGAGTCGCCCCCATCCAAAGTCCAATTTTCGGATGAAAAAAACAATAGCAGAAAGTGGCTGGATATAACTGAACCAAGTGCTGAAAGGTTTCAATAAAATCAAATTCAGACAAAGGAACTTCTTCACTTCGTGATAAAACCACTTTTTTGAATTCTTCATTTTTAATGGCTTGAATTCCCTGCGCTACTAGATATTCATATTGAAATTTAGCTTCAGCATCAAAACTCAAATCGTCAATTTCAATGCGTTCAAATGAAGTCTTTTCTTTTTGAACCGTAATAATTTCCGACTCATTTTCAGGAATTAAAATTAATTGTTTTTCATCAAAAGAAGCAAAAACAAATCCTTTTTCGCTGTAATCCGAAACGGTATTTAAAATATTATTTTGTTGCAAAATCCCAACATAATTTTCTGTATTGGGTTTTGAATAAAGTACAAAGGGTAAATTTTGTTCTTTATGATTTTTAATTTTTAAGAAAAATGAATTCATATTTATTCGCTTTTCTTTCTATCCAAAACCATATTCGTCAATTTGCAAAGCGAAACTAAATTTCCTACTTCATCGGTAATTTTGATTTCCCAAAGATGAAGACTTCTTCCTTTGTGAATAATTCTGGCTGTTCCGAAAACATAACCCTCGCGAATACTTTTTAGATGATTTGCCGAAATTTCGATACCTCTTACCTCCTGTTCTTTCGGATTGATAAAAAAGAAAGAAGCTGCACTCCCAACACTTTCTGCCAAAGCTACAGAAGCGCCTCCGTGCAATAATCCCATTGGCTGATGAACACTTGGATTTACAGGCATTTTTGCAGTTAAAAAATCTTCTCCGGCATCGATATATTCTATTTTTAGCGTTTCCATCAATGTGTTTTTAGAAAACTCATTGCAGCGCGCTAAAATCTGCTCTTTTGTATAATTCATTAAAATAAACTTTAAAATCGTAAAATTAAAGAAAGATAAGACATAAATCTAAAAATTGGATTCTAAAATTAAAAATCAATTATGAACTTGTCAGTTTTTTGCTATTTTTACAAAAACAATCAAAATCAATCTTTGGCTTTTTTTTGCCACAGATTACATAAATTAAAAAGATTTTTTATCTACAATTTATTCGCCACGAATTCACGAATTAATTCAAATAAAAATTCGTGAATTCGTGGCTAAAAAAAACATTCAAATGCGTCAATACTTTGCACTTTTCATTATTGGTTTAATTCTAGCTTTCAGTTCTTGCCGAACTGATTTTGATACTGTTGCCAGTTCTGGAAATTTAAAGTTCTCGAAAGACACTGTTTATTTGGATACTGTTTTTAAGAATATTGGCTCAAGCACTTACCAATTGAAAATATACAATCAGAGTAAAAATGATATTTCGATTCCGATTGTACAATTTAAAAAAGGTTTAGATTCTAAATATAGAATGACTGTTGACGGAATGACGGGCAACAACGGGAAAATTTTTAAAGATGTCACGCTTTTAGCAAAAGACAGTTTGTACATTTTTATAGAAACCACGGCAGATATTACAGATGCAAATCCTGATGATTTTTTATATACCGACGAAATTCAGTTTGACAGTGGTGCAAATTTGCAAGAAGTAGCTTTGGTTACTTTAATTCAAGATGCGGTGTTTTTATATCCAAATCAAAATCCCGACGGAACCAAAGAAAAAATTAAAATTGACGGCAAAGATGTTGACGGATTTTATTTAAACGAAAATGATCCTGCAAACGGAAATGAACTTCTTTTTACAAATGAAAAACCATACGTAATTTATGGCTACGCAGGAGTTCCAGAATTTAAAACCGTAACTTTTGAAGCTGGCGCAAGAGTTCATTTTCATGCCAATTCTGGATTGTATGTTGGTGATAACGCTTCACTACAAATTAACGGAACAACCTCTGCCACTGATAAACTTGAAAATGAAGTGATTTTTGAAGGCGATCGTTTAGAATCACTTTATTCTGATATTCCTGGACAGTGGAAATCGGTTATTTTTTCAAATGGAAGTGCCAATCACACCATCAATCATTTAACTTTAAAAAATGCGATTATTGGTTTGGATTTGCAAAGTCCTTATAATACATTCGAAATTAAAAACACTCAAATTTATAATTGCGCCGAATACGGAATTTTAGCTCGAGATACTCATGTTATTGCTAGCAATATTGTAATAAACTATGCTGGTTTAGCTTCCCTATCCTGCGTTTATGGTGGAAATTACAACTTTACGCATTGCACCTTTAACAACAATTGGTCAAGCAGTTCTCAAGTTGCAGTAAATTTAAGCAACTCTTTGGCTGGAGCAACTCCAGAAACCAATCCTTTAACCAATGCTATTTTTAATAATTGCATTATTTATGGTTCGGCTACAAACGAATTCAATTTGGACAAAAATCCAAATGTGCCATTTGTCTATCAATTAAATAATTGTCTATTAAAATTCAGCAGTTCGACTAAAGATCCTAATTATCAATTCAAGACCGACACCGAACATTATACGAATATAATTCTGAATGAAAATCCGAAGTTTTATAATGTGTCTCAGAATAAATTTAATATTGATAAAACTTCTGCCGCTTTCGCGAAAGGAGATCCAGTCTTTATGATTCCAACCGATATTTTAGGAATTACAAGAACTTCTCCACCAGATTTGGGTGCTTATCAGAGTCAGGATTTTCCTAAGTAATAGTTTTGCCAAAAGGCAGTAAGACGCTAAGTTTTTTTTTTACAATCGCTTAAAATGAAAATTAAAACATCTGTCTTATTTTTGTAACTTGCGATCAAATAATTTTACCCCATTATTAATTTTGAAAAAAATAGAAGAAGACAATTTAAATAGAGTCGGAGTAATTGACTTATTTTGTGGAATAGGCGGACTATCCTACGGCTTCGTCAAAGAAAAATTTAATATTTTAGCCGGTATAGATATTGATGAGGACTGTAAATTTGCTTTTGAAGCAAATAACAAATCTCAATTTATATCAAAAAGCATAACTGATGTAAGTTCACGTGAAATTAATGAAATTTATGGGGAATCTCAGATAAAAATTCTTGTTGGATGCGCTCCTTGTCAACCTTTTTCATCGTATACTTTTAAGGATAAAGAAAAAGAAAATAATAAATGGAAATTATTATATGAATTTACAAGAATAATAAGAGAGACTAGGCCGCAAATTGTTTCAATGGAAAACGTTGCGCAATTAGTAAATTTCAAAAAAGCACCAGTCTTTGATGATTTCATAAATGAACTAAAAGAATTAGGCTACTTTGTTTCTTATCAAATAGTTAACTGCCCAGAATATGGAATTCCTCAAAAAAGAAAAAGGTTAGTACTATTAGCTTCGCTATTTGGAGAAATTAATTTAATTCCAAAAACTCACTCTCAAAAAAATTTCAAAACAGTTAAAGATACTATTGGAAAACTACCTGAAATAAATGACGGCGAAAGTTATATAAATGATAAATTACATTTTGCAAGAAAACTTACTGCTATAAATAAAAAAAGAATAAAAGCAACACCTTATGGTGGTAGTTGGAAAGATTGGTCTAATGATCTAGTATTAGCTTGCCATCAAAAGAAATCTGGCAAGTCTTACTCAAGCGTGTATGGAAGAATGAAATGGGACGAACCTTCTCCAACTATTACAACGCACTGCATTGGCTATGGAAACGGTAGATTTGGACATCCTGTACAAGACAGAGCAATTTCCTTAAGAGAAGCATCTTTATTACAAACATTTCCTAAAAACTATAAGTTTTTTGATGAAAAAAAAGGAGAATTCTCAAGTGTAATGATTGCAAGACAGTTAGGAAATGCTGTACCTGTAGCGCTTGGACAAGTTATTGCAAAAAGCATAAAAGAACATTTAAATTTATTCAAGAATGAACAAAATCAAATTATCAACGCCTAGTGAAGTTGAGGACCAAATAAAAGAAATACAGGCTGATTATAGCTACAGACTTGTTGAATTTAGTATTGGTGAATTAGTTCGAAAATTTAGACAAAAGGATAATTTACTTGATAATATCGAAACTGAAGAAATAACTTCAATATTATTTGTCCCAAAATACCAGAGAGACTTTGTATGGCCAGAAGATATGCAAGCTAGGTTCATTGAATCTATTTTTATGGGAGTTCCTATCCAGCCTCTTTTCGCTTTTGAATTAGATGACGAAGGAAACTTAGAATTATTAGACGGTGTACAGCGATTATCTACTGTAAAAGCTTTTGTTAGTAATGAATTAACTTTAAGCAAATTAGAAGAATTAACAACATTAAATGATTATACATTCGAAAAGTTAGAAGGCTCAAGAAAGCGAAAATTTTTAAATACGTCTTTAAAACTTTATATAATTAATGAAAATACAGATGAAGGAGTAAGAGCTGATATCTTCAGAAGGTTAAATGAAACTGGCAAAAAATTAGTTTCAGCCGAAATAAGAAAAGGCAAGTTTATACAAAACCAATTTTATGATTTCATTTTAAGTTGCAATGACATTCCTCAATTCAGCAAACTTTTCAGTTCCGCAAAAAACACTGAAAAATTAAGGGGAGAAAAGGAGGAACTCATTACCAGATTCTTTGCTTATTCTGATAATTATGAAAATTTCATTCATTCTGTCAAAGGTTTTCTTGATAATTACATTATCGAAGAAGGTAAAAAATATACCAAAGAAATTGGTAAATTTAAAAGAGATGAATTTGAAAAAACATTAGATTTTGTTGAAAAATATATTCCGAACGGATTTAGAAAATCTCAAAAAAGCTTATCTATTCCAAGAGTAAGGTACGAAGCTATTTCAGTGGGTGTAAATTTAGCTTTGAGAGAGAAACCAGGCTTAAAAAATCCAGATGTAAAATGGCTAGATTCAATAGAATTTAAAAAGCATACAACTTCAGATGCTTCGAACAGTAGAGGAAAACTTATTGGTCGAATAGAATTTGTTAGAGATTGTCTTTTAGAGAAAATTGACAAAAAAAAATTACAATATGAATGATGAATTTGAAAAAAGAATACTAGAAATTAGCGCTTATTTTGAGATTTTACACGCAATAGATTCAACTAGTCCAAAGTTACATTTTATTGATCAGGAAGGAAATCAAAGAGAAATTTCCTTTGATTCAAAAAAAATAAACATTTTCAGAGCAAGCGCTTTTTTGCTTTTATATAATCTAGTTGAGTCAACAGTATTTAATGCTGTAATTTCAATTTTTGATGACATTAATTCCGAAAGACATAATCCGAAATTAAAATTTTTTGATGTAATAGACGATATCAAAAAGTACTGGTTAGATAATATATATAAACATGACGAAAGAATAAAAAAAGAATCAGTTATTAAAAGCTATCTAGACATTTCAAATAAAATATTTAATGAATCTCTAGTTTTAGCATCTAATTACATTAAATATGGGGGATCTTTGGATGCGTTAAAAATAAAAGACACTGTAAAGGCACTAGGATTAAATCCAGATGCACTAAATATTGATTATAAAAGACACACACATGGCGAAGCATTAAAGCAAATCCAAGAAAAGAGAAATTGGCTAGCCCATGGTGAAAAAACATTTGCAGAGATTGGTCAAGATTATACAGCACGACAATTAGAGGAATGGAAAAATTATATAATTGAACATCTCCAAAAATTTATTATTCTAATAAATCAGTATTTAGAAAATCAAGATTATAAGCAGCCTATGGTGATTTAAGCTTGTTAACTAAATAAAGAAAATCTCGGAACGAAAATTCTATATTTATAGAGCTTATCGTAAAGTTCTGTCCTTTATCGGAAATGAAATCTAGACTACAAATTGAGTTTTGTCTATCTTTTTAATCTCAAAACATTCATTCATCTCAAAAATATTCTTTTTATTCACCCGAATCTTTCGTAATTTTTGCAAATCCATTTCACTAAATATTCTAAAATTATATTATTCAATTTTTAATATTTTCCTTTCTAAAAGTTTAATATTACAGAACATATCAAAAAAGAAAAATTACTAAATCTCTAAATTTTCTCATTGACCCAAACCTCTTGATTTTGCGTCTTTTTGGTAGAAAAAATGCAAGAAAAAAGCAATTTCATTTTTTTTGAAAAGAGATGGTTTTCAAATTTGCGCTTACTATTTATTTACATTAAATTTGCAGCTCAATACAACAAACTACACAAATGATCCATTTCTTTGAAAACCAAAGCAAAACTGTTTTTGCCGTACAAACGCAAAACGAAATTTCAGCTCAAGACATTTCAAAATTAAACTGGCTTTTTGCCGACGCAAACAAGATCGAAAAATCTGCATTGACAGGATTTTTTGTTGGTCCACGCGCCACTATGATCACACCTTGGAGTACAAATGCTGTAGAAATTACTCAAAACATGGGGATTTCTGGCATTATTAGAATTGAAGAATTTCATCCTGCAACGGAAGATTTTACTGATTTTGATCCAATGCTTTCTCAAAAATTCAATGAATTAGATCAAGAAATCTTCACTATCAACATTCAGCCAGAACCAATTTTAGAAATTGATGATATTGCTGCTTACAACAAAGTGGAAGGTTTAGCTTTAAGCGAAGAAGAAGTTGATTATTTAAACAATCTTTCGACTAAACTAGGAAGAAAATTAACTGATTCTGAAATTTTTGCTTTTTCTCAAGCGAATTCAGAACACTGCCGTCACAAAATCTTCAACGGAACATTTGTAATTGATGGCGAAGAAAAAGAGACTTCTCTTTTCAAATTAATCAAAAAAACATCTCAGGAAAATCCTAACGATATTGTTTCTGCTTACAAAGACAACGTTGCTTTTGTAAAAGGACCAAAAGTGCAGCAATTTGCACCAAAATCGGCTGACAAACCTGATTTTTACGAAATAAAAGAATTTGATTCGGTTATCTCTTTAAAAGCCGAAACACACAATTTCCCGACAACTGTTGAGCCTTTCAACGGAGCTGCAACAGGATCAGGAGGAGAAATTCGTGACCGTTTAGCCGGAGGACAAGGATCGTTGCCATTAGCAGGAACTGCTGTTTACATGACTTCTTACTCTCGTTTGAAGTCCTTCGACTCCGCTCAGGATGACAGAAAATGGGAAAATGCAGTTGAGGAGAGAAAATGGTTATACCAAACGCCAATGGATATCTTGATCAAAGCTTCAAACGGAGCTTCTGATTTCGGAAATAAATTCGGTCAGCCGCTTATTACAGGTTCTGTTTTAACTTTCGAACACGAAGAAGAAAACCGTAAAATTGGTTACGATAAAGTAATCATGCAAGCGGGTGGAATTGGATACGGAAAACTAGATCAATCAATCAAAAAGAAACCACAAGAAGGCGATAAAATCGTTATTCTTGGAGGAGAAAATTATAGAATCGGAATGGGTGGTGCTGCAGTTTCTTCTGCAGATACAGGTGCTTTTGGTTCAGGAATCGAGTTAAATGCGATTCAGCGTTCAAATCCTGAAATGCAAAAACGTGCTGCAAACGCGATTCGTGGTTTAGTAGAAAGCGACAATAACCCAATTGTTTCTATTCACGATCACGGAGCTGGAGGACACTTAAACTGTCTTTCAGAATTGGTTGAAGAAACTGGAGGTTTAATCGATTTAGATAAATTACCTGTTGGAGATCCAACGCTTTCTGCAAAAGAAATTATCGGTAACGAATCTCAAGAAAGAATGGGATTGGTTATTGGTCAAAAAGATATCGATACGTTGCAAAGAATTGCCGACAGAGAGCGTTCGCCAATGTATCAGGTTGGAGATGTAACGGGAGATCACCGTTTTACTTTCGAATCAAAATCAAATGGTTCAAAACCGATGGATTATGCTTTAGAAGATTTCTTCGGAAGTTCTCCAAAAACGGTTATGACAGACAAAACTATCGATAGAAAATATGCTGATGTTGCTTACAATTCAGCAGATTTCGAATCATATTTAAAAGACGTTTTACGTTTAGAGGCTGTTGCTTCAAAAGACTGGTTGACTAATAAAGTGGACCGTTGTGTTGGAGGAAAAGTTGCTAAACAACAAAATGCAGGTCCGTTACAATTGCCTTTAAATAATGTTGGAGTTATGGCTCTGGATTATTTAGGTAAAGAAGGAATTGCAACTTCTATTGGCCACGCTCCTATCGCGGCATTGATTGATCCGGTTGCAGGAAGTAGAAATGCTATTGCAGAATCGTT
Source organism: Flavobacterium sp. LK-23 (assembly GCF_058135255.1). Taxonomy (NCBI): domain Bacteria; kingdom Pseudomonadati; phylum Bacteroidota; class Flavobacteriia; order Flavobacteriales; family Flavobacteriaceae; genus Flavobacterium; species Flavobacterium sp. LK-23. The sequence continues at coordinate 391,494 of NZ_JBYUVT010000004.1, forward strand.
ATCAAACATTGTTTGGGCGCCAATTAAAGATGGTTTAAAAGGAATTTCATTATCTGCAAACTGGATGTGGGCTTGTAAAAACGAAGGTGAAGACGCTCGTTTATATGCCGCTGTTGAAGGGTGTTCAGACTTTGCAATCGAATTGGGAATCAATATTCCAACAGGAAAAGATTCACTTTCGATGAAACAAAAATATCCAAACGACGAAGTAATAGCGCCGGGAACGGTTATTATTTCGGCTGGAGGAAATTGTACCGATATTAGAAAAGTAGTGGAACCAGTTTTACAGAAAAACGGAGATTCTATTTATTATATCAATTTGTCTCAGGATGATTTCAAACTTGGAGGCTCCTCTTTTGCACAAATCAGAAACACAATCGGAAACGAAACTTCTACTATTAAAGACGCTTCTTTCTTCAAAAATGCTTTTAATACGGTTCAGGAATTAATCGGCGAAAGCCAAATTTTAGCGGGTCACGATATCGGAAGTGGTGGTTTAATCACAACTTTATTAGAATTGTGTTTTGCTGATGTGAATTTGGGAGCTAAAATTGATTTCTCTGCATTTGCTGAAAAAGACTTGTTGAAAATCCTTTTCGCTGAAAACATCGGAATTGTTTTCCAAGCAAAATCTGATACAGCTGTTGAAGCTAAATTAAATGCAAACAATATCGAATTCTTCAAATTAGGTACAGTTCAAAGCATACCAAGTTTGGAATTTGGAATTTATAATTTGGATATTGCGAAGTACAGAGACATTTGGTTTGAGACTTCTTATTTATTAGATCAAAAACAATCTAAAAACGGAAGAGCTCAGGCACGTTTTGAAAACTATAAAAATCAGGTTTTACAATATACTTTCCCTGCACATTTTACAGGAAAAGCGCCTGTCATCTCGAGCGGAGTCGAGAGACCAAAAGCGGCTATTATTCGTGAAAAAGGAAGTAATTCTGAGCGTGAAATGGCAAATGCTATGTACTTAGCTGGATTTGATGTAAAAGACGTTCACATGACGGATTTAATTTCGGGTCGCGAAACACTTGAAGATATTCAATTCATCGGAGCCGTTGGAGGATTCTCTAACTCAGATGTTTTAGGTTCTGCTAAAGGTTGGGCTGGAGCTTTCTTATACAACGAAAAAGCAAAAACAGCTTTGGATAATTTCTTCAAAAGAGAAGACACATTATCAGTTGGAATCTGTAACGGTTGCCAATTGTTTATGGAATTGGAAGTGATTAATCCAGAACACGAAGTTCACGGAAAAATGCACCATAACGAAAGCCAGAAACACGAAAGTATCTTTACTTCTGTAACGGTTCAGGAAAACAATTCGGTTATGTTGTCAACATTGGCTGGAAGCACTTTAGGAGTTTGGGTTTCTCACGGAGAAGGTAAATTCAAATTGCCTTATGCAGAAGACCAATACAACATTGTTTCTAAATATGCTTACGAAGGTTATCCTGCAAACCCTAACGGTTCTGATTATAACACAGCTATGATGTGTGACAAAACCGGAAGACATTTGGTTATGATGCCTCATATTGAGCGTTCGACTTTCCAATGGAACTGGGCGCATTATCCAAAAGATAGAAATGACGAGGTTTCGCCTTGGCATGAAGCTTTTGTTAATGCCAGAAAATGGATTGAGAAAAACTAAAAATAGATTTTATTAAAAGCGCCCGAATTTTATCGGGCGTTTTTTTTTATAGCCACAGATTAAAAAGATTATCACAGATTTTTTTTAGCAACGCTTAAAATCATTCTAATCCTTTTAATCTGTGGCAAAAAAAACATTCTTTAAAACGACTCTAAGATTAATTTAATGGTATCTTAAGACAGCTTAAGCAAGCGTAAACATTCTGGCAAATATCTTTGCTACATGAAAAATATTATACGCAAAATATACCTCACAATCCTCTTATTTACTTTAAGCCAATTTTCTTTCGCTCAAAAAACAGCAATAAAAGGAACCATCACAGACGGAAAAAATCCTATAGAATTTGTTGATGTAATTTTAAAAAACACAGCCGATTCAACCAAAACCGCTAATTACGTCGTTACAGATATTTCTGGAAATTTTTCATTAGAAAATATAACTTCTGGAGAATATCTGCTTCAGTTTAAATTAATTGGTTTTAAAACCAATACTAAAAAAATAAAATATACCGGTACAGCTATTTCACTTGGAACAATCACTTTGCAAGAAGATACCAACCAGCTTAATACTGTAGTGGTAAACTCACAGAAAAAACAGATTAAGAAAACAAACGAAGGCTTTATTTTTAATGCTGTTTCGAATATTTCGCAAACGGGCGGAACCGCTACAGATATGCTTAAAAGCATCCCAACGGTTGCCGTCGATGCAGAAGGCGGTATTACGTTAAGAGGAAAATCGCCGATGATTTTGATAAACGGAAAAAATTCGGCTATTACCAATATGGATCAGATTGCTGCGAGCAGTATTGAAAGTATTGAAGTAATTAGTAATCCCACGGCTAAATATGATGCAAATGCCGAAAGCGGTATCATTAATATTAAACTTAAAAAGAACAACCTCAGCGGTACAAATGGTGCTGTAGCATTGGGCGCGGGTTTTGGTGCAAAAGGAAGAGCAAATAGTTCTGTTCTTTTCAATCATAAAACAGAAAAATGGAATTTTGGTTTAGGATATGACAATCGTTTTGCCGGAAGAACAAAGAAAATAAATGCCTACCGAACCAATTATTTTATTGATGACGAACATTATATTCATCAAAATCGAAACGATGAACGAACTGAAGGCCTTCAGAATCTGAAATTAAATATTGATTTTTCTCCAAATGACAAAAATAGCTTTTCATTTGAAGCACTTGGAAATCTAGAAACTCAAGACAATGACGAGACTTTATACACGCAAGTAAACACAAATGCCAATGCCTTTTTCTCCAATAACAGAAGACATTCATTAGAACTGGAACGTTCAAAAGTTGGCGAACTTGCTTTTACCTATGATCGTAAATTTGATGACGAGCGAAAAAGTCTAAACACCTCTATTACATCTTCTTTTGGAAAACATAAAGAAAACACTGATATTGACACTTATAATTACGATGAATATCAGCAGCAGATTGGTGAGGCTTTACTGCAGAGAACACACAATTATGAAAATCAGAATATTTCGAATGCCATTGTAAATTACGCTTTTCCAATTTCAGAAAAATCGATTATAGAAACAGGCTACAAAGGAACTTTTAGATTTTTTAATTCAGATTTTGAAAGTGCTGATATGATAAATGGCGATTATGTTGTAAATCCGTTAGCTAGTAATAATTTCAAATTTAACGAACAGATAAATGCCGTTTATGGTCTGATGAATTCTTATATTGGCGACAGCGAAAACCCAAAATGGAAATACAATTTAGGTTTGCGTGCCGAAAATGTTTCCAATACAGGAGCAACGCAAAATAACAGTGACCGATTCAGCAATAATTATCTAAAACTCTTTCCATCGGCTTCTTTACAATTAAATTTAAAATCGGATGAATTTATAAAATTAGGATACAGCAAACGAATTAACCGCCCTGACCTGGATGATTTAAATCCTTTTATTGACATTACCGATGCGTTAAATCCGCATGGAGGAAATCCATATTTAAAACCCGAAATCATTCATATTGCCGAAATGAGTTATAATAAAAACTGGAAAAACTACTCTTTTTCGACCAATGCCTTTTACAGAAATGCAAACGATGCTATCAGACAATATGCACAGCTTTTAGACAATGGCGTAATTTTACTTCAGCCACAAAACATTGGAAGCACGGTTACTTATGGTTTAGAAACCATTTTCACCCTTAAACCAGTTGGTTTTTATGATGCTAATATTAGTTTAACCGCTTTTCAGCAAAACATCAATGCTGACAATTTACCACAGGCCGAAGATGTTGTAAGCAATGCCTTCAGCTGGTACGGAAAAGTGATTAACAACTTTGTTCCTTGGAAAGGCGGAAAACTTCAGATTACCGGAAACTATAATTCGGCCGTTGCCACTCCACAAGGAAAAAGAATTCCGATTTATAATGTTGATATGGGATTTCAACAGAAATTAGGAAAAGGAAATGCCCGTTTAGGCTTGGTTGTAACCGATATGTTTAACACCTTAGAAAGCGGTTATAAAAACAACACTCTTTTGTTTAGCAACCACCGAACAAACAAATCAGACACGCGCGCATTGATGATTACTTTTGCTTATACGTTTAGATCTGATTTTAAAGAAAAATTACTAGAAAATCAGTTTTCTACAGAGTAAAAACTTACCTAAAATAAATAAAACATAAAAATTTCATTCTTGTATTTTTAAGCTTCCATTCTATAAAAAAAATGGATTATATTCGCTCAGCAAAAATCATCCACTAGATTTTTCGACCCAAAAATATTTAAACCTACATAGAATGAAATTTTTAAAATTACTTTTTGTTTTCAGCCTATTCTTTGCTGTTACACCATCACATTCACAAGTTCACGTAGATCAGATTATCCACAATTCTAAAGAACGTTATATTACTACTACAATTGGCTATCCAGTTCCTGGAACTTACGCGCCATTAAATCAAAAAGAGCCTATTACGGTTTTAAATCCAGACGGAACAGGTTTTATTCAAGCTGAAGATTTAAGCAAACAAAAAATAAATTGGGGAATCGAATGTACTGAAGAAGGTGTTCCTGTTTTTAAAGAAGGATTCAATAGTGCTTCTTACACATTCTGGTACAGACCAAATGACAGTAATGAATGGTATTATTCTCAATTCTCTATTCATTTTGCTAAGAAAAAAATGTTTCTAATGGGCGAAAGAGTAAAAGTATACGAAGATTATAACGTACAATAGCGTTTAAAAAACGTCTTCAAATTAAATTTTTCTTGATTTTTTAGAAATTTAACGGCGAAAAAGAAAACGTTTTCGTTGATTTTTAATAGTCTTTATAAATTTTCCCATTAAATTTTATAAAACTGAAAATCATACCCAAATTTTATTTAATTTGCAATAAAATTCAATATATTAAACATGGTTTCAATCACACGCCTTTTTGATTTTCCCTATTATCAACAAGAAACTTACAACCTTCCAGTTGCTCTCGCAACCAAAAAAAATGGAGTCTGGGAAAAAACATCCAGTGAAGAATATATTGCAAAAGCAAATGCTATTTCGAGAGCATTATTGCGTATGGGCGTTCAGAAAGATGATAAAATTGCTTTAATTAGTTCAAATAACCGTACCGAGTGGAATATAATGGACATTGGAATTTTGCAGACTGGTGCGCAAAATGTTCCAATTTATCCAACTATTGCAGAAGAAGATTACGAATATATTTTAAACCACAGCGGCAGTATTTACTGTTTTGTTTCTGATGATGAAGTGTTACAGAAAGTAAATGCAATTAAAGCCAATGTACCGACATTGAAAGAAGTATATTCTTTTAATGAAATTAATGGCTGTAAACATTGGTCAGACTTATTGGTTTTAGGCGAAGATGACAGCAATCAAAGCGAAGTTGAGGCTAAAAAAGACAGTATCCAAACAGATGATTTAGCTACCATTATTTATACTTCTGGAACAACAGGAAGACCAAAAGGTGTTATGCTTTCACACAAAAATATTGTGTCAAATGTTTTAGACAGCTCACCAAGAATCCCATTTGATCCAGGAAAAAGCACCGCATTAAGCTTCTTGCCTATCTGTCATATTTTTGAAAGAATGATTTTGTATATCTATCAATATTATGGTGTATCGGTTTATTTTGGAGAATCTATTGATAAAATCAGCGATAACTTAAAAGAAGTCCGTCCAACTGTAATTACAGCTGTACCAAGACTTTTAGAAAAAGTTTACGATAAAATTTATGCGAAAGGTGCCGAATTAACCGGTATCAAGAAAAAACTGTTTTTCTGGGCTATCGATTTAGGTTTAAGATATGAACCATACGGAGCAAATGGTGCTTGGTATGAATTCCAATTAAAAATTGCACGCAAATTAATTTTCAGTAAATGGAAAGAAGGTTTGGGTGGGAATTTAGATTTAATGGTTTCTGGAAGTGCTGCCTTACAGCCGCGTTTGACAAGAGTTTTTGCTGCTGCAGAAATTCCGGTAATGGAAGGTTACGGTTTAACGGAAACTTCTCCAGTAATTGCTGTAAACGACCAAAGAAACAAAGGATTTAAAATTGGAACTGTTGGAAAGCCGATTCGTAACCTAGAAGTAAAAATTGCCGAAGACGGAGAAATTTTATTAAAAGGGCCAAACGTAATGTTAGGCTATTATAAAGATCCTGAGAAAACGGCAGAAGCTGTAATTGACGGTTATTTTCATACGGGAGATATCGGAGAAATCGACAGCGAAGGTTTCTTAAAAATTACCGATCGTAAAAAAGAAATGTTCAAAACTTCTGGCGGTAAATATATTGCTCCGCAAATGATCGAAAATGCAATGAAACAATCTCGTTTTATTGAACAAATAATGGTTATTGGTGAAGGCGAAAAAATGCCAGGTGCTTTTATTCAGCCAAACTTTGAATTTGTAAAGGAGTGGGCAAAAATCCACAAAATTACTTTAGGAAGTTCTGATGCAGAAATCAGCTCTAATGCAGATGTTATCAAACGAATCGATGAAGAAGTAGAAGGAATCAACAAAAAATTCGGACATTGGGAACAAGTAAAACGTTTTGAACTTACACCAGATGTATGGTCAATTGACGGTGGACAGCTTACCCCTACTCTAAAATTGAAACGTAAAATCATTAAAGAAATTTACAAAGATCTTTATGCAAAAATCTACGGAAACAATTAATAAATCAAGATAATATAACCAAAGTGAAAAGGCTGTCTCATTGAGATAGCCTTTTTTTTAGTATCAAAAAACGGGTATTTTTACTTTAAACACCCAACTATAAATCGCGTATTTTTAGGTTTTCTTTTACCTAAAACAAAACAATATGCCTTGGACAGTTCTCGAACAATTGTGGAAACGAACTTTAGATTCTAAAAATGCGAATTCAGACCATACCAATTGGGATAACCAGATTAAAACACTATATCAGTTAGGCATTGGCATGGAAGATACTTTGTATTTTCTATATTCTGAAAAACCAGATTTTGAAACTTTCAAAACATGGATTAATAATAGAAAAAGAAATACTGATCAAGAAATTGAGAATTTAACTGTAAATGTCTTGTCTGAGCAGGATCTTGAATTTTGGAATCGGAACGGTTATGTTGTGGTTAAAAATGCTATTTCAAAAGAAGATTGCGAAGCCACTCAAAAAGCCATTTGGGAATATTTAAAAATGAATCCGAATGAAAAAGAAAGCTGGTACAAGCGTCACGAAGAACAAAAAGGGCTTATGCTTAATTTTTCGGATCATGAAACTTTAAATCGTAATCGCTTTTCGCCAAAAGTAAAAAAGGCTTATGAACAGCTTTATGGAACTACGAATATCTACAAAACTATAGATAAAGTAAGTTTTAATCCGCCCGAAACAGATCATTTCACCTTTCTTGGAAGTCCGCTTCATTGGGATATGAGCTTAAAAAAACCGCTTACTTATGGTCTACAAGGGTTATTTTATTTAACTGAATGCAAAGAAAATGATGGCGCTTTCCATTGCGTTCCAGGTTTTCACAATCAAATCGATGAATGGCTCGACGAACTTGAGCCACATGAAAATCCAAGAGAAAAAGCTTTAAAAACGTTGCAACCAAAACCAATTACAGGAGATGCAGGCGATTTTATAATCTGGCACAATGCATTGCCACACTGCGCAACACCCAACAGAGGAGAAAACCCAAGAATGGTTCAATATCTTACTTATCTTCCAGATGATTACAATGCTGCTGGAGAATGGATTTGAATGATTCAAAATAAAAATGGGCATAATCAATTGAATGATATACCCATTTTATTTAGATTTACTTTCTTCCCTTTAATTTATATTTCATAACATCTTTAAGCATTGATTTGTTTTTTTCGTTAAAAGCAACCAGCTCTGATGCTATGTCAGGTTTAATCATAATCTTATCGGCTACAATCTCGTAAGCAATATTTTTAGTAATTTCTTCTAAATCCTCATGCTTTTTAAATTCGTGTTTCATGGCCTGCAAAAACAACTCTGAATTCTCCGCCGAAACATCCGATTCATAAATTGAGGTTATGACTCCAGATAATTTCTTTGTCGATTCAATATTTGCAAAATAATTATTCAGACAATTGAATGCATCTTTATTGCTTCTCCATCCCGTTATCAACAGCTCCTGTGCTTCATTTATATTCTTAATTTTATTTTTATAAATAAAAGATGCTTTTACGTATTGATTATTTACTTTATAGTCATCTATTACTTTACCATAAAACTTATCGGCTTCCGGTTTGTCTTTTAGAATCGTATACAAATCTCCCACTTTTTCATTTTGATTGAGTTCTCTGTATAATTCAATTGCTTGTTTGTATACATGTCCTTTTTCATAACACTCCGCCGCTTTGTTTTTATTATTACAATATTTAAGATGGACTGCTGCGGCTTCACTGTACAACTCCCCTTCTTCCAAAACATCTGCAGCTTTGTAATGATTTTTAAGCAGTTTCATATACACATGGGCTGCCTTTGCATAATCTTTCTTTTCTTTAAATTCTTCAGCCATTTTTTCATATCTGCTTTGTATTGTAGAAAAACGCTCCGAATCTATCAGAGCCGAGCCTCCTCCTCCAGATTGCGATGGCTGGCGTGGTGGTGAATAACTATAAGAAGAACTCGAAGAACTGCTATTCAAAAGTGCCAGTGCTATTATTAGGCCAATTGCAAACACAATCACAATCAAAGCTAGAGACGAATTAGTTCCAAGGTTTGTATTGCTGAAATTACAACTCTTCAGATTAAATAGAATGATCAGTACAAAAATTATCTTAAAAACAATTAAAAAAGGCTTACCATCAAATTCAGATTCATCCATTTTATTTCTGCTTCCTCCTGAAAAAGAACGACCTCCAGAGAAACCTGAGCCATTTCCTTCAAAAGAAAATTTTCCATCAAACCCTCCTCTTGCAGTTCCTAAAGTATCGAGAGGAATAGCCAATTGTAAAGCCATTTCAGGATTTTTATCAAGAAAGGCCAAAAACTTATCCATTTCCTTTTGATTTCCCTTCATTAATTCCTCCATATCAAATGGTAATTCATCCGGCATATCTTCTTGTGAAAATGGCTTTTCAAGTGCTTCCAGAATATCTTCTGTATTTGTTTCGTAACGCAATGATGATATATACTGCGGAATATGAACTGTTTTGGAAGGTTCCAGTATATCGATTTCTTTTAAAACTGGCACTTCAATTAAATCGATCCACGAAACTTCTTCCTTTAACTCTACTAATCCAATATCTGGATGCATGAAATGATAGTGCTCTGAAAATAAATTGTGCCACTCAGCCTTTGTTAGCTGAGGGGTCACAATTGTATTTTCGGGAATAAATAATTTGTTTTCTATCAATTGGCAGAAATAATTCTTTCCAATACGATCCGTTTTAATCAGACTCTGATCAAAAACCAACATACATCCAAACAACTCATTTGCCTTTACGGCAGGAACCGGGAAAGTTTTGACCAAATGGAATGCTAATCCCATATTCTGAATTTCCTGAAGCCATACTTTCGGCAATCTGCTTTTTATGAAAACACCTCCTTTAGGAAATGTATTTTTAGAATTTATGCTAAGTTTAAGTTCCATTTTGTCTTACATTTTTTATAAACGGATCCAGATATTTTTCCAAAAAATCTTTCTCCTTTACACTCGTCAGAAAAGAATCTGTTATAAAATAATCGTTACCAGAATATTCACTTTCGGAGGCCATAATTGTTCTGCCGTTTACAATAAAAGGAATATAAAATTTGGAGATGTCCTCCTTACTGCTTTCAAATATTAGAATTCCATCCTTATTCGTTACTCTACTTCCGTCCTTAGACTCAAAACACAAGGTTTCTATATAACAAACAGCACCGTTACTTTCTATAGTATTCTTCAATATTTCAGCCTCCTGTCTTGTTACATCATTTAAAACAACTCCAAAATCCTCATCTACAACAGTTTTACTTTCAAGTAAAGATTTACCTGTATTTTGTTTTATTATTTTAACAAGATTAATAGCTGATGCTCCCCTATTTTTCAAAATAAGATTTACTTTTTCGTAAAATCGTATTGCTGGGTGTTTCCAGTCAGCAGAATAGTAACCTCTCTTAGAAAACTCTAAGTGCGTAAAGTTAAATCCGTTAATTTCAATGCTATCATTTACAATTGACAATCCTTTTAGTTTTTTTATGACGCTGTATTTGAACTTACTATTCATAAAATCCCTAACAAAGGAATTTTGTTTCATGCTATAGTTCACAAAAGCATCATTAATCAAATTACTAAACTCAGACTTCATTTTTATTAAACCATCATCGACACGCCAATAGCTTGTACCATCAGTCAAATAAAACTCATTCTTATATCCAAAAACATTAACTTTTAAATCATTAAATTCTTCATTAGAAACCAAATTACTTTTTAACTCCTGTTTATCAATATTATAAATACTAATTTTTGGTATCGAATCACTTACATAACACAACAGAAATCTCTCGCCTTTGCCATTGGTTTTTATAGCAAATTCTCCTTTGTCAAAAGGAAGATTTGAAGCTATTCTTTTAAATCCTTTGCTGAACTCATTACTGACAAACCAGAATAAATTTCCGTTTAGATAGGTATAAAAGTCGGTACCATAATAAAAGATATTCTGATAGCTTCTTTCTAATGGAAACAAAAGCGGCATATTATCTAAGTCTGTTTCTGAATACTTACGGCGTGGTGAATCTCGCTTTTCTTTTTCCCACAGTTCATCCAGTGGCATTATAATATGCTGAAGCATTTTTCTGCCTTTATTCTGATTTTTATAGACTTTGATGCCTTCTATCTCCATTTCGAAAACATACTTAATCTCAGTATAATAAGTACTTATCACATTTTTCATTGCCGTCAGTTTCAAACTGTCTTCTGAGGAAAAAAGAAATACTTCCTGATTTTTACTGCTAATTTTATTTTGCTGAAAAAATGATTCAAGTCCCTGTGAACAATCCAGTTTACCACTAAGTTCGCTCAACGACTCAATTACATCATGAACGTTATCTAATGGAACTTCTTTAAAATCCTGACCTGCTATAAAAACCCTGCACTTAATATCGGTTTTCGGATGTCTAGCAATCGCAATTGCCGAAGCAAAAGACAGAATCTTAGCATTCCCCCAATTTTTCAATGAGCTGTCGATAATCAAAATACGTTCGAACTTATCTGCTTCTGGCGGAACTTCTCTTTGAATATAAAGCGCTTCGTTATTGGCTATTCTGGACATAAAAACGTCATCATCATAAGCAAATTCAGAGATGACCAGTTTATCAAAGTCGCCTTTGTTTGTCAAATCCGAGATTCCTCCCAAAGGCTGTTCACTTGGGTGATTGTGGTGCAACGGAATATGAAGCCCCGACCAAAGTCGTTTGATAAGACTTCCTACATGAAACGTACGATCATCATTTATAAGTTGTTCCACAAAAGTTGCTGCATCGATAAGATTTTCCTCTTCTAAAATTTCCTCTTGCAGCTTCTCCTTTAAATCCTCATGCGGATTATTTTCCATGGCATGCAAAATGGACTCTACAGTTGGAAAATTCTTTTTTAGTAAAGCCAGCGTTCTAAAATCTTTTATAAAATTGGCATCATTAAAGGGCTCTTTTACACCAGCTCGTACCAAATGATGTCTTTTATCTCTGTATTCCTCGAGAATCTTTTTGGCCTTTTCAGTAGAAATTCTGTTATGACATCCATCAAAAATAGTCTGAAACATTTTCAGTCTTTTTTCACCAGTTTTATATTCATCTGGCAAAGCTGAAAGCTGTCTCATAAAACCAATACTGGCGCCTAATCTAAACGAATGTTCTATAGGAAATGATTTGGTTATTTCTATGCCTTTTGCCCACTCCTGAATTCTGTCAATAGCTTCTTTACTATCATTATTGGTAGCAGTAATGGCTAATAAAAGAGTTCCGAATGGTGGAAAATTACTATCAGAAAGCGCTTCTAAAATTTCAAAGACAAATTTCTCATAACCGATAGTTTGTCCATTCGGAATTGAGATCGTCTCAAATACGCTATCTGGAGAAAATACCTGATTTTCCCACTCCCAAAAATAGTCTGTAAACGATTGAAAATATCTTTGAAATTCCATTTTTAATTTATGAAAAAGTTAAGCGAAATGAACTAATTGATAGTGGTTTTACATTTTGTTTGGGAATAGAAGAATAACTATTATCCTTATTCCATAATATTATATTTTTATCGAAAGGATTTAATTTATCCTTAAGTGTTTTGGTCAAAACAGGCCATTCAAAATCATACCCTGTAGGGATTAAAAAATCATTCTTAGACCAAAATGTATTTCCTTTTAAAGGCAATAAAGGCTTCCCAATAATCAATGCTTTATTATTGATTACAACCCATTGCAAAGGTTCAAGTCTAAATTTTGGTGCAGATTCGATATAGGATTTCAGTTCCTGATATTCTACCAATAAAGCGTATGCTTCTTTTACATCTTCCGATCGTTTTAATGCAATCTGCAGTGTATCACTTATACCGAAAAAATTATGATTGAAATTTGGCAGTGAAATAGGTAAACCTCTCAAAACCGGCGACCATAATAAACCCGAAGGCAGTTTTTTGGTAGGTAATTGTTTTCCTTTTTCGAACAACAAATTTTCTTTTAACTCATATATTTTGGTATACGGAATCTGTAGAAGTTCAGTGGAGTCTATTTGATCCTCCGTGAACTCTTTTATCCAGATGGTACTGGTCTCAAAAGCTATTTTGAGATTTTCCCAATGTCGTATTGCTCCAAGAAAATCTTTATGCTCTTTATTAATTTCTAAAAAGTACATGTTAAATAGTTTGAAGAATTTTTTGCCACAAAGATTCTATATGTTCCTGAATGTATTTTTTCTTTTCTGCATCTTTGATCCAGTCGCAGCGGGTTTGAATATATCTCAATTTATCTTTAATCACGTTTTGCTCTTCAAAAGAAAGACTATCATCCTGCCATTTCTCGATCAGATAATTTACTTCTTTCATTACACTTTCAGCATCCGGTGTCTTATTGTACATCGCTTGTGGGTGTGCTTCTGTTGAAGTATCTTTCTCGATAATTTTATTAATGATTCCTTCCAGAATTTCAATTTGCTCTTCGTTATCCCAAATATATTTCAACACCCAAAAATCTGACACAATAGATTCTTTTCTTCCGCACATTAGCGCACTTGCTGCAACAAGGTTTTGAAGTTTTACGGCACGTCGGTCTGAAACTTTGATGCCAGTATTTCGAAGACTATGAATAATATCTACATATTCGTTTCGTGTAGCACTCAAATCTACCTGACGACAAAGTTTTTGCAATTCGCGAACCTCATCTGCCGAAATAGTGGGCACTTCTTCAGTCACCGAGCTTTCTAGTTTCCATCCAGCAAGCAATACCTGATGTAATAAATCTGGTTCTACATAATCACATTTGATACGAATCAAAAAACGGTCAAGCAAAGCGTTTAACGATTCATCTTCCGGCATAAGGTTACTTGCACCTACAAACATCAATGCTGGCAATTTTTTAGTTTCTTTACCACGGCGAAAGATTTTTTCGTTAAGCGCCATCAGCAAACTGTTCAGGATAGCCGAATTGGCGTTAAAAATCTCATCTAGGAAAACCATAGAAGCTTCAGGCATCATACCGTCAGTATTGGTAATCAATTCTCCTTCTTTTAGTTTTCGAATATCAAAAGGTCCAAAAATCTCATTAGGTTCTGTAAAACGGGTCAACAGATATTCAAAATTTTTGTCGCCCTCTATTCCTTTAGAAAGCGATCTGACAATGGCGCTTTTTGCAGTTCCTGGAGGTCCAAGCAAAAAAGCATTTTCTCGTGCCAGTAATCCAATTCCTAATAGATCGATAATTTCATTTTTACCAACAAAAGTTTCTTTGATATGTTTTAAAACGGCATTTAATTTAGCTGTAGCATTCATTATTTTACTTCTATTTTTTAATAATTCGTTTATTTTTAAAGTTGAGCCCAGAATAGCTTTTGGTAGTCTCCAAACCCTATTTCCAATTGTTTTTTTATAAAATCAGACTGTGCCCATTTTATAGATTTTCTTTGCACCACTCGGTCAATATAAAGTTGCAGTAAACAATCATTTTCTGCGATTATCTCAAAATTTACATTTTCCGAATCCAGATCAGACCCAATAGCAGAATAATGAAAATGAATTAAATGTTTTTCTAAAATATCAATAATCAAATCTTCTGGATCAATCTTCCTAATTTCTGTTATAATCTGAGGTAAAAAACGCAGACAAAGATCTGATGAAATAATTGCCGAAGCATCTATTGTGCCTTTATAAAAAGGTAAAAGTTCTTTTACATCACTCATTTTATGCTCTCTGTGCAATAAAAGTTGCGTGGCCAAATATAACGTTCTGGCAGACCATAAAGCAGCTTCTCCATTAAAGTCGGGAGCAGTTCCGGGATATTCTAAAATTTCCTTTTCATATTCTGTTTCCAGAAACAAAACGGCTTCTTTTTCCTCTGTTTGGGCTATTGTAATTAGTTTATCATACAAAATAACCTGTTCAATGGTTCTGAGATGATAAATAGTATCCAAAAAAGGCGTTTTTATTTTTTCCATAGTATTATAATTATACCTTTCTGAATCGGATTTTATTTCCTAATAGAACAATCTTCTGTCTCATACGAAAAATTGTACATTAACAAATATATTATTAAATCCGAACCTTTGCGCAAATAATCGTTTTAGCTTTTGCAATTGTTTTTAACAAGAAAGTGAAACTACAGCTGCAAACAACTGCAGTTTCCTTCTACAGCTATCAACCATGCATTCGATAGCTATTATTAACAAATTAAACTCTAATTTTTAAGGCACCAATTCAAAATCTTTGCGATGTTTTTGGCGTCGTCAATTCCGCGGTGATGTGTTCCTTCTAACGGAATATTCAGCAATGCAAGTGCACCATTCATTCCTGTTGGTTTAACCAAGCCAAACTTTTCGGCAAAATGCTCTTTTACATTGATATGCTCCTCACCCATTGGATAGGAAACACCAAACGATTTACATTGTTTTTTCAGCATATTCAAATCGTACTGACCGTAACTTGCCCAAGTGTACAAATCGGGATTATATTCGTCGATAAGCTCATTAATAGCATCTTCAAAACTAACTCCGCTCTTATCAAGTAAATCCTGAGTAATGGTGGTCAATTCTGTACAAAACAAACTAACGGTTGAGCGTTGCGGCTTTACCAATATCCCTTTATTCTTAGAAATTGCTCCCGTTTCTGTATCCAACACAGCCAAACCAATTTCTATAATTTCATTTTGCTGCCCGCTCGGGACCGCGCCTTGCCAGCATGTGGCTTCTAAATCGATAATAATAATTTTATCTGTAGTTTTCATTTTTTTTTAATTTTTTAATAATTATTTTTTTTTCTAACCGCTAAGAGCGCTAAAATTCACGCAAAGGAACGCTAAGATTAGTTTCTCGCAGATTCAGCAGATTTTTTTAAATAATCCTTTTAATCTTATTAATCTGTGGCTAAAAAACTTTGCGCCTTTGCGCCTTTGCGAGATTTTCTAACCGCTAAGAGCGCTAAGATTTACGCAAAAGAACGCTAAGATTAGTTTCTCGCAGATTCAGCAGATTTTTTTTAATAATCTTATTAATCTGTGTCTAAAAAACTTTGTGTCTTAGCGACTTTGTGGCAGACCTTTAGAAAAACATGCTTTTAAATTCTAGAAAGAAACTTCTTTTCTTAGACTTTTTTTCATGCTTTTCTTTTTTTACAGCATTCTTCTTTTCAAAAACAGCTTTAGCTTTCTCAAGCTTTTTAACTGGTTTTGTCTCTTCTTTTTTAGAAGTTTCATAAAACTTTTTGAAAGGACGCGACTCAAAATCAACCAAAATAGCTGCCATATTTATAGCATCAATATTGGATGGATCTGTTTCTCCTTTTAAGAAAGTTTCGATAGGTCTGAACTTATCTTTCTTTTCCTTAAACTTGTTCTTTTTCGTATGATCGAAATCTAGCCCTAATAGGTTTTTAAAAACATTCAAATCATCTTGAGTTGGGTTATTTTCGAAAATAAGCCAGCACAAATCACGAAGTTTTCCACGAGAAGGCTTGTACAAATAATCAAAGTATTTGCCGCCTTTTTCTATCTCGTATTTATTTCTAATTGCTTTTTTATATTTTTCTAGTGTATTGTTTTGCATGATATTTTTCTTTTGCAATTCTTGGAAATCTCAGGAAATCGAAGGTTTTTCTGGGAAATCCAATATCACAAAAGTTTAAAAGCACGCTTGCTTTACTAGAGAAATATCTCTAAATGATATATAGGGTTTCCCGAAAATTTACCTTTTCATTCCATAGGCTAATGCATTCTAAATCTGCTCCTTTAATTGAGGCAAACGAAGATTCACTTAACTCCACTGTACCCGTTTGA
The DNA here is from genome assembly GCF_058135255.1 of Flavobacterium sp. LK-23. Classification (NCBI taxonomy): domain Bacteria; kingdom Pseudomonadati; phylum Bacteroidota; class Flavobacteriia; order Flavobacteriales; family Flavobacteriaceae; genus Flavobacterium; species Flavobacterium sp. LK-23. Next base: position 408,101 of record NZ_JBYUVT010000004.1, read on the forward strand.
CCTTTATGGCCCGACGCAAATCCTATTTCTTGATTCATCCTTAAATTTTTATTATTAAACTTAAACGATCAACATTTACTGCTAATGGTTCTTTTACTTTACGAAGATTTCTTTTAATTGACCAATTACGTTTCCACCACCAGAAATGGTGATTTCACCAATTTTATCAGCGATTTTTTCAACGTATTCCATCTCTTTCAACTTCCACAACATTTCGTTTTCTTCCATCAGCTTTGCTGTGTTTAGCAAACTTCTTGTTGCTGCAGTTTCTTCTCTTCTCATAATGCTGTTGGCCTGCGCTTTTTTCTCAGCAACCAAAACCTGATTCATGATTTCTTTCATATCTCCTGGAAGAATTACATCTCTTATTCCAGCATCAGAAATTGTTAAACCTAAATCTTCGATCTTAGTTTTTGCTTCTTCTAAAATTGCATCGGCAATTGCATCCTTCTTTGACAATAATTCATCTAAAGTTAATCCGCCAACAAAAGCTCTTAAAGCCAGTTGCATTGCGACATACAATTGTTTTTCAAAATCTTTATTTTCAGTCAAAGCTTTCATAATATCAACCACTTGATATCTCACAAAAAAGTTGATTCTTAATCCTGCCTTATCTTTAGTCAACAACTCCTGACCAGAAATTTCCAATTGTTGCTGTCTAGTATCAACCGTTTTCACTTCGATTGTAATGGCGTTATTCCAGAAATAATGTGTCCCTGATTTCAATTCTTTCACAAAAGTTCCATTCACAAATAACAAAGCTTTGTCATTACTTGCTACAATAAATTTTCTTGTGAAGTATCTCATCTTAACATTTTCCAATAAGTTTACTGGAATATTTTCTGTGATTTCAATTTTAGACAAATCTGCTTTAATGAATTCATTTTTTACAACTCCTCTCCAAAAAGCATACTTTCCTGGCACCAAAACTTCTTTAAAATTTCCTTTTACAAATTGTAATACAATTTCGTTATCGGCAACTTCAACAACTTCCAAAAGAGATGCTAACACTTCATTTTGCAATAAAATATCCAACTCAAAAGGAGCCTGAAAAGATCCGTTTAGATCGTAAATCATAATGTTTTTGTTTCCAAAAATCCAGTGTAATCCTTCTTCTAATACTTTTATTAATTTTCTATTTTCGAACACCAAGCCTACTTGGTAAGTCTCGATTTTAATTCTTTTTATCATAATGTTTTTTTGTTTAAAGTTTCATGTTTAAAGTTTCATGTTCTGAAATCATTAAAACCTCTATTCTCTTTATTCTTTCCTAATATTCTCTTTCCTCTATTCTCTTCTTAATAAAAAAACCTCTTTGCCTTTCTCCTCCAAGAAAAACGGACGAATAGTTTGTTCTTTGTCTGTCTGAATTGTTTCTGATTTTATTTTATTGAGAGAATCCCCAACTTCTCTTAACAATCAAATCAAAAAGAAAACAGACTTTTCAAGACACATTTCGATTCGCACTGGCTTTATCAGAGTGTGAAACATCAGATTCTAAAATCCTAATTTCACTGACAAAGACAAATCAGTTTTTTCTAATGGTCATCCTTTTAAGAGTGATGCGCTCTACTGTTACAGGTTTTTGAGACCCGTCGACTAACCAATTCGTCCAACCGAAACGTGTTCGGTGCAGGATTCGAACCTGCATAACACATCCAATGCTCTATCCAAATTGAGCTACCACATTACTGTGAATGGGATTCGAACCCACAACCCTTAGATCCCTTGTGCGATAATTTTTTGGAAAACCATCAAAACCTCCAAACCAAGCTGCATAGAAAAACATAATACGCTTTCGCGAAAAGTCTGCTACAATGGTGCTATACAGAAACACCCAACAAGGCTTGTTTGATATTTTTAATCAAAGTTTCCTTTGATATTCATTTTTTTTTAAGAACGTTTTTTGTTTCTTAAACAAAGATTCAAATGATCCTGCGCAATTATTCTGCGCAGGATATTTTTTTTAATTAATCCATTCTATAACCGTCGATAAATAAGCTTCTCTTACTTCATCAAATCGAGTTATGTTCGGAATATGATTTACTTCTAACAAATATTTAGAACCATCTTTTCCAACGATATAATCATTTCCAATCATATCCATCTTCAAAGTTTCTTTTATATAAATTGTATCTGCTAACAAATCTTCATCAACAGGCATAAAACCTGTGTTATCAGGATGAATAGATTTTAACCAATCGTCTCCTTCTAATTTAATCTGCCAATAAACATCTCCAATCATCATGATACGAACGGCTTCTCCTTCATAATAAGGTTCAATTGTAGCCGTAAATTTGCTTTCCCATTCTCCTGTAAAACGATGTTTATTCTCGCCGCAATGCCAATTACCCCATTTGGCAACCGTATCATTTTCAATAGTTACAGAAGCTCCAGCACTTATAAACCCACGGGGTGCACTAAATTTCGAAAGAGATAATGCTTTTACCAGACACGGAATCTTAAATCGGCAATCCAACATTGCTACCGCATTCGGATAACAGTCTCCTCGCCAAATTGCTAAACCAGTAATAAAATCGAAATCATTATCGTAAATTCCATAATAAACCACTTTATCAACTGGAAGCATTCCAACTCCATTGGCTTTTTCGATATAGAGCACTTCATCTTTTACTACGATTTTAGGAATAGACTGATGCCAAATAATATGTCCTGAATAACTGGCTTTTATTACATCATACTCTTCTTGTTCAATTCCAACAAGGGCTATTCGGTTGTATAATTCTTTCATTTTTTTACTTTTTAGCGTTATTTACTTTTTATACAGATTCTAATTTCATTCGTTTAATACCAAAATCTGATTTTCTTAATTTACACATTCGCTCATCTGAAATGTGATGGAAAACAATACCTTCAATGTCATTTTCTGATAAGAATATTTCTAAATCCTTAAAATCAAGACTTACAAAATCAAGTATTTCACTTCCGTGTTTTACCAATGTATGTTTCTCAAAATTTTCCGGGTTTCCTTGTACTTTAGGTCCGCATAATTCGTAAGTTCCGTCAACTTTATTTTCTAATCCATCAAAACCTTCAAAGAAATGTTTATCCTCCGATTTTGAACGATCACATTTTAACCAGTGTGGGTGATGTCCCGAAATTGGATCTGCTTCCTGACAAGGAATTGCTCCCAACGGAATTGTTCTTCCTTTTTTAGCATCAAACCTTTTAAATATTTCACCCTCTATAATTGCGGCAGATGTACCGTCAAATTTTCTGGTTGCAATAGCTTCTCCTTCAAAAACCCATTTGTTTTCAACATTAATTTTATCTATAACCCTTCCTAAATCATTAGGATCTTTGGCGAATAATGTGCTTATCTTTTTCATTGTATATTTTTTTTAATCTTCATTTTGTACAGGAAGAGAGACTCGAACTCTCAGGAAACTGATTCTAAATCAGTCGTGTTTACCATTTCACCATTCCTGCATTTTTAATTAAGTTTCTAAGTTGCAGAGATGCTAAGGGATTAAGTTTTTTAAACTTTTAAATCTGAATCTTAGCAACTTTAAAAAACCATTTCATTTGTCTGGGAAGCAGTCCCGATAGCTATCGGGAGAACCTGCGAGCTTCCGCATCCAAAGCGGGTAAACAACCTCCGTTATCTTCCCAGGTCTATTTAAGTAACTTAGAATCTTAGCATCTCAGAAACTTAGAAACTTTAAAAAAGCGGCTCATACGGGAGTCGAACCCGTTTCTCCCGAGAGACAATCGGGAAGGTTAGCCAGTAACCCCAATGAGCCAGTTCCTTCTAGAGAACAAGTGATTTTGGAAGGATTCGAACCTTCGACCATCTGCTTCGTAGGCAGACGCTCTATCCAACTGAGCTACAAAATCATTTTTTTGGGCATAAAAAAAGCACCCGATCAAAGGTGCTTTACAAAATTCAACGTGATATAACTATCCTATTGCCTATATTGATGCACCTGCATTGTCAAACGTCCAAGATCGAATCTTGCGTTTAGTGGTAATCCGTATGATATTTTATTTTGTAAAGCCATTTTGTATGCTGTATTATATTTTAAATTCTTGTTATTATTTGAAACGCTGTGTTTCAATTTTGTTCGGCAAAGATAATGTCGAAAAAATCATATTTCCAAATATTTTTTTAAGATTATTTTTCTGATTATCAATTAGTTATACTAAAAATTAAACCAAAGAAATCCCTGTCCGCAAACTGGTGCAGATTTCTCTTTTTATCAAATGACTGTTACTCATCAGATTACTTTTCAAGATTATATTTCGCTATTTGGTTTAATCATTAAACATTTTGTCAATTATTTTTTTAGTTTTTTAAGTTATGGTTTAATATTCTATCATTTTTATTGTCTTTCTATTCTATTTTATTGTCACAATGAACGAAGTCAAAGTGGTTAAAAACAAAAAAAGCGCCCTACTTTGAGGACGCTTTTCTGTTTTATGATGAGTTTGACTCTAAATTTTACATTTTAATTTCATAAAAATACATATTGCATCCTGATACTTTAGCCGGAAGTTCTCCTGCTAAGTGGTCAAAATATTTTGCGATTGAAAGTGTCATATGTATTTTAATATATTAATTATGGCTACAAATGTAGTATATTTTGTCATAATTTAAATTGGCTAGTGAAATTAATTTTAACATATTTTTTTTAAACCAACTTAATTACTCTGATATTCAACAGTATACAATTTAAATAAATTGAACGCATGTTTTAAGGAATTTACTACCGCGAAAATGCGTATTTAAGAAAAGGTGGGCAAGGACTCGAACCTGCATCCTTCTGTTTAGCAAACAGTTGCTCTTCCAATTGAGCTAACATCTTTGTATTTTTTATTTGCCACGAAGGCACTAAGACACGAAGTTTTCTTTTTAAGTTTTGAAGCAAAAAAACCTTTGTCAATTTGAAACTATGCGTCTTTGTAACTTAAAAAAGAAAGGTGTGCCTGGACTCGAACCTGCAACCTCTTACCTGCTGGGTAAACGCTCTTCCAATTGAGCTAACACCTTTATATTTTTATTTGCCATGAAGGCGCTAAGACAAAAAGTTTTTTTTTTAAAGTTTTGAAGCAAAAATTAACAAACAAAAACCTTTGTCACTCTGTCTCTTTGAACCTTTGCAACTTTAAAAAAAAAGGGTGCACCTGGACTCGAACCTGTACCTTTCCCAGTGGTGGGGAACGCTCTTCCAATTGAGCTAACACCCTAGTGGATAGTTGGGACTCGAACCCAAAACTTTTCCTGTGGCGGGAATATTTTTCCAATTAAACTACTATCCTAACTTTTACCAATTGGAAACTTTGTAGTTTTTCAACAAGACCCCAAATATACTTTTTCCTTTAATACCCTGCACGATTGGATCAAAAATTCTGCTGGCTCCATCTACAGAATCCAGCGGCGGAATATATCCTTCTTCAAACTGCTTTTTTCGCAGACTTTCTCTTGCTCCGGTCGAAATCCAGCCAACATCTACACTGGTCATAAAGATGGCATCTTCTGCAAATTCTTTGGCAGAAGTAAGTGTCATCATATTCAGTGCTGCTTTTGTCATATTAGTATGAGGGTGAAAAATCGTTTTGTTAGTATAACTAAATATACCTTCAGAAGATGTCACATTTATAATAAAACGTTCATGAAATGCTGAGTTTAAAAATAATGGTTTAAGTTCTTTTATGAGGAAATAAGGCGCAATTTGATTGATCAGATTAACCTCAACAAGCTCATACATGCTAATTTCTTCCAAAGTAGAATTCCAACTGGTTTTATCCCGATTATCAACAGGTTGTCCAAAACGCGAAAGTGCGATTTCGGTTTGTTCTTCAAAACCATACTCTAAAGCTTTTACCTCTGATGTTACTTGAGTTTTATTGGCAATCAGATGGACATTTACCGAAAATTCTCCAAGCAGGTTTTCTTCTTTTCTAATTAATGGAACATAATATTCATCTGGATATTTTATAGTTTGAGCCGCATTATTTATTAAAATGTCCAAACTGTCAAATTTGGATTTATAAAACGATACAAATTCATTAATAGCATTTAGATTTCGTAAATCCAGACCATAGATAATCAGATTTTCTCCCCATTGCTCAAAATCTTCTTCAAGTTTGAACTGTTCTAACGCAAGCGCAGGAAAACGGGTTGTAAGTACAACATTGGCATTACTTCGCAATAATTTTAAAGCTGTTGCAAAACCTACCTTTACTCGTCCGCCAGTTAAAATTACGTTTCTTCCTTTTAGATCTATATTCTGAAAACGTTTTTCATAGTTTTCTTCTGCACATTCTGGACAAAGTCTTGTGTAGAAACTATGGGCCAACTTATAAGACCGATTACAGGCATAACAATTTTTAGGCAGATTTAATTCGGTAAATTGTTGTTCTTCTGGATTTTCTTTTTCTGAAAATAATGTTTCTCCTTTTAAAGCTTTTGATACTATAGTCGCGTTTATACTAACCTGAAAATCCTGCTGCTTTTTTGAAGTATAACTGACGCTTCGGATATTTTTTTTGGCATTTTTATGAATTTTGGTAATCAAACCCGCAAATAAATCGTTGTCAGGATTCTCCAACGGATTGTCTTTTAAAGCCTGTAAAACCTTTATACAGCTTTTCCATTCTTCATCATCAAAAATATAGGTATTGTTGTTATTGTTTTCTTTCATTATTTTTTAAAGAATTACAGCTTTGGCCTCATTTAAAAAAGAACATTCTTTTTTAAATTTATTCACTGCAAATTATAGTTTCAGTTATATTGAGATGAGTCAAAACATATTTCATCAAATTAAAATTTGCCAAAGCATGATCTAAAATCCACGCGTCAGATGTTATCGCAATTTGATTACTTTCTGCCATAACTTTATCAGGATTATTGACTAGTTCGACTTTCCAATCCAAACAATTTTTCAAAGCGATTTCTTCAATTATCTGTTTTAATTTCCCGCTATTAGAAACGGGTTTATCAAACAACCAATGCGCCGTTTTTACTTTTTCGTTTCTAAAAAAATCCACTATTATGTCAATCGCCTGCGAAGTCTGATTTACCTTTCTGTAAGTTCCATAAACACTTGACAAATCTCTTATGTAACCATCTAATCCTGTAAAAACATAGGCTTTTGATAAGATGCTTTCCAGCAAAATTAACACATTAAAACCATCAATAACAATTTCTTTCCCTTCTAGATCCTTATTTTGAATTTCCTTTGATTTTCGGTCTTCAATCTGACTTTGAGAAGCACTCATTCCACGAACAGCTTGTTGCTGACGCGCATTTAAACGGTAGCGATTTCCAACCAAAACCAATGTTGCTTTTTCGCCATAACCTCTGCTAAGAAAGTAGCGCATATCTGCAACAGCTTCTTTTAGTTTCTGTTGCATTTTTAAAGTTCCGAAGAGCGCATCATCGCTGGCTTCTTTTCCCCGGTTTTTTAGATTTGTCATTTTTTATTGAAGTTAAAGCTTTGATAAAGTAACGTTCTTTTTTTGTTACCAACTACAACTACTTAGACTTTTTATATAAAAAAAAGAATTTAAAAAAGGCTGTTCTAATGCACTGCCCCCAAAAAGTTAGACGCTATTTGGGGGCATTTTTATGGAAAGAAAAGTCAAGCACAGCTATGAATTCAAACTTGAGTGTGTAGAATTAGTAGTTGTTAAACATTATTCATTTGCATTAGCATCTAGCGAGAAAGGAACCAGCAAATC